>CAUJFU010000369.1 GCA_963169055.1 Myxococcota bacterium
AAGAAAGAAAAGTTGCAACATAAAGAAAGCCCATGCGCATTTGATCGAGAGAAAAAGACTCATTGGGCGAATGGATGCGATCTTCTTCGAGGCCAAAACCGACAAGGATCGGCGTAGCGCCCGACAGTCGGGCCAATTGCCCAACGATGGGGATCGATCCACCTTCCCAAGCAAAGGCGACTTCGCGTTGTGCGAGCGGAGCAAGGATGCGTGCGGCGTGTTGGATCCAAGGTTCATGCACGCTCAATTGGAGAGCAGGGCCGCCGATGCCTTGGGCTTCGATGTGAAAGCGCAGCGAGGGTGGCGCGTGTTGGTGCAGGTGTGCGATCAAGCAACGCAACGCTCGTTCGGGATCTTGGCCTGCGGCCAATCGTGAAGTGATCTTGGCGGTCGCGTACGCAGGGATGATCGTTTTGACGCCCGGCCCGTTATAACCAGAAAACAAGCCGTTGACCTCGATCGTGGGGCGAAATCCAACACGATAAGCGGGAGGAAGCCCTGATTCGCCGCCATCCAACGCGACGCCCAAACGATCGCTGATATCTGCCCAAGCATAGGGCGCTTTGTGCGCCATCGCTTTGTCTTCTTCGGAAGGTTCGGCCACATCGTCGAGAAATCCCTTTACAGCGATTCGGCCTTGAGCATCGTGCAGCGTTGAAAGCAGATGCGCCATCTCCACCGCAGGATTGCGGATCAACCCGCCAAAAGAACCTGAATGGACGTCGTATCCGGGTCCATCGAGGCGTATCCCCACAAACAGACTTCCACGCAAACCCATCGTCACAGTCGGCGTCTCAAGCGAAAGGCTGCTGGTGTCGCACACCATCAAGACATCCGCTTTGAGATCAGCTTCCCATGCAGGCAGCGCGTTAGCAAACGCCCGAGAACTCGTCTCCTCTTCCCCTTCGATCAACAGCCGCACGTTGTAGCGCAAGGCTCCCTGTTGCAACAACGTTTCGAGCGCTTTGAGCACATAAAAGGTTTGGCCCTTGTTGTCTTGCGCACCACGCGCAAACATCCGCCCGTTGCGGTACGTTGGAGAAAAAGGCGGACTCTCCCACGCCTCCAACGGATCGGGCGGTTGGACATCGTAATGCCCGTAGTATAGGACGGTTTGCGCATCGGGATCGGGACAGTCGTAGCGCGCAAACACCACGGGCTTGGTTGCGGTGTCACGTAGCTCCGCTTCCAATCCAAGCGCCCGAAGATGCGAGACCAACCATTCCGCACACCGCACGCAATCCACGAGATGCGCTTGATCAGCGCTGATACTCGGGATCGATAAAAACGCCTTCCATTCCTCCAACCAACGGGCTTCTTGCGCTTCCCAATGCGCCTCCAAATGAGCTTTCTCCATTAACGCCAAACCTCCTGCTCTTTCACCACCGAACCTCCTGTTCTTGCACTTCCCAATGCGCGTCTACGTGAACTGTTCCTATCACCGCCAAACCTTCGCGTCTTGCGCTTCCCAATGCGCCTCTAAACGAGGCGTTTCGATTCCCCCAAAATCTCCTGATTTGTCAACGCCGATCTTTCTGCGCAGCCCAAAAGATTTTCCTATTCTGTGGAAAGTCCCGATGATTCGCCTTTTTGGGGGGAAGCCATCTCGATCTCGCGAAACAAAGCGTCGTCGTTGTTAAGCGAACGATACAACTTGTAGCGAAAGCGGCCTTTTTGGGTCAACAACATCGCAGCCATCTTGTCGATCGCGATGGTTGCCAAGACGGCTTGGACAAAGCCTTCGATCAGGTCGTCAAGGCCCACCCCAAGGCGATTAAAGTCCCGTCGATCCATGATCATCAAACGCTCCGTTTCAGCATCCCAGCCACCTCCCGATGTTTTTACAGAAAGATTGGTTCCCAACATATCCCACGAAGCTACTTCTGGGCGAAGCTCATCCATCAGCGGCATCCGCGCCCTGCGTGCGTACGTCGCCAAAGGACGGAAACCTTCGTCTGTGGCGTGGATCATCATGCGGATATCCGCCACATAGATATCTTGTTGTTGGTTGGGGACTGTTCCCACATGGAAAAACTGCCGATCCGCCACACGCGAACTCCATTTGTAGTTGCCGATCAGCGACTGCACAATGAACTGATCGTACGGATAATCGCGCTCCATAAACTTCTCCAACTCCGCTTGGCTGGTGATCGTAAAGACTCCCTGCCCCGCATTGCTATAAGGGATCTTCACCACCCCGAATCCCCCCATACTCTGGAGCCACATCGGGATCTCTTCTTTTTGCACATCGCGGATCGTGTGCGGCAACTGGATCGCCAAACCGCTCCCAACCAGTTCCGCGTTGAAGATATCGTACGCCTTGGCCGCGACCAATTTGTTCCGCCCCCCCGATAAACACGCCAATACAGGATTAAAAATAAACGTTTTGGTCAAGATCGGGATGCGTGTCCACGGACGTTGCGTCACGTACCGAAACGCCGCACGTATCGGGTGCCACAGCCCGTCGGCATCCCGCACATGCAGCACACCATCATCGAAACGCGCCGATGGATCGGGATCATCCTCGTAGTACTCCACCCCAAAGACCGGCTCACCAAACACATCCGCCATCACTTTGGTATAACCTGTCGTCTCCATCGGATTCTTGTCGTACAACACAGCTAACCCCCCTGTTGGCAGGCGACGCGCCTCAACCATCGGTTTGAAGGTCTTTTCCAACAACAACCGATATCCCCCTTGTTCGGCCCGCTCATCCAACAACGGCAGTGACTTTTGCCCCGATGGTGACGAATTCGTCTCCAACAACACCATCCGTCGAACCCCTTGTGAGGTTGTCACATTGAACAAGTCCGACCCAGACCATGCGAAAAACTTGGGGGAATAGTCCAACCACTGCGACAACTGGTGCTTTGGTGTTTGAGGGTGAAGGTGACAATAACGACTCACGATCTGTTCGGTCGTCATCGACAAAAAGAACGCAACCATCGAATGAATCTGCGCATTCAATACTTTCGGATAGTAATGCTCGGTGTATCGAAACGATCCCGGTTGCACCAAAAAAGCCGGCTTTCCGTGCGCGGGGTTGTGTACAGCCATCTTGCCTCCAGTTCTGTGTTGATGGGAATCGCCTTGCTACCGACCTCACAAACACACCAGCCTCCTGTCCTTCACGATCAGCTCCGTCTTTCTGGCGTATTGGATTACCGTTGCCTTCAAAGCACAGTCTTTGGTGTGTTGGCGTCGTTTCTCAGCAAGATACAAACACCCTTGAAACAAACGCAACCCCCGTCCCCAAACGCAGCCTACACCGCCGCGACCCACATCCAACCTCGATCGTGTGGATGCCTCTTGACCTTTACAGCCGATCTTTTGCAACATCCCTCCGAAGTTTGCGCCCGCCTTTGCTTTCAAGTTCTGCCGGTTTCGCCTCACGACACGGAGGATACGCAGTGTTCTGTTTACGTCGATTTCCCTACGTGGCCCTTTTTCTCTGCCTTTTTACCACCGAAGCTTTCGCCAACCCCTTGCTTAACCTGTTTCTGCAACGTGCGGGTAGAGAAGCCCAAGCCCCCGATCAAAGCCGCACCGAAGAACAACGGCTCGATAGACGCCGTCGCGAGATGGTTTCGCGTGTCGAAAACGCCAAGCAACGCGAAACCGCCCGAAGAGAAAGCTGGCAGCGCGAAGCTCTGTGGTTTCGCAAGGTGATCGCGGACAATCAGCTTCCTCAGAACACATGGATCTGGCGGGAAAGCGCTCGCACCCTCCGACTCCGCCTTGAGATCGTTCGTCTCTGCGATGACAGCACTCACATCCTCGATAAACTCCCCTCTGCCCTGATATCCCGCGATCAAAGCATGACGCTTTTGCTCCAAGCCCTCGAAGCTCACCTCGGGTTTCTTCACCGCCAGCGCAAGCCACAGCCCGAACTCGATACGCCACAAGGCTTCCTTGCGCTCAAAAAAACCAGAAAACGTATCCAATTTCGCCTCAGAAAAACCCTCCAAACTCTCCAGAAAAACTTTGAAGAGATCAAAGAGATCCAAACCGAAAGTGAAACCAACCAAGCCGCGCTCGACCTTGCCAAGCGCATCTTGTTAAACCTCCCCGCACAACACGAAACCCATCCGCTTTACAAACTCCCCACCTCCAAACCCACCACCAACCCGCTCTCCAAAACTCTCCAGCGCAGCCGACTCCACCGCAGGCTACTCAGCACACTCCAACGGATGCGCTTTGAAAAACACCGCCTCCAAGCTGAACTCCTTGAACTGCGCCTCGAAGATGAAAACCTCGAACGTGAAGCCCTTCGGCTGCGTGCCGAGACTTACCGCAAGATGCTCAAACTTCTCGACACTTCGCTCCGACGCCTCTCTCGTGTGGTCGAAGGTGGCCTATTCTTCGTCAAGAAGATCTCATTCACCACCAAAGAGCTCGATAGAACGCAAAAAAAACTGCGCACGTTCTTCACCCAAGCCACCGATACACCAAGCTCTTTTCGCAAACAATTCATCAAGCGCTGGACCCATCAAGCACAGCGATGGAAAGCCGGACTCCCCATCTTGCTTTTTTTGGCGGCTTTGGCGTGGTTTGCGTTGTTGTGGCTGCTTCAGCTCCCCACACGGCGTTGGCTGGATCGCTTACAAACCATCACTCAAACCAGCGAAACCCTCGAAAGTTGGCGTTTTACGGGCATCCTTTCTCTAACGCTGTTGTTGCGTTTGCGTTGGCTGTTGTTCTTTTGGGGCGTCTTGCTGTTCTTGTTTTGGACCCTCGAAGTTTCCAGTCTATGGCTCGAAACCACGTTCTTGTTCGGTGCGTTGTTGGTGATGTTGCGTACGGTCTGGTGGCTCACAAGAGCCTTTTTTGGCGCAGACGCAAAAGCCCGATGGGCCGTCAATATCGACGACAACGCAGCCAATCGCTTTCGCAATCGCCTGCGTTTGCTGGCTTTGTGGACGGCCCTCTATTTTGTTGCAAACCATCTTTTGCGACAGGCCGAGTTCCCCCATGTATGGACGGAGATCCTCTTTTTATTCTACCTTTGCTTCAACCAAGTGCTCGTCCTCACCTTGTTGAGCCACCGCGAAGCGGTCATCAACTTGCTCCCACGCAACCGCTTTTTTGATCGTGTCGCGATCGTTTTCTTTTATCGACTGTATCCTCTGTTTTATGGCGGAGCCATCGCTCTCTTTCTTTCCTATCTGTGGGGCTATCGCAACCTTGTCTTCTTCCTCACGTGGGGAGTCCTCGGCACCATCGCTGTTTTTTTCATCCACCACAGCGTCTTTTGGTTGCTCAACGAAGCCATCCAATACGCCCTACGCATCGACTTTGATGAAACGAACCCATCCGCCGAAAAAAAACACCCGCTGCGTATCGGCCATCTCTTGCGGATGTTGGCCTCCTTGCTGTTGACCGTGAGCTTCCTCAGCTTTTCTCTTGCAGCATGGTCTGTTCCGGGCGGTCTACTCGCGATCCCCAGCCTATTGTCTTTTCCGCTTGTCGAATACCAAGACCGCGTCGTAACCTTTCTTTCTCTCGGCTATTTTGCGATCGCCCTCTGCATCGGCATCTGGTTCTCTCGCCTGATCCCTCGACTTCTCCGAACCTATCTTTACCCCGTGTTGACGCTCTCCGAAGGCGCACAATTCGCCTCAAGCGCGATCACCTCCTACATCATCGTGTTTCTCGGCATCCTTGTGGGTCTTCAATTCCTTGGACTCGGAACTGCCGGTGCTTTGTTGCTTTTCCTTGTCCTTGGAATCGGCCTTGGATTCGGCCTTCAGGGACTCGCAAGCAACTTTGCCTCGGGTCTGATTATCCTGTTTGGCCGCCCTTTCTCTGTGGGCGATCACATCGAAGTCGGCGAACACTTTGGCGAAGTCACCGAGATCTCCGCACGCAGCACCACCATCAAACTCCCAAATCGTCGCCTTTTGATCTTGCCCAACGAGGCCCTTCTCAATCAAAAGCTGATCAACTGGTCCGCAGCTTCGGCATTTCGCGATAAGCTGATCGTCGAAGTCGCCCACGGCACCGACCCCCACGTCGTCCACGATCTTCTAATCAAGATCGCCAAAGAACACAAAGAAGTTGGCGCACAACCCGCCCCCGTTGTCCGACTCCGCGAACTCGCCTCCAACGCCATGATCTTTTCCCTCAGCGTCACTCTCCCCAAACCCAGCACGCGCTTTCGCATCCGCAGCGAAATCCGCATGGAGATATCCAAACGCTTTCGCGCTCTTGGAATCGAACTCGCCCTCCCCAAACGCGAGATATCCCTCGAATCTTCGCTCAAACAGCAGATCCTTGATGCGCTCCACCCTCTCTCACCCAACCAACCTCCCACCGACCCGCAAGCGACCGCTCCCTCCGAATCTCCCTCTACACCAGAGGCTACCCCCCCAAACCAATCCCCCTAAGACTTACCAAAGAAGAGCGATGTATTCGATGGTTTTTGGCTCCATCCACCGCGACATCTCGAAGCTTCTTCGTCTTTCCCTCGGTGCTTTGCTTAACCACCCTTCACCTTCGCAAGAGATTCCCCCCACTTGTGAAGGGGCGCGAAGTGCGGTTATCGTACCCTCACTTCGCGTCGATTTGTTTGCTCCACCCGCTGCCAAAGGAGGTTTTCTCAGCGCACCACCGTTTTTTTGTTCCCCACCACCCCCAAGGAGATCAGCCCCATGAGTTCGATGCTTCTGTTTTATTTGCTTTCCTTCCTCACCCCACTCAAGCCCGGTTCCCCCGCACCACCCGCCCAAGTCGTTTACAAGCATACCCTCGCAGAGTCCAACTTGATCCTTTCTACGCATCTTCGGCCTTTTGCAGACGGCTTCTTTGATCGTCTCGAAGCCTTCGGCCAAGAAGAATTCATCAAAAGCAACCCCGGCTTTTCACGCGCTTATGCCGCTTCCCTCGAACAGATCAAAAAAGCCTTCGATGAATTCTCTCAAAACAGCGGGATCGATCCTCTCAAGGATATCCACTTTATGACGCTTTCGATGTACGCCACCGAACGCAAACCTCACATCCTGATCGCCTTAGGCGGCAAATTCAACGAAAAGCAATGCGCCATGCTCGCCAAGTGGATGAACCTCCAAGGCCCCACCACCCAACAAAACGGATACACCATCCACCAAAGCACCAGCCCATGGCGGCGTCAGGTCTTGGCTCTTTCTCCTGACGGACAGCTTCTTTTTTCTGAACGAGACACCCTACAAAAATACCTAATCCGCGCCAACGATGGCCTCGGCCTTGTCGCACGCATGGCTCAACAACAACGCCCGGGCGACCTCTTTTCTTTTGGATTTGACCCACACAGCGGCGAGATGCCCAAGATCTTGCCCAAACTACCCGGGACGATCCGCGATCTGCTCGCGGGATGGAAGACCATCCACCTCAGCACACAGATCCAACAAGCCGACCTCAAAGTCTGGACCACTGGCGGCCAAGCCCTCCGCCGCACCGCCTCGCTGATGCGCGGCATCGAAGCCTTCGCCAAAGCAGGCGATCTCAGCGTGCGCGGGATGCTCAATCTCCTCGACGGACTCCTCGAAGACGATTCCTCCAAACTACCGCCATCCCCCTTCGGTGCAATCTTCCAGCACAAAAAAGCACTTCTTCGCATCCTGCGCGAGCAATTCGGAACCTCCCCCCTCGCCTCTAACCTCCGCAACGGCAGCAAAGAAAGCGTCCACCTCACCCTCCAAGGCCGCCTCAGTAGCAACATCGCGATCCTCGTCAGCTTTGGCGGGTTCCCCGCCTATTTCATCTTCAGCCAATCCTCACGCAGAGCCATGCGCCCATCCCGCCGATACCCTCGGGCTTATCCCGCTAAGCCGCCCTCCGTTCCTCCGCCGCACTATTCCCCCCACCAACCCCCTCCACCCATCCGATAACCGCACACCCACAAGGAGAATCCGTCATGTCCATGATATCGCCCTTTTCGCCCATCGTCTTGATGATGCTATTTTCTCTTTTGGTTCCTGAGCAAGTCCACCAACCCGCTCCCCCACCCGCCGAGATGTACCGCTACATCCCACAGGGCAACCAGTTTTGCATCAGCTTCCACACCGCCCCACTCGCCAAAGACTTTTTCCAGCGGCTCCAAGACCTCGAAAAAAATCCGCTCTTTGCGCTGCTTCCTCGTAAAGAATATATGCTCCAAAATTTTACAAACAAACTTGCACGAGCCCGCCAACAAATCCGACGAGAAACAGGCAAAGACTTTTTCTCCGAGCTTCGCTTTGCCACGCTCTGTCTCCGCTTCCATGGGGGAAGAACGGATCTCGGCGCGCTTCACATCGGGATCCCCTACTCGCTCCAAGAATACACGCGATTCGCCCAAAAAAACGCCAACACCGAGATCGCCACCGCACACGGTTTCCACATCGCCGTTCGGCCCCATTCCCGCGAATCCTTGGTACTCACCCCTGAAAACGAACTCTTGCTTCTCCACAAAGACCACGCACAGGCCCTGATCAAGCAAGGCCCTTCTGCACTCCAAAACCAAGCCATGCAGCGCCTGCTCACACGCCACCACCGCAACGAACAACTCGCTGCCTTCGGCCTGATCATGGACAACAACCTCCAACAGCTCCTCCAACAAAGCGCGGGCATGGTCACCAACCTGTTCCAAGGCTGGCGCTCGTTTCATGCCAGTACCAGCCTCAC
>CAUJFU010000370.1 GCA_963169055.1 Myxococcota bacterium
GACCGAACCTGTCTTGACACCAGCGGGATCGGTCACGGTCACTTCGACATCAAATGCGGCGGATACTGCGGAGCTGGGCGAGGGTTTGACAAATGCGATCTTGGGGCCTTTGTTGGAAAACTTGACGGTCAGCTCGCTGAGACCTTGTTTGAGACCTGTGCTAAAGGCGATCGCTTTGATACGGCGATCCCCATCCTCGTAGGCGGAGGAGTTGATATCGAACTCAAATGGGCTGGTGGCCTTTTCGTCGATCTTGCTGTTGTCCACGTAGACTTCGACGCGATCGATCGACAAACCACCGCCGACGGTGGCATCTACCTTGAGCGTAAAGCGCCCCGTCAACACCGCATTGGCCGCAGGTTCTGTGATCTTGACGACTGGATCGGGGCCAGTCGGTTCGGTGATCACTTCGGGAGAGCCTTCGTTCGTGGGTTCGGGGGCTGCTTCTTGCGACGAGCCATCGGCTTCTTTGACAGGCTCAACGCCTGCTTTTTCTTCGGGTGTTGCGGATTCTTCGGGTGTTGCGGCCTCTTCAGGGTTGCTGACAGGTTCTTCGGGGGTCGATTCGCTGCTCGCGGGTTCTTCGGGGGTGGACTCGCTGCTCGCGGGTTCTTCGGGGGTCGATTCGGTCGTCTTTTCGGGTTGGGTCTCCACAAGGCTCTCGTTGCTTGTTGGAGAAGGGCAACCCATCGTCAGAGAAGTCAGCATGAATGCAAACAAAGCAACAAACATCCAAGGCAACCATGATCGCCATACATACGTATACTTCCTCATCATCAAACGCATCTCCTTCGGGGTATCCGTGCCGTCGTGCGGTGGACGGCTCCTTCAAAACACAGAGGCTTCAGAGTATGGTATGTTGGCTTTTCCGTCAACACAGCTTTTGTCTTTCGTTGGCTCACAAAAGCGCTGCCCTTGGCGCGCTTCTCTCGGTATGTTGGGAAGGGAGATTGCATGTTTCCAGACTCCATCACACACAAGATGCGGGGGGTCGTGTCCTCGCTTTCGCCGCTGCTGCGGCCAGTCCCTATCACGCGCAGGATGCGATGGTTCGCATTCTTTCTTTGTACCGCATTTCTCCTTCAGCCCCCGAATATCTCCGCAGAACCAAACCTCCTGCGAGGCTGGCCCGCAGGGCTAAGTGATTTCTGTATCGACTATCTCAACGAGTGTCATCGACGGTGCTTCAAGCAAAAACAGCACGTCCGAGATCCAAACGGCAAGCCTTATCCCCCCTTCTTGATCGGCTTCCTTTGTCGGCGGATCTGCTGGGCCACCCCTCAACGGCAGCAGATCTGCCAGATGAGCGAAGCCCAGTTTCGCTCCTTTGCAGATGAATTCGAGCGAGAAGAACGAGAAAAGCTCAAAAAAGAAGCGATCGAACAAGAACAAAACCGACAAGCCGAAACCAAGCGCCAACAGGCCGAAAAGCGAAGACTCCAAAGACTCCAAGAACAGCGCCAAGAAGAAGAAGAACGATTGCAGGCCCAACGCCAACAACTCGAAGAGCAAAAGCGCAAGATCCAAGCCCAGCAAAAGGCCGAAGAACAGGCCCGAAACGCAATGAAGACCAAAGCCCAAGCTGAGGCCAAAGCCCAACAAATCGAGATCGATCGGATGCGCAAAGCCCTCGCAGAACAAAGAAAAGCGATGGAACTCCAGCGCCAGATGGTCGAAGAAGAACAAAAACGCCTCGCCGTGATCAAGAAAAAAGCGGAAGAACGCAAACGCCTCGAAGAAGAACGCCAACAAATCGAGGCAAAACGCCTTGCCGAGTGGGAACGCTTGCGGCTCGAACGCGAAAAACAACTTGAAGCCCTACGCAAGCAAAGCGAAGAAGAAAAAGCCCGCCTCGCCGAGATGCGCAAACACGCCGAGCGCGAAAAGCAACTGACCGAAGAACGACAGCGCCTCGCCGCTGAACAAGCCACCGCCGAACAACAAAAAGAAGCCGATCGTCTCGCCGCCATCCGACGCTCCAACAAAGAACTCAAACGCAAGATGGCTCGCCTCAAACTCCGAAAACAACGGCTCCAAAAGCAACGTGAAGTTGCGCGCCAGAACCAAAAAGCACGCATAGATCGCATGAAACGCCTCGCCCTCGCCTCCAACAAACAACGCACCCGAAAAACCAAACGCCCCAAAGTCTCCCCCGGGATCCGATTTTTCCGAGACGGCCAACTCAACGAAGCCATCGCCGAATTTGAAAAAGAAGGCAACAAAGAAAAGGCCGAACAAATCAAAGAATTCCAGCAATACTACCGACGCGGCAGCGAAGCTTACCAACGCCGCAACGCCAACGAAGGCATCCCCGCCCTCGAACGCGCCTTTACACTCGATTACGATCTGAGCGAAGGCTCTAGCAACTACACGCCTTTGCTGAGACGTATGCTCTCCCGTATGCACACCGTGCGCGGTATGCTCTCCATGAGCCAAAACGAATACCCCGCCGCCTTCAACGCCTTCTCTTCTGCTCACAAACACGACAAAAAAAACGACACGGCCCTAGAGCAACTCGCCAAGATCCGCGAGGTGGCCAACCAACGTTACCAACAAGGCCTTCAACTCAAATCTTCAAACCCCCAAGCCTCCCGTCACCTCATGCTCCAAGTCTGCCGGCTCGTCCGCTCCTCCGATCCCCTTTGCAAACAAACGAAAAAAGAACTCAACGAGATCTGATCCCCCCCTGAGATCACGACCACAACAGCCCCAAAAACCGACTGCGCCTCGGCTCCAAAGCCACCAACAAGGACTCCCGTTGGGCTTGTGTGACACCCGCCAACAACAACGGCTTCCAACGCGGCTGTGCGCTGCGCCACGCCTCAATCGCCTCCAAAGCTTCCTCCCAGTCTCCCAAATCTCCCCCTGCATCCGAAAGATCCGCGATCCAAAAATCGCAGCCCAGATGACGAAACGTTTCGATCTCGTACGAAGAAGGTGCGCGCATCTGTTCCCACGTTACCACCGCCCCTTTCTCCCCATGATACGGCTGCGCAGCATCGCTTTGCTCCAAGCAACGCCACCACGCTGCCTGCATCGCCAACACCTCTGTATGCGTCTCCTGCGCCAATAACGCCCATCCCAACAGCGCTTCCACCATCGGCTCTCCCTGTTCGATTGTGCCCACAGGCCACAACACCCGCTTGCTGCGGCGTTGTTTCGCTCGCACCTCATCCAACCAAGCCACCACCCACTCCCGTTGCTCTAGCGCCCCCGCCTCGCCTGCTTGCGCCTTCAAAACCAACCAACCCGCTTTCTGATCGACCGCTCTCTCCAAAAGCTCGGCTACTTCGACCGACAACGCTTCGTGCGCCTCTTGCCCTGACATCCCCGCACTCTCTAACCATCCCCTCGCGATCAAACCTTGTACAACCAACATCTTCTGCTCCTTTCAGAAAAATCAAACCACGCCAAACTCCCCACCCCCTCACGGAGACGGGGATGCAGACAAAGCCACTCCTCGCGTCAAACAACAGCGAAACCCCACCGCAGGCGAAGAGGCTTGCGGTCCAAAACGCAGGTCAAGTGCGTGTAGCCCCGCTGCTTCGGCTGCGTTGTAATCTCCGCCTCGCACCGCTGCTGCGGGCAGCCCGGGCGTACTGTTGTTTCCGACCGCTGTAAACGATCGACCGTTGAGATTCCACGTTCCATCTTTCCCATCCACCGAAAGACTTCCCCACGGCGACAGCAACAGCGCCCCTTCCCACTTCCCAAGATCCGCCTCTGCAAGCCCTCCTGCGATATACCACTCATCGACCCACTCACCGACGTTGCCGATGCCATCGAAGACGCCGATCCGCGACTTGCACAACGCCTGATTTCCCGAAACCAACGCACCTGCCGCACTCACGTTGCAAGCGCCGTTGGCGCTACTGGCCCCCGGATCGGGTGTTCCTGCAACACCCAACACCCACTCTTGCCGAGAACACATACGCTTGCCTGCGTTGGCACAAGCACGAGCGGCTTGAAACCACGTGATCCGCGTCTGAGGAATGCGGCTTCTTGAATCAGCAACCGCTGTGGTGTCGCTGCCATCGGCCTTTCCAAGTTTGCTCGAATCATCCACACTCGCCTCATAGAGATCGATACAAGAACGACCGATCATCGCCATCCCTTGGGGGCATTGGCTCGCCCCCTGAAGCTCCGTCCGCAGATCGTTGATCTTCTTTTGCAGCGCGTCGATCTGCGCCTTCATCGCTTGTTGAACAAGCTGCTCCACTTTTGTGGCTTCGACTTCTCCGGGCGGACCTTGGGGACCGGGTGGACCTTGAGGGCCTGTAGGCCCCGTCACTCCGGGATTTCCTTGGGGACCTGTCGCCCCCACAGGACCGACATCGCCACGCGGCCCCACCTTCCCGGGAGGGCCACAGTTCACGAACACCACACAACACGCGCTCAAGATCACCCACGTTCGGATCTTTGCCATCATTGACGCATCCCTTTTCTGTTAAAATCTTCGATTCTTTTCAATATCGCGCAGCAAACAATCCCCTTCAACCCGATAGACTCGTCTTCAACGCAGATCAATCAAGCGCACGCCACACGAAGAGGCCGATGTTTGGACGCCGCCTAGAGACTGAGGAAAAGCCCCACCATGCGCTTTGTTGCGGTGTTGGTGCGCTGACACGCACGGCGATCTGCGCCCGATTGCAGTAATGTTTCTTTCGGATGTTACGGTGTTTGAAGTATCGGGGTCTTTCGGTTTCGGTCGAAACATCGGCGCAACCAACATCGCAACCCCCGCTCCAAACAACAGCGATCCCAAAGACAGTCCACCCCATCCAAGCGAATAATCCAAGACGATCTGTTCGCGGATCACTTCGGATTCTTCGAGATTGATCGTGTTGTTCCAGCGCTCAATGCCTTCGTTGGATCGCAAAAAAAACACGCCGCCCGCGATCATCAGCCCTGCCCCCACCGCGATCAAAGCTCCTCCCGCGATCAACAACGGGCTTGGACCTTTGCCCTCCAACTCCAACACACGCGGCGAGACCTCGCTCCCTGCCGCATAACTCCGATTCCCCGCACAATCCGACGCCACGATATAATAAGCCACATACTTGCTCTGCTGTATCTGCTCCGCCGACAGACCCACCCGATAACGATCCTCACCCATCGGCTCCATCGACAAACGCTCCCACGCCGCTTTCGGTCGATAACGAACGTATGCCTCGACCCGCAAAACCTTCATATCGTCCGTCACTTTGGCCGTTAACACAGGTTCTCTCGATGCCGTGACTGTATCCATCGGTGTATGCGAGATCATCGGCCCCCCCACATCAGCGCGCAATATCTGTTTGCGGGCCGCCAAAAACACCCGACGCGCCTCGCCTTGTAGCCCGGGGATCATCGGCACACACGCATCCCTACGCAGCATCTCGATCACAATCGCATGGGCTTCTTTCTCCCGCCCCAACGCCACATACGCCCCCGCAAGGCGCGCTGTAACGCGTTGCCGCTGTGTGGTCGAGAGCGTCGTATCATTCGAGCGCAACCATGCCACGCCTTGCTGAACGCACCACGCATATTGCTCGTCTTCACACCGCTTCTCATAACGCTCCAACGCATCGCTCTCCAACGGAGCCATCATCCACGGCAGAGACCACCACAACCACCACGCCAAACTCGCCATCATCCCTCCAAACACCACGCCTAAGCTTGCCAAGGCTGAATATGCCCAAACCACCGGCACAAACTGCACAGCACAAACTCCAAACACCGCGCCTAAGCTTGCCAAGGCTGAACATGCCCAACCATCGGCACAAATCGCACAGCGCAAAGATGCTCTTCCTCAAAAAGATCCCCCCGCCGTGTCACGCGCAACAAGCTCTGATCGGGCGCGAGACCCACAGGGATGATCATCCGCCCGCCCTCCCGCAGTTGCACGCACAGCGCAGAAGGCAGATCCGCAGGAGCCGCAGTCACCAAAATCGCATCAAACGGCGCAGCATCCGACCATCCCACAGCACCATCGCCTGCCCGTACATGGATCTGCTCATATCCCATCCCTTCCAACCGCCATGCCGCCTCTTCGGCCAATTCCCGCACGATCTCGATCGTAAACACTTCAGCACCCATCTCAGCCAAGATCGCCGCACTATAGCCCGAACCCGTCCCGATCTCCAAGACGCGACACGGCCCCTCGGGCAGCTCCGCAGCTTGGCTCATCAACGCGACCATATAGGGCTGCGAGATCGTCTGCAAAGGCCCCAACGGAACAGGGCGATCCGCATAAGCGCTCTCCACTTCATCCTTGGGCGTGAACAAATGCCGAGGTACGCGCAACATCGCTGCCAACACGCGCTCATCTTGCACACCACGGCGCATCAATTGTTCCCTCACCATCTTCTCTCGCTCGCGCTGTTGGCCTGTGTGGTCTTTTCCTTTGCTCATGATTCCCCCAAACCCTTGGTGGGTTCGCTGCTTGCTTTGCAAAACACTTTGCACTACGCCAGCGACTTTGCAAACAACACCTTGCCAAGCACAACGTGCGGCTTCTACAATGGCGACGCTTGGCTCATACAACATAACGGCCTTGCACACCGAACACAAAGAAAACCTCCCACATCACCTTGTTGTGCCTCGACACGGCCCCCCACAAGAAAGGATGCACCATGGTAAGATACAAAGCCGCCAGACCTTCTGCACCCCGATTCTCTTTGCCCATCAGCGGACCGATGATCGGCCTTCTGCTTGTCCTCGCTGTAGGGGGCTACTTTGTGTACGCCTACGTCCCTCCTTGGGTCAAAAGCCTCAACGCCAAGTCCAAAGTCAAAGATATCCTCGGAGAACTTTCCTTGCGGGATGTCAACGAAGACAGCCTTGCAGAAACCGTCTCTCGCGAGATGACCAAAATGGGCGTTGATATCTCCCAAGCCGACGTCCGCGTCGAAGTCAACCGAGACTCCCGGATTGTTCGCGTCTGGTTCGATTGGAATACCGATATATCCTTCCCTTTTATCGAGAAAAAACACCGCGTCAAATATGGTTTCGATATCGAACGCAAGATGCAGTGAAGGCCCCCAAAAAGCAGGCAGAGCGGAAGGAACAAGCTTCGCTTGGGGTGGGTGGCTTAGTCTGGGGTGGAAGGTGCATTCAACAGAAATTGCGTGACTTCGCGCAACATGCTCGCAAGCCCTCGCGTTTGCGTCACAACCAGCTTGGTGTTGAAAAGATGCTGTTGTTCGGTGTAGAGGTCGGATATCTTGTGCTGTAGCATCGTTGGAGCCCAGATGATCACGAGATCTGCGCCCCGCATATCGTTCGCCGCCTGCTGAAGATCACGACGTTGCTTGCCGTCCACAAGGGTAAATCGAATCCGTTGGAGCGGTTGGAGTTGCTGTATCTCAGCGTGCGTGGTAGGACTCCCTCCCACCAAAACCACCCGATAGATCCGCTTCTTTAGGCAAAGTCGGCCAAGACGTGTCGAAAAACGCCGACTCTCCGTGTTTTGGCAACACTCGCATTCGGACGGATCGGCGACCTTCAACGGACAACTTTCTTGTTCTTGTAGTTCTTGTTCGCAGATCGGATCGCCACAACTCAGCCGCAGCCGCTTTTTCAGCAAAGGCCCCAACTCATGGGGATCACCGCGCAGTAGACCAAGGAACGATTCACCGCTTTTCAACAGATGTTGTATCGCTTCGTTGAAAAGTGACGTCGGTACACCCCGTTGTTCGAGCAAAGAGGCCAACGGAAGATATCGCTCCGAATGACGGGACAGCGCCTCACAACGTTCCAGCGTTGTGGTATGTTGCTGCGATATCTGCTCGAAACGTTGGGATTCGGCAGTGAGATTCTCTTTCAACAACGCGATCTCTTGGGCTCGTGCAGTCGCCGTCTGCTCTTTCTCCACAACCTCTCGATGCAAACGCTCGTTTTCTTGGCGCAAAGATTCTTTCTCTTGGCGCAATTGCTCGGCTTCTTGCGAGGGTTCGCTTGGGTTCGGTGGGATGGCTGTTTTGGCCGAAGAAGTGTCGGTTTTTTTTTTTGCAGAGCGGGTGGAAGACGAAGGTTGCGGCTTTGTGGGTTTGCCAAAAACCGAAATCTCCGAAGGGAGCGGTTGTTCTTCGGCAAGCCAAAGGCGAGCTTCGGGACTCATCAAAAACGCCGAAGAGGTCTCAACGCGCTTGACTGGAGGCGGAGGTGCGGGAGGATTGGGACTCGGTTTGACTTTCTTGAGGGGTTCCGCAAGCGAGCGAAATCGGCCCGGATCACTGGAAGGCTTGGAAGATTTCTGTTTGCCCATCGGTGCGCTCTTTGTGTAGGGAGAACTTACAAATTTGGACGGTTTTGTGGGGCATGACCCCACACCCCACGAGGGCTTCGCTCTCTTGGCCCCGTATTCGGCGCACAGAGCACCGTTTTTTACACCAACGACTCTCTGGCTTGAAATGCCGATAACACGGGTTTTTTTGTCCAATACGTAGGCTCCTGTGTAGAAATAGACGGAAAAGATACCTCGAAACAGCGAAGCTATCACCGCCCGCACGAAGTGTAAAGCTGCACACAAGCGACTTGTGTTCTTGAAAGATCGGGCTGTAAAAAATCAGATCTAGCGTTTGACGACAGGGTTGCATAACATTATGCAGACAACGCAAGGCGGATGATCCAAGGACGAAACAATGCCCTCCCGATCCCCCCCCAGATCAAGCCATCCCATCACGCCGAAACGACCGGCAAAAAAGCCATAGAGGAGATACCCATGACAGAACATTCTGAGACGATGATCGCACAAACCGAACGGTACAGCGCCCACAACTACAAGCCTTTGCCCGTGGTGATCGCGGAAGGCACGGGGTGTTGGGTGACGGATGTGGACGGTAAGCGTTACCTCGATATGCTCAGCGCGTATTCCGCCCTCAACCAAGGACACCGCCATCCTCGAATCATCGGGGCGATGAAGCAACAATTGGAGCGCGTGACACTGACTTCACGGGCTTTTTACAACGATCAGATGGGAGGATTTTGCGAAGATCTTGTCGCGTTGACGGGCTTGGATCGGGTACTTCCGATGAACTCAGGAGCCGAAGGCGTTGAAACCGCGTTGAAAGCGGCGAGAAAATGGGGTTACGAAGTCAAAAAAGTCGCCGCAAACCAAGCCGAGATCATCGTGTTTTCGGGCAACTTTCATGGCCGCACGATCTCGATCGTCAGCTTTTCAACGGAACCACAGAATCAAGCGGGCTTTGGCCCGTTGACACCGGGGTTTCGGGTGGTTCCCTTTGGAGATATCGCGGCGTTGGAAGCGGCGATTACGGCGAACACTGTAGGCATACTTCTCGAACCGATCCAAGGCGAAGGCGGCGTGATCATGCCGCCTGAGGGGTTTTTGCGCGATGTCCGTGCGCTTTGTACAAAACACCGCGTGTTGATGATCAACGATGAGATCCAAGTGGGATTGGGACGAACAGGTCGGATGTTTTGCTACGAACACGAAGATGCCAAACCCGATCTGCTGATCTTGGGAAAAGCCCTTGGTGGCGGCCTCTACCCCGTCTCTGCGGTGATCGGCATCGAAGAAGTCATGGCGGTGTTTCGACCGGGCGATCACGGCAGCACCTTTGGCGGAAACCCGTTGGCCTGTGCTGTGGCGCGTGAGTCATTGCGGGTGTTGAAAGACGAACGCTTGGCAGAACGTGCCGCAGAGATGGGCGCTTACTTTCGCCAACGGCTCACCGCAATGAACAGCCCACACGTAGAAGAAGTCCGTGGGAAGGGGCTTTTGATCGGTATACAGCTCAAAAAAGCTGCGGGTCTCGCCAAACCTTATTGCTACGCGATGATGAAAGAAGGCATCCTCGCCAAAGATACCCACGAGCAAGTTATCCGTTTTGCCCCGCCTCTGGTGATCACCCAAGAAGAAATTGATTGGGCCTGCGAACGCATCGAGCGCGTTCTCTGTGGGGCTGCTCTCCACAAATAA
>CAUJFU010000371.1 GCA_963169055.1 Myxococcota bacterium
AACACACCGATCGAACCCGTCAAACACCACGGGCTGCTGATGATCCGCTCCGTCCCACACGCCACATAATACCCGCCCGAAGCCGCGTAGCTTTCGAGAAAAGCCACCACAGGCTTTTCTTCGCTCAGTTGCCGCAGCGCATACCAGATCGCCTCCGAAGCCGTCGCCGCCCCACCCCGCGAATCGATCAACGCCACCACGCCCTTCACACTCGAATCATAACAAAGCTCCTCGATGATCTCCGTCAGACGATCACTCGATGCCGCTTCCTCCCCGCCCATCACAGGATTGGGCGTCTCCTCCTCCTGAATCGTCCCCACAATCGGCAAGATCGCGATCGTCGGCGTTCGACGCAGCCGCGTCCAACGCAACCAACGCGGTTGACGCGATAAAAATTCGTCCAGATCCATCAGCGGAAGATCCTCGTCCTCGATTGGCTCCGTATCTTCCGCCTTTTTGGATGGCTGCTCAGTCCCCGTACCTTCGGGCTTTTTCGCTTCCGCTACAACTTCCGCAGCATCCGCATTTTTAGAATCCGCCACAGCTTCCCCAGCTTCTGTGCTTTTCGATGCCTCGATTGCCTCCGCATCTTCGGGCGTTTGAGCAGGCTCAACAACCTCCCCATCTTCGGGCGTTTGAGCAGGCTCGATAACCTCCCCATCTTCGGGCTTTTGAGCAGTCTCGATAACCTCCCCATCTTCGGGCGTTTGAGCGATCTCGACAACCTCCCCATCTTCGGGCTTTTGAGCAGCCTCGATAATCTCCGCATCTTCGGTCTTTTTGTCCGTTTCCGAAAATACGCGTTCGCTCGAAGGTTCGGCCTGATCAGAGGGAGAGGTTTGAGGGGAAGCCAACGCACGAGATTTGTTTTTTTTGCGATGTTTGCGCTTTTTACGGCGTTCCGCTTCCTCGATCATATGCTTTTGGGCGTCTTCGGGCGATGGATAGGGCTGTTTGTCGTGGCCTTCGAGAAAGAAAAAGGTGGAGTGGTCAGGGAAGCGAATGGCATCGATCAGGCCGGATTGAAGGGCTTCTTGAGGAGAGAACACGCCACGGTCGAAGATCGCAGCGATCTCTTCGGTGGTGCGTTGTTTGCTTTTTGCGATGCGCTCGAAACAGAGCGCCCGATAATCGGCGATCAGCTCGTCGAGATCTTGGCGATTGGTTGCAGAAGGATAAGCGCGTGTAAACAGTTCGGGGGCGTTTTTGTGTTTTCCCTGCTGGATAAAGTCTGGTTTGATTCCAAGGTGTTGGAGCATCTCTCCAAAAAAGAAAGGGGAGAGCGCGGGACTGTGCAAAAAGACGGGTGCAGCGGGCGATATCACCAGTTTATCGGCGGCGGTGGCCAGATACACCTCGCTGAGCGTGAGTTGTTTTGGGACGATCGCGACAGATTTTCCCGTGTCACGGAACTTTTGAAGGGCGAGGCGCAGTTCTTCGAGAGCCGGCCAATCGGCTTGAAGGTGTTCGATGGTACAAACAATCCCTTTGACTCGATTGGATCGACCGATGGTTTCGAGAGATTCGCGCCACTCGTCCAGCGTCAGATCAAGGGCTTCGCCTCTCCAACGCTGCAACAAGCTCAGATGATGCCATCGTGGAAGTGTTTCGCGGAGGTTGACCAGCAACAACCGCCCTTTCTTGGGCGGAAAGAATGCGCGTGCCACGTTAAAAGGAAAGAAAAAGATCGTGCGCAAAAGGTTCCAAATCAACAAAGCGGGCCATCGGAGCAACATACACTTCACCTCAACAAGGAGTCGAGCGCCCAACATCGGACAAACGACGCGAAGCCCCCTTGATAAGCACGAAACAGAGGCCACACAAGATCAATCGTCATTGGGCGAACAAAGATCAGGAAGGGATGGGGAAGATGGATGCGAAAACAGGATTAGGGACGCGCTGGGGGAAGCGGAACAAACAGTAGACTTTGGTTTCCATGCGCATCGATCAGGGCTCCGAGTCGAAGCGGCGTAATGGAGGTAGGGAAGCTATCGATCACAAGGCGCTTTCGGATCTCTTGACGGGATGGGTCAAACAACAAAAGTTGGTTTTTGTAGGGGTCCGTCAGCAAGATATCGCGCCCGTAGGGCTGCATCTGCCCCGAAAACAGGTCAAGCATCACGGCATATTCAAGGCGGCTTTGAGGATCGATCAGCGCAAAAGCATCGATCTCGTAGAGTCGGCCAAGTTGGGTCAACAACGAGAAGCGTTGGTTGGAGCGTTTCAACAATTGTTGTAAACCACTTTGAAGGCCGGGAAGTACGAGCTTTCGAGAGGGTTCGACGGGCTTGGTCGATTGGGCAGGGAGAGGATACAAGGCAAGAAGCCGAGCCGTTGTGTCAAAGGTTAAGAGATAGGTTTGTTGTTTGTGTTCAAAAAGGCCGATCCCTTGGACTTGTAGGTTCATGTACTTTGCAGTTAAGCGCAACTGATCGAGAAAAAACAAGCGTGCGGGGTGTGTGTCTTGAAGAAATCGAAGTCGCGTCAACGAAGCGTCTCGACAATGCAGCAAGTACAACGTGCTGTTGTAAAACTCGCCGTCACAGATATCTTGTTCTAGCGTGACAAACTGGACGGGTAGATCAGGAGATTGGAGAGAGCGCACGCCTACACGACGCAAGGACTGATCGAGAAAGATCAGATGATCTTTGTGAAGGCGAACCCATGCGGGCGTTTGGCTCCAATCGATCGCCTTTGGGAAGTCTTTTCGTTGAAGATCGAGCGCGAGAAGACGCTGTGATTCTTGCTGGAATAGCCATACATAGGGCGTTTGAGACGTTTCATCAGCCACCAACGGCGCATGTGAAAAAGCCCCCCATCCCCATTGCAGAAACCCAGAATGTTCGGAAAAAACAAAAGACCGAAGCGTTTTTTCATACCGCAAGGCCGCAAACACACGCGTTCCTGCAAGAGCGATCGGCGTGCTAGGTTGGCGATAAAGCAACGGGAAAGAGTCTCTCGGCATAAGCTCCGCGCTGGCCCCTAACGAAAAAGCCGAAGCTTTGGGTTCCAAAGAAGGTCGATGCAAAGAAAGGCGTTGGGTGGTGGTTTGCTGCTGTAAGTCGATCACAAGGAGTTCTTCGCGATCAAGCATCGACAAGATGGCGGTGTGTCCGAGCAATTGGATATGCCGAGGCGAAGTGCCTTGCGGGACAGAGAGATAGCGCGGTGGGGTGTCGTCGCGCAAAGGAAGAGACCGAACCATAATGTTCTTCTCGGATGCGCTAAGCGTCACGAGATAATGCGCGTTGACGGCCATCTCCAACGGTTGTCGGTGAGTACTGCGCGTGACTTCTATGGTGATCTGCTCCGAAGCGATCGGCTCTTTGCGTGAGAAGTTTGGCGCGATGCGAAATGAAGAGATGTTGTTGGAAAGCGCATTCAACACAAAGAACGATCCATCCAAGTGCGCGAGGCGCACAGGGCCCTCTCCCACCGGCATCTTGAGCAAGACAGCCAATTGTTGTTCACGGGGGTGCAAGAACAAAACTTCGTGGGTGTCAAAACAAGCCACGACAAAACTTTCGCCCCAAAAACGCACAGCGCTCGGCTGTTGACAAGGAAGCTCAAAGCCTTTTTCGGGGGAATGCACTCGCCACGGATCATGCCGAATCGCAGGAGCAAAGTCGAGCCAATGCAGACGAGCAGGCTGCACGCAAAGAATCGCAGCCTGCGTACCAAGCAGCGCGAGATCACGAGGCTGACAATCTTTGGGTAGATCGAATGTCCCGATCGGTTGGGGAGAACCGACGCGCAGATCCACAAGTCGCAAGGCGGGTGGGGATGCTTGAAGCAAAAGAAGATGTTGGCCATTGCTGTGCATCTGGAGAGGGAAAGCAGGCAGCGAAAGCACCGTAGGGAGTTGGTGAAGGCGGCTTAATTGGGGGGTTTGTGGCGTTGTTTCGGGTCGGTTCGGAAGTTCGGGAAGGCCGTTCGTGATCGAAGGAAGCCAAGGATACGCCACAGAGGGCGCCGAAGGAAACCATGATTCGGGCAGAACGGGGGGAGGCAAAGGGCGCTCGATAGGCGGAGGCAAAGCACACAACGCATACAAAGGAGGTGTCCCTTGCCGCAAAGAGAGATCCGCGTAAGCCGCCGATGGCGTGGTTCGCGTCCATCGCTGCCGAATAAATCCGATGGTTTGACCTTTCGGACTTCCCAAAGAGTGTTCGGAAAAAGCTTCGACCCACAGATCCACGTCGCCCACAGGAAGTTGCGGTAAAAAAAAGTCCTCGACTCCGAGCGGAACTTCGACAGCCCGTTCGCGCAACAACGGAGATTGCGTGGCACGTTCTCCCTGACAAGCCGCGATCTGAACACGCAACCACCGAACTTGATCCGAGTGAAGTTGTATCCGTAAACGCGGATACAGCGTCTGTATCTGTTCAACAGGCGCGCAGCTATAAAACCACAATAGCCCTGCACACAAACAGAGCCAACCGCCCCGCGACGAGGCATTCAGCAAAGACGCACGTGTCATACCCAAACAACCCACATTCCAAAAAGGAAGAACACAAAGAAGACAAACCTTGCGCTTTGGGCGGTGTTGTGGTTAGGTGTGAAACATCCGCCTTGTTGTGCAGTTCTCGTCCTTGAGGGTAATCAAGCCAATCCAAGGGGTCAAGGGAGCGCGGAAAAACGCAGTCGTAGCGATACGTCGCCGACGAGGTGGGTGTGAGGTTTGTTTTTCGTATTGATTTTTGGGGCATGAGGTTAGAGATGCTTTGTCGATCCATCCCACAACAAGCTCGTCTCCTTTTGTTGTTTTGCTCGTTCCTTGGTCTTGGGCTGCCCTCTTCCACCCCCTGCTTTGCCCAAGCAAACCGCGACTTTGTCACCAACCCTTTCCTCAACAAGGGATTGACGCTTTACAATGATCAGCGTTATCCCGAAGCCACACAAGAGTTTCTCAAAGTCTCCACAAACGCCCGATACGTCGTCAGGGAGCGTAACCAAGCCCTCAAGTACCTCGCGTTCATCCAACTGCTGCAACGCAAACCTGACGAAGCCCGAAACCACTTCATCGAGGCCCTCAAAAATGATCCCAATTTTGAACTCGATTCTGTGCTCGACCCCCCCAAGTTTTTTGCCTTTTTTCAAGTCGTTCG
>CAUJFU010000372.1 GCA_963169055.1 Myxococcota bacterium
TGTTGCGTGTGCGGCGACCGATATTGCGGGCTTCTTCGCCAAGGACAGAGGCCGCTTTGCCGAGGGCATGGGTCGCTTTTTTGAAGATCGTGAGCAAGCAAGACTCCTTTTTCGTCCGTCGAAAGGGCATCTTGGAAAGAGTTAAGTTTGTCACTATTGTTCTGTCTTTGTGGGGCGCGGCCCCACGCCCCGCAAGGGGTCGCAGCCCCCTTGACCCCGTGTTGGCGGAACGAACAGAGGTTTTTTTCCAAACCACAGCACCGCTTGAGGGGCTGCGAACACGGGGGTTTGAGATCGGAGCGCGCACCAAGAGCGACGATACCTTCGATCTTTTCGAGATTAGTGTGTACCGGGATCGGCCATGCCTTTGATCTTGTCGCGCAGCGTTTCAGTGAGGCGAGTGTTGATCTCGGCGATGCGTCGGAGATGATGGAGACTGGCTTCTTGTGAGGATTGGAGGGCTTCAGCGGTTCGCGCCCAGAGGGCTTGTTGAAGTTGCAATCCTTGTTCGAGGTTGTTGGCTGCGATCTGAGCGAGAGGACGGGCGATCTGGCGCATTGTGTCGATGCCGCTGAGGGCCATACCAAGGCGAAAAACGCGGCGAAGCAGAGGTTTTTTTTCTTTGGATTCAGTCTGTTGTGTCATTGAAGTGCCTTTGTTTTGGATGGGGTGGATAGGTGACCAAGGCGTCTAAAAAGTATCGCATCGACCGATGTGATGGGGCATCTGAAAACATCGGATGGGCCGAAGCGATGGGACATCTGAAAACATCGGATGGGCCGGTGTAATGGGACAGACGATGGGGGGGATTATCCCGCGCCGTCGTGTTCTTGTGTCATGGCGTCGATCTGGGCTTGCATGGCGGCGAGCTGAAATCGCAGGCGTTCGAGTTCTTCCCAAGGCGAGCCGTCTTCGTCGGTGGGAGGGAGGATTTGAGGCAGTTGGGGCGTGGGGATGGGAGCGAGATCGTGGCGGTTTGCGTTGGGGGACGGGCTGTAATCGCGTTGTGCGGCCATAAAGGGAGCGAGTAGCGGATTCATCATCATGGCGGCGCGGGCCCAATGGCCGATCTGGCGTTGGACTTCTCGTTGAGCTTGCCATCCCATGGAGAGGTAGCTACGGATGGAGGAACGGACGGCCTTATCGCCTGCTTGGATGACTTGACGCAAAAAGGAGATCGGAAGGGCTTCTTGCTGCGCTTTGTTTTCGCAGATGATCTGCAACATGATGGCGCGAGTGATATCTTCGCCCGTTTTGGCGTCGAGGACTTGGACATCGAGGCCGTCTTGGATCATCTGCGCGAGATCTTGCAGAGTGATGTAACAGCTTTCTTGGGTGTTGTACAAGCGACGGTTCGAGTATTTGCGGATCTCTACCGGTCCTTGTTTCTTCATCGAATCTATCCTTTGTGCGCTGCAAAAAAGCGCGTGTTGTGCGCTTTGATGGCGGCCTTCTCTGCGATCGTGGACGGTCTTTCGCTTGTGTTGTTTGCAACCAAGCGCCCGTCTGTCTGGCTTGATAGGGTATGCAGCAACCCGTTGTGAAAGTCAAGTACATTTTTGTGCTTTGCAGCATATTTTTGTGCAATGCACAAAAATAGCTTGACAGTGCGATGGGGGCTTGGTTATGCTCAGCGGCGTTTTGGAGGGATGTGTCAAACCAGAGGAAATACGAAGATGTTTGAGCGATACTGGAAGCCGCGTTTTGATCGGTTGGCGTTGAAGGCCAACGAACGGATCGAGCGGGTGGTACAAAGCGATACCTTTTTGCGTGCATCCGCAGGGCTTTTGGGGGGGGTGATGCGGAATCTGCGGATGGTCGAGCAGATGCGTGATCTGTTGCTTTCGCAGCTAGGCGTAGCGATGCGCAGCCACCAGCTCAAGGTGATGCACGGGGTACAGCGTTTGCTGGCGGAAGTGGAGGATCTGATGGACGAACTCCGCACAGGCCAACAACGGCGAGCAGAAGAGATCGCTCGTTTGATCGCGATGGTCGAACAGCTTCAAACCCAAGTGACGCAGATGCACGAGCAACTCGATGCGATCCCATCCAAAAAACTTTCGAACGAAGAATCGATCGGCGAGGATGCGACATCGGGTGCGGTGGCTTCGCTGTAGATCATTTGCGACACCGCAGTGGCTTCGCTGTAGATCGTTCGGGATGGCTTCGATTTTTTGAGGATGGGAGAGAGAGATGCGGATCAATATTGCGACATGGATCGAGCGGAATGCGACGTTGTATCGGAAAAAACTGGCGATCCAAGACGAGCGCCATGCGTGGAGTTATACGACGCTTTCGCATCGGATGAGCCAACTGGCGGCGTTGTTGAAGGGACAAGGTGTGGGGCAAGGAGATCGCGTGGCGGTGTTGTTGCCGAACTGCGCGGAGATGATCGAGGTGTTGTTTGCTTGTGCGCAGATCGGGGCGATCTATGTGCCGCTGAATTGGCGTTTGGGGGAGGACGAGCTTGCGTATATTTTGCGCGATTGTACGCCCCATTCTTTGATCTATGCAGGGCGTTGGACAGAACGAGCGCGGAGTTTGGCGGCTCGGATGGAACGAGCGCCTGTGCTGACGGAAGTGGCCGAAGCTTTGGAAGGATCGGCGTATGAAGCTGCCTTGCGTGGCGAAGGAGAGTCGCCGTTGGGCGAGCCTGTCGGGGGCGGGGATGACGATTTGATGATCATCTATACGTCCGGTACGACGGGGAATCCCAAAGGGGTGGTGTTGACGCACAACAATGTGTTTTGGCAGACGATCAACGGCTGGTCGCTGGGAGTTTCACCGGATACGGTGTGTTTGGTGTTGTTGCCGTTGTTTCATGTAGGTGGGCTGAATGGTTCGGTGACACCGATGTTGCACGTTGGGGCGACGGTGATCTTGCAGCAAAAGTTTGATGCGGGTGCGGTGTTGGCATCGATCGAAAAAGACCATGTGACGGGAGTGGTGGGAGTTCCAACGATCTTTCGTTTGATGGCGGATCATCCGCGTTTTGCGGAGACGAACTTTGGTTCGTGCCAAGTGCTGTTGAGCGGTGGTGCGCCGTTGCCCGAGTCGTTGATTCAGTTGTACCATGCGCGGGGCTTGGAGTTTCGCCAAGGGTACGGGTTGACCGAAGCGGCCCCGGGTGTGACGGGGATGGGTCCGGGCGAGTGCTTGCGCAAGGCGGGTAGTGCCGGGCGACAGATCTTGTACACAGAGGTCAAGGTGGTGGATGACGATGGAAACGCCCTTCCGACGGGAGAGTCTGGCGAGATCGTCGTACGCGGTCCGAATGTGATGAAGGGATATTGGAATCTGCCCGAAGAGACGGCGAAGACCATCCGCAAGGGTTGGTTGCACACAGGCGATATCGGGCGTTTTGATGAAGAAGGGTTTTTGACGATCGTCGATCGCAAAAAAGACATGATCATCAGCGGCGGAGAGAATATCTATCCTGCGGAGATCGAAAAGCTTTTGGCAGGTCACCCCGATGTTGCGATGGCGGCGGTGGTGGGGCAATCGGAGGAGCGTTGGGGAGAAGTTCCTGTTGCGGTGATCGTGCCGCGCACAGAAGGTTTGACAAGCGAAGCTCTCCACGCCTTTTTGGATGTGCGATTGGCACGCTACAAGATGCCGAAACACTATCATTTTGTACAAGAATTGCCCTTGAATGCTTCGGGAAAAGTGATCAAAGCAGAAGTCAAAAAACGCCTCGGGATTTATTAATTTTTTCTATCCCAAACGAAAGAGATGTCTCGATGACCAAATTTCAGATGGCTTGGCTTGCGTTGAGCCTGTATGTTGCGGTGACGGTATGGTTGACGATTCGCGGTTTGTTGAAGACCGATTCGCTAAAGAACTTTGCGGTGGGGAGTCGGGATATCCACCCTGCCTTTGTGGGTCTTTCTTTGACGGCCCAATTGACGAGTGTTGCGACGTTTGTGGTGAATCCCGGGTTGATCTATGCTTACGGAGTATCGGGTCTTTTGGGGATGGGAGGGGCTGCGTCGTTGGGGATTATCTTGGGGTTGGTGTTTTTCTCGAATCGTTTTCGTGCGATGGGGACGCGAGTTGCGGCGTTGTCGGTTCCGCAGTGGATTGGAACGCGTTATCAGTCGAGGGGGTTGCGGATCTTTTTTGCGATCTTGTCGTTGGCTTTGGTGAGTTTTGTGGTGTTGATCGTCGTTGCCATCGCCAAGGTGTTGTTTGTGATGTTGATCCCGCCGCTAGTTTCGATGAAAGAGGCTGCACAGAGCGGACAGGAGCTAGGTGTGATCGCAAAGCTTCTGTACGGCTGGAACATCCGTACGGCAGCAGAACAATCGCTGTTTTATCAGCAGGTCTTGGCGGTGGGGGCAGTGGTCTTTGTGTTTTCGTATGTGATGTTGGGTGGGGCGAACACCAGCGCGTACACAAACACGATCCAAGCGATCATCATGTTGGTGGTGGCGCTGATGATGATCGGTAGCGGAGTGCATCTGTTTTTCCAAGAGGGCGGTCTGTTTGGAAAGTTGGCAGCGATCCAGCCAGAACTCGCGCAGATCACCAATCCAAAGTCGCTGTATTTTCGGAACTTTTTTGAGGTGTTTGTGTGTAACTTTGTAGTGGGATGTGCGATCGTGTGCCAGCCGCATATTGTGAGCAAAGCGTTGTACCTCAAGGAAGAACGGGATGTGCGGACGTATTTGTTGGTGGGGTTGTTGGCGGGTGTGGTGTTTATGTTGGTGATGTTGGTGGGGTTGTATGCGCGTGTGACGCTGAAGGGGCCGCACAACTTCGACACGGTGGTGATCGTGTATATCATGCAGAATTTTTCGGCGGCTGCGCAGGTATTGATCAGTGTGGGGCTGTTGGCTGCGGGGATATCGACGCTCGAAGGGATCTTGTTGGCGTTGTCTACGATCTTTTCAAACGATCTGTATCTGGGATTGCAGCGCGAAGCAGCGAAAGATGAAGCGGAAGAAGCGGCTCGTGCGAAGCGTGCGATGTGGTTTGGGCGCGTGGGGATGGTATTTTTGGGGATCTTGGCGTTGTGGTTAAGTTTTGCGCAACTCAAGAACCCGACAGGGCGGTCGGTGGCGATCTTTGGCCAGTACGGTGTGTACTTGCTTTTTACGGTGTCGTTTTTGCCGTTGGCGTGTGGGATGTTTTTTCCGAAGGTGTCGCGGCGTGCGATCGTGATGGGCACGGTGGCTTCGACGGTGACTTACTTTGCGGTGGCGTTTGGAAAGATCTCGTTTATGCACAACAATCCGGCGTTTTTGGCGACGATGGCGACTTTTTCGGGATGGGCTGTGATCGTCGTGATGTATCTGATTGGGGATCGTGCAGATGCTTCGGAAAGCGCCGAAGCAGCGAGCGCAAGCTGATGCGGCGCAGCCCAAATGACGACAACACGGGGGGGGACAAGTTATTTCGATCCAAGCAGAAGACTAAAAAGCAGCGGAGGTTTGAATGTTTGTCGCGGATTGGCTGCGCAAAAGGTCGCAACTCAGCCCTGAAAAGACCGCCTTGATCGATCAAGCAACAGGGCGGCAGGTCTCTTATCGAGCGTGGGATCAACAAGTGCAACGGCTTGCGTTGTATCTGCAAAAGACGTTGGGTGTAGGAAAGGGCGATCGTGTGGCGATCTTGGCGATGAATTGCATCGAGTATCTCGATGTGTTCTTTGCTTGTGGTCGCTTGGGAGCGATCTTGCAGAATCTGAACTGGCGTTTGCAGGTGCGCGAGTTGGATGCGTTGATCGCGGAGTGTCGGCCTATTGCGTTGATCTACGGAGAAGATTTTGGGGATGCGGTGCGTTCGCTACAGGAAAGCCGCACCGAAGTGGGGACGTGGATCGCATTGACGAAGGCGATCCGTTCGCAAGATCCGTTGCTTTCGGCTTTTGAGGCGATGGATGAGCAAGAGTCTTTGTTGCCTGTGTCGATTGCCCCCGATGATCCGTGGTTGATCTGCTATACAGGCGGAACGACGGGGCTTCCAAAAGGGGCGACTTTAACGCACGGAAATATCCTTGCGAACGCGATCAATACGATCATCAGTTGGGAGTTGGATGCGCATGATGTGGCGATCCTCAACGCACCGTTGTTCCATGTGGGCGGATTGAACGTCTTTACGACGCCGTTGGTGTATGCAGGTGGCACATCCATTGTTTGCAAAGGTTTTGAGGTTGGGATGGTGTTTGACTTGGTGCGCGACCAAGGAGTGACGGTGTTTTTCGGCGTTCCGACGATGTTCATCTTGATGCAAGAAGATCCGCGATGGAAAGAAGCGGATTTTTCGGGTACCAAGTTTGTGATCAGCGGTGGTGCGCCGTGTCCGTTGCCTGTGTTTGAGCGATTTTGGGAAAAAGGCGTACATTTTAAGACGGGTTATGGGTTGACAGAAGCGGGACCGAATAACTTTTGGTTGCCGAAAGAAGATATCGAGAGAAAGCCGGGTGCTGTAGGTTTTCCGTTGATGCACGTCGAGATCAAAGTGATCCATGAAGACGGAAGTTGCGTGGGAGCGGAAGAAGTTGGGGAGCTTTGTTTGCGAGGGCCGCATGTGATGGCGGGGTATTGGCAGCGTCCCGAAGCGAGCGCAGAGGTGTTGCGTGAGGGGTGGCTGCATACGGGCGATCTGGTGCGTGTCGATGCCGAAGGATACGTGAGCATCGTGGGGCGCCTCAAGGATATGTACATCAGCGGCGGCGAGAATGTGTATCCTGCGGAGATCGAAAGTGTGTTGCATGAGGCCGAGGGAGTCGCAGAGGCCGCTGTGGTGGGAGTTGCGGATGCACGCTGGGGTGAAGTTGGGCTGGCTCTGATCCGCCGAGAGGAAGGGGCGCAATGCACCGAGCAAGATATCTTGCGGTATGCACAAGCGCATCTCGCACGCTACAAGATCCCCCGCTATGTCGTTTTTTCCGAGGCTCTCCCTAAGACAAGCGCAGGAAAGCTCGACAAAAAGGCGATCAAGGCGCGGTTTGATCACGATCTTCCCAAACCGATCAAGATCTAGGGTGGAGGGTTGATTTCAAAGGCTGTCGGTGTATGCTCGGGTGCGTCAAAGGGAAAGGTTCGGATCGACGGTTGATTCGGATGGAATGGGTTGTACGTTGGCGACAAGAGTGTGGAGATCGATGAGTCAGATGTATCCGCCATCGATGCCTGCGCGTCATGCGCAAGCAGGGGCGTCCTTGTCTTCGGTGTGGTGGCGCGGCTTTGTGTCGTGCGGTTTTTTGGTGTGTTTGTTGGGGGCTTCGGCGTGGTGGTGGCAGCGCGGGCCGCAGCCGATCCCGTTGGCTTCTGTGGGCGATATCCGTGGTTCGTTGCTTGGGAAGAACAATGTTCCGCCAGAAGAGTTGTGTGCAGAAGTGCGGGGGGATGGGGATTTTCATGGTGCGTTTCGTGAGGTGGATTGCTTAATTACGATCCGACGGGCTTTTCCACGTCTGGGAAAGCAGATGGATGTTTTTTTGTTGCGAAAGCTGCGCGGTTTGCACGAGCGATTGCGCAAAGAGTCCACAGACTGGCGGACGGTGGCGCGTTGGAAGCATCTGTATATGCTCGGTGCGCGCCTCTATCCCGTCCAAAACGAGCAAGCTGAATATGCGGCCATCCCTGTGTATGAGGTCAATGGACATCACCTTTCTGTGCCGTTTTGGATCAAGGAAAGCCAACGCCGCGATGTGGGGCCATTGTTGCATCTCGATACGCACAACGATATGCGGGCTGTACCCAGCCCCAACGCCGTTCTCAAGGCGGTGGATCAGTTGAAGCGCGGTGTGAACGTAAAAGACGCATGGCACACGATCGCACACGCGATCTATGATTGTGCGATGCCCGTTGCTGGGGGAGTTTTGACAGCGGGTTATGAGCGAGTGATCTGGGGTAAGCCTTCTTGGAACGGCTACACCGAATTTCTGAATCGGCGCTTTTTCTTTGGTGTTCCGAAAAAAGGAACACCCACTTTTTTGGCGGACCCGCGTTGGTCGGCAGCCAAAGCCAAAAAACAAGCGCGTGAGCTCAAAGAAGCGGAGTCCAAACGTTCGCATTATCGGTTGTATTACGATCCGCAGATGGAGCCGAAGAAGCAACCCGTTGGGGTGGGAGATGCGTGGATCACGATCCAGCCCGCACAGCGGCCTGTTGCGGAGAAGTTCGATCTGTTCCGTCCATTTTGGCTGTCGATCTTGACCTCGGATACCGCCATCACAAGCGTAGGCAAGGGAGAAGGGGCGCAGATGTTCGCGCAACTGTTGCAAGCGATCCCCAAAGGGCGGTTTACGCTCGATCTCGATCTGGATTATTTCGCCTCGGTGGACTCGACCGATCAGTTTAAGCGCACCGCAGGCTCCGACCCCGAGTGGGATCAAGATCTTTTCACCAAGCGCCGCAAGCTGCTCCAGCCGCGTCTTGAGCAATTTCGCAATATGTTGATCGCGCTAAAAGCCGAAGGGCGCGTACCTTCGGTGATCACGATCGCCGATTCTACATACATGACCTTTGCGCTCGATAGCGAAGCCGAAGGCCAGTCCGAATACACTCCGATCGAACACACAGCCCACCTGCGCCTCAAAGTCCGAGAGATCTTCCGCGAAGTCTATGGCGATCAGATCGATCCGTTGCGCGCTCCCGTTGCCCTTCCAAAAAAGCCCGCCCTACCGAAAAAAACATCGACGATCTCTATCCCTTCGCAGACAACCCCCGCCACGAAAGAGGCCCAAAAGCCCCGACGAGAGGCCTTTGGCAAGGGACGCCGCAAGATGCCCACCCACTAGAGGACTTAACGGGAGCCAAAAGACAGGACGAATTGCGCACCTGAAAGCGTGCCTTTTTTGTCGCTGCCGTCAAAGGCGATCATGGCGATCATGCGCAGATCGAGGGCATATTGACCGAAGGGGATGCGCATCCCCAAACCCACTTCGAGGGGGAAATACAACGCTTCGATTTGTGTGCGTTGATCGTGCATCTGTGTGTACAAGATCCCGATCCCCACGCTCAACATAAACGATCCCAAAAAGCCCCCTGCTGTCGCGCTGGCTTTGACCATCCATGCGTCGATCTCGGAAACTTGGTAAAAGAGGGCTTGCCCATAATGAGCATCCCCGATGCCAAACATCAGATCGCCCGTCAGAAAAAAGCCGTAAGCTTGAAAGCCCACACGTCCGCCAATTCCCCACACAGACAGAGCGACAGGGAGCGTTCCCGGGCCTCCGCTTTGTGTGGAGGGGTCGTAGGCCGCACTCAAGGGGCCTGTTTCAAAGCTCCACCACAATCGAAAGTGGCGCGGAGGTTGGTTTACGCGAAAAGGAGCGGGGGTGGGTGGGGGCTTGTTTTGAGGGGGACGTTGAAGGAGAAGGTCTCGGATCTGAAGCAGATCTTGCCCCGCGCTGTAGGCAAAACAAGCGGGTCTTCTTTGAAAGGTCGCGGCGAGTTGTGCTTCGTAACGATCGGTTGGAGCGCGTGGATCGGCCTTGCGTTCGTTGGCGAGCGCGCTGAGCAAGGTTTTGTAGTGCTGCAACAGCAAAAGGCAGTAGACATCGGGTTCACGATAGGGATCGGGGATCGCTTGGCAAGGAAAGGCGTGAAAGAGTATTTCGCCCAAGAGTCCGTAAAAAAAGAACGTTGCTCGCCATGTACGTTGTTGAAAAAGGCGGTGGGTTGGAGCGGATGGGTTCTTTGGCAAAGTCTGCGCTCCTAATAGATCGGTGGTCTTTGAGGGGCCGTTGAGCGTAGGGTTGGAATGAAGCAGCAAAGAACCGCCAAAAGCTCGTCGGGTGGGGCTGTTGTGGGGGTTAGAGGCTGCTGACCACAAGGTTGATGCGTACGCTGGTTGCGAAGGCGTTGCGTTCGATATCGTACGCAAGGCTATTGACAAATCGCACACCAAGGCTGGTGGTGCGGAAGTTAAAGCGCAAGGTCATCCCCACTTCAAAGGGAACGTGGATGCCCGGGCTATCGAGTCCTTGGGCTCCGATCACGTTCAGACCAGTTCCTGCTTCGAGGGTAAAGTAGGGGTTAAACATATATCCGAAGGTCGCGCCAAATTGGAGCATAAAGCTCTCTGCGCCTGTGGCATAAAAGAGATCTCCCGTGATCAAAAACCCATTACCTGCGTATCCCCAACGTCCGCCTAACAAAAACCCTGTGAAGTTAAAGGGGCGGATACCTTGGGGGAGTTGATTGATCTGGCCCATCGGCATGTAAAAATGCAGATACGCTCCAAGTTCAACGCTCCACCAAAACCGACTGCGTTTGAGGTTCATCTCCATCGCGGAGCGATATCCGTATTTGGCGGCCTCTTTGGCATCTCGCTCTTTTTGGGGGAGTTTTTTCAGCTTTTTTTGTTCTGCATCTTGGCGGACACGGAGTTCGACTTTTTTGCGGCGTTCGATCAGAGAAAGGCCCGAACGCGAAGCAAAACAAGAAGGGAATTCTTTTTCGACACGGCGCAAGGCGGAGAGGTTGCGCGGCCATGTACTGCGTGGGGCGAGCCAGCGTTCGATTTGGGAGAGCGCGTCTTGGTAGGTTTGTAGGACTTGTGTGCAGGGGATCTCTGCGATGGCGTTGTCGGTTGCGGGTTGGGTGGGGGTCTCTGCTTGGGCGAACAGAGGAACCGTCAAAAAAAAGACAAACAGGGGAAAAGCAAGAAATCGCATACTTACCTCGGAGGATTCTTTTTTTTGTAGGCAAGAGAGGCGGAGCATCGTATTGAGCCGCTTGGGTAGGCTAACAAAGCCAAGCGGCAAGATCAAGGCTGTCGAAGGAGGGCGGTAGAAGGAGGTGAGGGGATTGTGCAGCGTGTGGCGGGTGTACGGCTTGCTTTGGGCGTGGTGAGGATAAAAAAAAGCCGTTGTGAATAGGAAGTGGTGAGGGGAACACACTTGCTACACAACGGCTTTGTCGATCTGGTTCGTGATTGTTCATCGGACGGGAGAGGGGGAGCCCGTAAAAAATGAGACAACGAACCAGGGGCGAAGATGAGTGAACGCTCGATCAGAAGTAGGGTCCGAGAAAGCGGCTCATTTGCGACAAACACGAGACTTGCTCGAACGGAGGGGAACGTTCATAGTGGCAAGCGCGGTTTATCCGCCCACGTCTGCAAGAAGATGGAGTGAAGAGGGGGTCATCTTCTTGTGGACGGTGGCGTGTTGGGCATGATCTGTTCCTAAAACGAAGACTCTTTTTAAGTCATTGTATTTGTTGTGTAAAATATTTTTTTACAGATGAAAAGGAATCACATAAGTACGGAGGCGGTGGGGGCTTTTTGGGGGAAGATATGGTTTTTTCACCACAGATGAGAGCCACTGTTTGGGGAGACTTGGTGGGGTGTTGGCTTTGGGCGGGGAGGCAAGGTAAGGTGCGTGCGGAGGAAGAAAAGTCGAAGATGCTTGATTTTTCTGGTGGAAAGGCAGGTTCTGTTGTGAGGAAAAAGACAAGTTGAGCGGATTTCGATCGAGCGTGGTTGTTTTACCATGCTATCGTGGTGTATATACCACAGAAAAAAAGCAGGGCATCTTGTGGAGATCGAGCGAGAGGGTGGCTGGAGGTGAAAGGAGAGGGAGATGCGGATCTTGGTGGTAGACGACGATCGCTATACGCAGCGGTTGATCGAGGTGATGTGCCAAGGAGCGGGTTGGGAGGTGTGTTTTGCGTCGAATGGGCAAGAAGCTTTGGAAGTTTTGGATCGAGATCAGGATGCGATCCACCTTGTATTATCGGACGTGATGATGCCGTTGATGGGCGGGGAAGCGCTGTTGGAAGCCTTGCGAGAGCGGATGCCTGATCTTCCTGTGGTCGTGATGACATCACACGGAAGCATTGATAGTGCGGTGCATTTTTTGAAGGCGGGGGCAGTGGATTATATCCCCAAGCCAGTTCACAAGGAGGTGTTGCTGCATCGTTTGCGGACGGTGTTGGGGACGCATCAGTTGGCCGAAGAGAACTCGCAGCTACGGCGGGAGCTGGGGCAGCGCAAGGAACTCAGCCACATTATTGGTCAATCGCCTCGGTTGATGGATATCTTGAAGAAGTTGCCTTCGATCGCGAAGACGGACGCTTCGGTGGTGATTTATGGAGAGTCGGGGACAGGGAAAGAACTGATCGCGCAGGCGATTCATGCGTTGAGTGCGCGAGCTTCGATGGTGACGGTGAACTGTGGTGCTTTGCCGGAACAATTGTTGGAGAGCGAGCTTTTCGGTTACAAGAAGGGGGCGTTTACGGATGCGTCGAGAGATCACGATGGTTTGGTGAAAGAAGCGGATCGGGGAACGTTGTTTTTGGATGAGATTGGGGAGATATCGTTGGGGGTACAGGTCAAGCTTTTGCGATTTTTACAACAGAAAGAGTATAAACCGTTGGGGAGCGTGCAGACGCAGAGGGCGGATGTTCGGTTTATTTCAGCGACGAATCGGGATCTGTGGATGGAGACGAGAGCAGGTCGATTTCGAGAGGATCTGTATTATCGCTTGAATATCATTCCGATCAGGCTGCCATCGTTGCGGGAGCGTCGAGAGGATATCCCGTTGTTGGCGAGGTATTTTTTGCGGCGTGCGATCAAGGAAACAGGGCGGACAGGCGTGCAGATCGAGGCCCAAGCGATGCAGCGATTGCAGCGGTATGATTGGCCGGGGAATATCCGCGAATTGGAAAATAAGATCATGCAGTTGGTGGTGATGAGCGAAGAAGATACCATCCGTGCGGAGGCGATCCATTGGCCCGAAGCGCGAGCATACGGGATGGGACTGGTGTCGGCTGCGTTGGGTGGGCATCCATCTCCTGCACCTGTATCGTCCTATTCATCGGCTTCATCGGTTCGTTTGTCTTCTGTGTTAACCCCCTTGCCGTCTGGGATCAAGGAAGAGGCGTACGCTGCGCCTCAAGGGTTGATAGGTTCGATAGGTTCGATGTTTTCGACGGAAAAGGAAGATGCGTTGTCTTTGGGGGTGGCAGAATCCCCGCACGGTCGGGTGGGGGTCTCGTTGCTGGCGGTAGGAGCAGACGAGCGAGACGGAGCGATGGGGGCGGATATATGGGAAAAACAAGAGATCGTGGGTGGCGAGAGGATCTTGCCTTTTCGGGAGGCAAAGTCGCGGATGGTGGAGCATTTTGAGCGAGAGTATTTGACGCAGATCTTGCGTGCTTGTCGGGGGAATCTTTCGCAAGCAGCAAGGGCGTCAGGGATGGATCGCAAGAATCTTTGGGAGAAGATCAAACGTTATGGGATCGAGGCGCAGGATTTTGCTTGAAGCAAGGCGATCACTTGGTTATGATGCGCGCCTCTTTGCGTGGAAAGAATGGCTTTCGCACACACACAAGGCGCATGGCGTGGTCGAATGTGTTACGTAAAGTACGGATACAGCGCAAAAAAAGAATCAAACCATGAGGAGAGAACGCATGCTGTTTTGTTATAAATGCAAGAAAGAACTTCCCGAGGACGAGGTGCGCTTTTTACAGCGGCGCGATACCTGCGTGCATTGTGGAGCGGACTTACGCTGTTGTAAGAACTGCCGTTTTTGGGACGATAATGCTTCGTTGTGCCGCGAAGGTGTGGGTGACTTTATTCGAGATCGAGAGAAGGCGAATTTTTGTGGTCAATTTACGTTCGACAAAGACCGCAAAGCGCCAGAGTTCGATAAGGCAGCGGAAGCAAAAAAGCGTCTGGAGGCGCTTTTCAAAAAGTGACAGGGGCCGTCTTTGCGGTACGGAGCGGGGTCAGGGGTGGGTTTTGGGGACTTCGTGGGGAAATTTGCCTTGGTAGTTCTTGACTTCGATCTGATGGTGTTGGTTGAGGAAAGCGACTTCGGTGTCAACGCGCTGTTTGTTGCGTCCGTCAGCGGGGGGGGAGACAGCGATCTGGTTGCCAAGGCGAAGCTGCATGGGGTTAAGCTCGAAGGCTGCGATAATCGCGTGATCGTTGCCTTCGGAGCCTGCGTGGGCGATACCGCGCAGGCTTCCAAAGATGATGATATCGCCCGTTGCACGGATCTCTGCGCCCGGGTTCACGTCTCCAAACACCCAAACATCGCCTTCTAGATCAAGACGAGTTCCTGCGCGGCATGTACGCATAATTCGATGAACTTGTCGTCCTGCTGATGAAGAGGTATCGATCTCTGCGTGTGGGGAATGGTTGCGAGTGTTGTCTTCGTGAGTGGTTTCTGAGAGGTCGGAGGCAAAGGGCATCAAGGTATCGGGGAGGTTGTCGAGAACGTGATCTTCTTCGTAGGGAGCGGTGTCACGGCGAGCGTGAGGAGAGGCAGGTTCGTAAGCGGGTTGTTTGGCGGCAAGGCGTTCGGAGAGCGAGGCGCGTCGCGGAGGGGGAGTGTTGTGGTGTGCGGGTTCGGAAGGATGCAAAGAAGTCGGAGCGACGGTCTGTTGCGCGGAACGCGAGTGGGGATGAGGAGGTGTTGCAGCGGGTCGGTGTGCGGGGTAGTCTGCGGTGGGGGTGGAGGCGACAGCGGGTGAGTAGGCGTGTAGTGTGGGAGCAGGAGTGTGATGTTTGTGCCCCTGTGGCGTCGGGGTGGGAGTGTGGTGTTTGTGTCCCTGTGATGCGGGGAGCGAGGAGATCGGGCGGTTGTAGGCGGAGGAAGCCAAGATATCGGTTTGCATGGGAGGCAAAGATTCTTCTTGAAAAGAAGAAAGAGGAGGAAGCGGCGAGGCAGGTTGGATGATCTGGTTTTGCGATTTAATATGGATAGGGAGTCCGAAGGCTTCTTCGAGAAAGTCTTCGAGGGCGGAAGGTGCGAGGTCGACGCGTTGGAGTCGGATCTCAAAGCGCTCGAGGATGCGTTTGATCTCGGAGAGTTGGAGCCGATCGATGGGGCGTTCCCCAAAGTTGAGCCGGACAGCGACGCCGTGAACCATGGTTTGATTTTGGGAGAGCAGAGCTTGGAGATCGCGCAACAGAGAAGTGAGGGGTGCTTCTTCGTCGAGAAGGATCTCGAGAGCGCCCGGGCGTCCTTTGATGTGGACGGTGTGTTGTTCGTTGCGCGGAGCGCTGCCAAAGGGCGTTTTGGGGGTTTCGCGTTCAAACAGCATCAGTGACCTCGTTGGGGCTGGGCTTTGGGGCTGTTGTTGGGGGTGGATTCGGTTTTGGTGCGCAGGATCGGTTGTTTGGGGATGGGGGCGTCTTCGGGGAGCAGCCAAGAACTGCGCATGGGTTGAAGGGCTTGGGTGGAGGCGTGCATGGAGACATGATCGCCTTGGAGCCATATCTCGATCTGGTCGTCGTAATGGGGGCTTTGGGGGTCTTCGGATTGTCCGCCACAGAGGATCCATTGGGAAGCATCGGGCGAGCCGAAGTCGATGATTTGTCGGGCAGCGGCACCGACGCGTTGTTCGAAGGGTCGGCTCCAGCTAAAACTGCCTGTGTTGATGCTGAGAGTGGAACCGCCTGTTGCGAAGGGTCCGCGCACCCATTCTTGGAGATGGTGGGTGTCGCGGAAAAAGACAGGACGGAGGGTGAGGCGGTGGATCTTGCCCCACCGCCAGCGGTCGGGTTCGGGACCCATGCGTTTTTCGAGATCTTGGTAAGTTCGGACAAGAGCGTCTTGGATGGCTTGATCGCGATCTGCGGGGAGCCAAAGATCAGGGCGACGAAAGATCGGCTCGATCGGGGGTTCAAGCTCGTGAGATATCTCAAGCCAGCGCCGATAGAGCGTTTCTCCCATCGCGGGTTTGTAGTATTGCTCCATGAGCTGGAGTTGGAAGGTCGAAAAGATCGTGGCCGCGATGCTTTCGGGGCCGACGCGCCCGTTCCATTCGAGAAGCAGATCGACTTGTTTACGGATCTCGGGGGCGAGTCTTGCGCGCATCTGAAAGGTTTTGAGTGTGCGCTGGAGGAAGTCTCGACTCCAAAGACAATAAGTATCGCGCTGCAAGCGAGCCATTTCTTCAACACCGACTTTCTTTTGTCGGACGAGTCGCAAGAGTAGGTCTTCGATGCGTTGAGAGCGTGAGCCAGAGGTCCAGATGCCCGTGGGGGCGTAGCCTTGGAGGGGGGAGGTGGGGGCTTGGCCGGAAAGGATGAGGTAACCTTGTTCGGGGTTCAGGCAGCGTGGGAGTTCATCGAAAGGGGCTTCGCCTTTCCAAGTGGCTTGGGAGTAGTTGCCGATGAGGGGTCGAAAAATGCGAGGGTTTCGTGTACGAAGAGGGAGATAACCTGCGACAGCGGCCCCGATATTTCCCTGTTTGTCGGCGTATACGTAGTTGAGGGCGGGTACACGGGCGTAGCGGATGGCTTCGAGGAAGTCGGTCCATTTTTTGGCGCGGTTGAGTTGCAGGATGGATTCGGCTTCGCGAACGCCTTCTTGTCCCGTCCATCGGAGGGTATAGGGTCGGAGGGTGGGGAGAGGGCCGCGCAAGGCATCGCTGAGTAGGGGGCCGCGTTGGGTAGAGCGGACCCATCGGGTGCGTGGGGCTTCGCCTTGGACGTGGATGATCTCTTCGCGGCGGATCAGGGGGAGGTAGCGTTCTTCGTGGCGATAGCGTTCGCCCGATGGATCGAGTTCTTCGAGGTAGATATCGGCGTCATCGGCGCGATGCAAGGTGGTTCCCCAAGCGATCGAGGAGTTGTGACCAGCGAAGATGCCGGGGACGCCCGGGATCGAGAGGCCGATCACGTCGTATTCTCCACCCCACAAGCGGATCTGGTAAAAGCTGCAAGGGAGGCGCATTTGGAGGTGCGGATCGTTGCAAAGCAAGGGGCCACCGTGTTGTGTGTGGCACCCAGCGATCACCCACGCGCAACTTCCGCGTCCTGTACCTTCGGGGGAGAGCAGTTCGGAGGGATCCGAAGGGGAAGTGTCAAGAAGAGAAGAAGGAGAGGAGGAGTCTGCGAGCATGCGAGAGGCAGAGGGTTCTTCGAGGGCGGAGGGTGGGAAGATCGTGGCGAGATCGTGGGGGAGGTATTCGGTGCCGAGGGTAAAGCCGAGATGAGAAGGGATCAGGCTTTGGAGGGCTTCGGGGCGTTGGCTGAGGGAGTGACAGATCGCACCAAAGGCCAGAAGCAGCCGCCATGTGAAGCTGAGCTGGAGTCCGAGGACGCGCAGCACCAAGAGGCTATCGTGGGCTTGCCAAGGGGCGGGTTCGGTTTGGAGGATCTTGTAAGGGAGGGGCAAGCGTTCGGCGCGGCGGATCTGTTCGATGTATTCGTTGACGCCTTCGCTGTAGGCGCGCAAAGCCCGATAGGTTCGGGGAGAGACCCATGAAAGGCCCTCGTTTGCGGCTTCTTTGAGGCCCAAGACGCGCATGAGATAGTCAATGCTGCTGAGTCCTTGGCCGCGCAAATGAAGCGAGGGATCCCATGTTGCTGCCGAGACATCGCCAAAAAGCTCGGAGAGTTGGCCTCCACCCAAGCGGCGCGTGATGTCCATCTGAAACAGCCGATCCCGTGCGGTTTGGAAGCCTTGGGCGCGAAAGAGATCTTCTTCTTTGCGCGTCAACAAGTGGCAGATGCCAAAGCGATCTGTGCGCAACTCAACGGGGCCGCCAAGACCGCTGATGCGATCGGGGGGCGACCACGCCCCTTGTCGTTGCCAAGGTTGAAGCCATCTCTTCCACACAGGCGGTACTCCTTTGCGTGGTGTGTTGATCCGTTCCATCGTTGCGCGGCTTCGGACTCCAACAGACTTCCACGCAGCTGGTGTTCATGGGCGTGGTGTTATGGTGTGCTGTTGCAAGTCTCGTGATACGATATCCGAGTGATGCGTACACCAAGGATAGTACGTAGACGCCCTATTCTTGGGCAGCCACAGGGGGCTGCCCCTACCTCTTTACGATCACACAACGGGCGGATTTCGTAGGAGATGTGTTGCGCGAGCCTCTTTGGACCGTCGTTTGCGCGGAGCGCTGTCTTTGGCTCTAGCACGCCCTTCCCTTTCGTGCAATTTTTTGGCAGCGTCTTGTGCTTGCGGGCTGCGTTTTTCTTGGTGTGGTGCGATGGAAAGGTGTTTTGATGTTTTTACCGCGTGTTGATTTTGCGAATCTTCCGAAGATCTATGAAGAAGAAGACCTCAAAAGTCTGCGTTTTCTTCCGAGTGTCGAGCGTTTTTTTGTCGAAGAGATCCCCATGTACCGTTGTTCGGGGGAGGGAGAACATCTGTTTGTTTCGGTGCGCAAACGCGGCCACAACACACGCGATATCTGTCGGATGTTGGCCTCGCATTTGGAGATGAATCCCGAAGATATCGGGGTGGCGGGCTTAAAAGATCGCCACGCGACGACGACACAGTGGTTGAGTATCCCTGCAAAGCTGCAAGAAAAGCTCGATACGTTTGCGATGGAAGGGGTCGAGATCGTGGAGCGGCAGCGCCATCGCAGCAAGCTACGGACGGGGCATCTGTTGGGGAATCACTTTCGCATGGTGTGGTCGGAGCTTTCGGAAGCGCAGGAGCAGGCGCTGCGGCGGGCTTTGGGGCGGATGGAGCGTGAGGGGATGCCCAACTTTTTTGGGCCGCAGCGTTTTGGTCGTGGGCAAGACAATCACCTCGAAGGGCAGCGGCTTCTTGTGCAGGCCAAACAGATCAAAGCCCGTTGGCGAAAGCGCATGATGATCAGCGCCTACCAATCGGCCTGTTTTAATGATCTGTTGGCGTGGCGGATTGGACAATGTAGCGACTGGTTGGCTCCGATCGAGGGGGATTGGATGCGGCCTTTTCCGCGTGGCGGGGCGTTGCGCAGCTTTCCAGATGGGCTTGCGCGGGAGTTGGCGCGGGATGCGCAAGAGGCCGATGGTTCGGGAGATGTGCGCGACATCACAGTTTCTCCTCTCTCCCAAAGCGAGATGCCGCTCAACGACATCAAGGGCTTTTTGGGGGACACCGAACCTGCGCGGCGCTGGGTTCCGACGGGTGTGCTGTTGGGTTCTCAAGTGGAGAAAGCCGAGGGGCTTGTGGGAGAATGGGAGTCGGCGTTGTGGGAACGCGAAGGTGTGAATATCGAGGCTTTTCAGAGGCTTGGGAGCATCGCAACAGGTACAAGGCGTTTGATCGCGGTGTGGCCGTGGGATGTGCTTGTGGAGCGCGAAGCAGCGGCTGTCTCGGTTGCTTTTTCTCTGCCTGCGGGGTCGTATGCTTCGGTGCTGTGTGCGCAGATCGGATGTTCGTTTGGCAGTGGGCGCGAGGAAGGCGAAAGCCACGAAGACACCGAATAATACGAAATCCGCCCATTGTGTGATCGCAAAACGTAGGGGCAGCCACAGGGGGCTGCCCAACCGTAGGGCATCTACGCACTATCCTTCGATCACACGTCTTGCGGATATCGTATAAGCGAGAGCCACGAAGGCACCGAATAAGCGAGAGCCTGTTGTTTTTTCGATCTTTTTGGTGAGATGAGAAGGCGTTGGTCAGTTTTTTGATATAGGGTGAGGAGCGACGGAGTTGGATGGGGTTTGTTGTATGGGGTTTGTTGTATGGGGCGCTGCCCCATGCCCCGCAAGGGGTCTCGGCCCCCTTGACCCCGTGTCGGCGAAAAGATCATTGTTTTTCAAACAGACGACGCTGTCGCTTGAAGTGCCGCGAACACGGGGTTTTTGTCAGCGGCGTCATACGAGATCCGTTGGTTGGTTTGTGTCCGAGAGCGTGTGTTGGATGGATTTGTTTGTGAGAAGCTTTGTTGTGCGATCGGAAGGAGAGTGTTGTGAGAAAGTGGCTGAGGTGGTTGTGTATCGGCGCGCTGTTGTCTTGTGTTGGAGGGCGGATGGGATGGGCAAAGCCCGTTCCTGCGGGCTATGCGCTTTCGATGGATGGTCGTTTGTTGGAACCCTCGGCCTCGCCGTATAGTGTGTTTGGGGTCCAAAGCAGCCGATTGATGCCGCATTTGCACCTGTATGGTCAGGTGATGACCGATTATGCGAAGGGTTTGTTGTTGGCGCGGCGTTTTGATACAGGGGCGGTGGTTTCGCAACCGTTGGCACACCGCCTGACGTCGGAGTTTGCGTTGGGGGTGGGGTTGTTTTCGTGGGTCGAAGTGGCGTTGTCGTTGCCTGTGCATTGGTTCCAACAGTCGCAGCGTTTTCCATTTGCTTTTTCAGGCAGTCAAGCAACGTATCCAGAGGGCGAAGAATCCCTCGAATCGATGGGGATCGGGGATCTTCGATTGTGGGTGAAGGTGCGGATCTTGGAAAATGCGCAAGCAGCGGGTTTTGGGATGGCGCTGTTGTTGGAGGGTTCGTTTCCAACGGGTGGGGCGTTTTTGATGCGCCAAGCGTCGGCGACTTTTACGCCGCGTTTGATCATGGACTACCGATGGAAGGGAGGATTTTTGCTGTCGTTGAATGCGGGGTTTCGTTTGCGTGCGGGAGCCCCAACGGCAGAAGATCAGGCGTCTTCGCCGTCTACGGTGACGGATGCCTTGATGGGGTTTCGGGTGGGGAATGCGTTGCGCTTGGCGCTGGGAACGGAGATCCCCTTGATGATGCAAGGGCTTTCGTTGATCGGCGAAGCGGGGATGGAGATCGGGTTTCCAGACGGCGAAGAGGTGGGGCGCGTGCAGCGCGTAGGGATGGAGCTTTTGGCAGGGTTACGTTGGCGCCACCATTCGGGTGTGATCTTGACGGCAGGTGCGGGCGCAGGATTGACTTCGGGATACGGCGTGCCGGATTTTCGGTTCTTTTTGCAGATTGCTTGGGGGAAGTCGTTGACAGAGGCGAAGCCTTCGGCATCTTGGGCCGCGTATGAGCCAGAGGTTTTTTCGCCGACGGTGAAGAAACCTTTGGAAGTGAAGAAGACACCGCAACCCCTGCCAAATCAAGAAGCGGCGATGCCTGAAAAGCCTGCGATCTTGGCGAATCGCCCGCTTTCGCCCGAGGCTTTCGATCAAGCGGCCAAACAAGAGCAAGACCGCGATGGAGACGGTATCCCGGACGCTTTGGATCAATGCCCCGATCAACCCGAGACATTCAACGGCTACAAAGACGAAGACGGATGCCCAGACGAGATCCCCAAGCCCGTCGTCTTCAAGGAATCCAAGCTGATCGAGTCGACAGCAACGCAGATCAAACTCAAAGAGAAGGTGTATTTTCGGACGGGCAGCGATCGGCTGGAGCCTCGATCTTTTCCGATACTACGGGTTCTTGCGCAGTTTTTAAAAGCGAAGCAAGATATCGAAGAAGTCATGATCGAAGGGCATACGGACAATCGAGGAGATCGGGAACAAAACGTGGATCTCTCGGAGAGACGGGCGCGTCGAGTGAAGTCATTTTTGGTTCAAGAAGGGGTGGCGGTGGGGCGTTTGCGCGCCAAAGGATACGGGCCCAAAAAGCCGATCGCAACGAACAAAACGACCCAAGGACGCGCCGAAAATCGCCGTGTACAGTTTTTGATCTTGCGCATCAGAAAAGCCACTTCTTCTCGACATCGGACTGATGCGTTGGGCCTGTTGGATACGGCAACAGCATCGCCCAAGAAGAAAGGAGGCTGCTAATGCTTGAAATGCAGAGAGCTTCCTTCAAGAAAACACCGATGGTTTCGGAGAAAAAAGGGCTGATGGCGTGGGGGGGGGGTTTGCGTTCGGGATTGTCTGTGTTGGGATGTTTGGGGTTGTTGTGGATTGGGTTGATTTGTGCGGAGGGGACGGCGTATTCTGCACAAAATTATCGTTGGTACACGGTACAACCGGGGGATTCGTGTTGGAGCATTGCGCAGATGTTGTTTGGTCGAGGGAGCGCTTACTCGATCATTCATCAATACAACGATCTTGGGCCGATGCCGCACATCTTAAAACCCGGTCAGCGCTTAAAGATCCCGTTGTCTGCGCCGCAACCTGATGCGGAACTTGAAAAGAAACGGCGCGAAGTCAAGACCAAACCTCCGAGCGCTTTGGATTGGTACGATGCCCGTGAAGGGATGGCGCTGTGGCGCTTGTACAAGGTCTCGACGGGCAAGAGGTCTCTTGCGGTGGTGCGTTTTGAGAGACGTGCGCGGATACGGATGCGCGAACAAGCATTGTTGGTGATCCACGGAAGATCCGAACGCACGCGCCAAAAGAAAAGCGGAAAGATCGTAATCCAAGAAGGTACGGTGCGAGCGGGCCTTGATAGCCTTGATGATGCGCCGATCCCGATCGAGACGCCTTCGGCGGAAGTCGCGCTCAAGGCCAGCGCAGCACAGGTCGGTGTCGATGCACAAAAAACATCGATGGTCTCGGTCTTTCGTGGAAATGCAAAGGTTAGCGCCCAAGGGAAATCTGTTCAAGTTCCCGATGATTTTGGTACGTACGTAAAAAAAGGCCGTCCACCCGCCCCTCCGCGTAGGCTTCCGCGTGCGCCGCGTTGGAGCCAAGGGGTGCATGAAGCGTTTGTGCCGATGACTCCGACACAAGGGCAGGAGATGTTGGAACTGCGTTGGCACGGCAACACAGGCGACACACGTTATCGCATCGAAGCTGCGGTCGATCCGCGTTTTCGCGATGTCTACTGGGATGATCTTGTGGCGTCCGCACCAGCTCCCACCGATTCATCGAGCGCGTCGGTGCCATCAAGCCCACCACCATCCAGCCCATCAGCGCCATCGTTGCAACGCTACGGCCTGCCGATCCGAAAAGCGGGTGATTATTATGTGCGTCTTTCGGCGTTGGACAAAGACGGACTGGAGAGCCGCCCATCCAAGACGCTGCATATCCACGCGGAAACACTTCAGATGTCAAGGCAGTTGGCCCGTCAATCAGGCGGAGATCGGTGGGTCGGGGTGGGACTGTTGCAGATCACGCCGCCCAAAAAAGCCGTGGATATCGCGCTTGTCGAAGGAGATGTCTCTGCGATCCGTTCGGATGCGTTGATGTTTCGGTCGTTTCAGGAATCTGTGCGTCTGCAAAAGCCCGGGCATTACACGCTGTTTTTTCGGCGTGGCCCAAAAGGCTCGGTGCTAACGGCTTTTCGTATCCAGCTTTTGCAAGTGAAGGCGACGTTGTCTCTTGAGCAGAAAGAGATCGGGGTGCAAGGGCAGAGCGTCAAAGCAGTCTTACAATTGGTCGATGAAAAGGGCTTTCCTGTGCTATTGCCCGGGCTGCGTTTGGATATCTTGCCCGAAGGCGAAGGTGCAGCGTTTCGTTGTGTGGGGCGTGGTCAATGCGAGGCGATGATCTCTGCGCCCAAAGTGTACAAGCACAAAGCCTTGTATATTCGGGCTTCTTGGGCGGCAGGCGATCTGGCGTTGGCGATGATCTCCGTCAAAAAGCCTCCAGAGGCCGCCCTGCGTCGCGCTCCTCCTCCTGTTGAGCCGTCAACAGAGCCGAGCTTTCGATGGCCCGAACAAGTGTTGCTGCGTGCGTCTCCGTCCCATGACAAGACCGTACCGTCGCGTGTTCGGGTGTGGGAGTGGGCCGAAACCCCGTTGGTCTTGGAGTTTGCGCGATCTTTCCCCGGGCTTCCTGCTCGCGGGGCAAAACCGATGACATGGGCGGGTGTTCGGGCGTTTTTTGGTGATTACACGCCTCCCAATGATGCCTACAACGGCCCGTGGGTTGCGGCACAGGGAACGATACAAAAGCCCGTTGTATCGAGGTTTTCGATTGCGGGTGAGCTGGCTTTGTGGCACGAGCGCATGAGCCTTGAACTGGATATCCCTTTGTTGAACGTGATCCTGACGCAGCCCGAAGGATATCCCGACAATATCTCTTACGGAAAGATTGGAGACATACGGATCGGGATCAAGGGATTGTTGTACGAACGCAAGGATCTGATGGTGGGAGCGGGGTTGCGGGTGATCTTGCCGACAGGGGGTTATCGTTTTCCGCCACGCGATGCGCAAGGTGCGGTACTGCCGACGTTTCGTTCGTTGGAGCGCTATACGCCCGGAAAAAGCAAGGCGAACAACGCGCTCTCGACTTTTTTTGATCCTGCGCTGTTGTTGGAGTGGCGTCCGCTGTCTTGGTTGATGGTGCATACCAACCTTGCGTTTGTGTTGGATACGGACTTTGGGGCGAACACAGGCTTTTTCTTTACAGGAAACGCGGGTCTTCACCTACGTTGGCGGTTCTTGTCATTTGTGACGGAGATCCATCTGGTGGCTCCATCGGTGGATGGGGCGTTGCCTGTGACGTTTGGCGCGAGTGCGGGTGTACGGGCCTATCTTGGGCAGGTTCGGATATCGTTGACGGGTGGTGGGATGATCCCGCAACACGCAGGGCTTCCCGGTGATTTTCATGTTGGCATCGCGGTGGATCTAGCCTTTCCATCGTTGCGTTGAGTGTGTTCGAGGAATACGAAAAAGGAGAGCGCGATGCGCTTGCGTTCAAAACTCGCGTTGGTGATGTTGTTGCTGTCTTCGGTGCTGTTGGTGGGGTTGGCGGGTTTTGTGTATGTGCAGCAGGAGCGTGGTTTGGCTGCGCAAGCGCGAGAGCATCGGGTGATGGCCGCGAATTATGCTGTGTCGGTGGGCCTTCAGCGCAGCCGTGAGGCTTGTGCGGAGCTTTTGGGGGTGGGCCGCGTCTTGGTGCCGCGTGTGACGCAGCAGCAAGAGATCGAAAAAGTGCTACAAGAAACGGTCGAGCGGTCGGCGTCGGTGGTGTCGTTGCGGAAGCGGATCTTTCAGGTGCATCGGAAGCAAGCGTTGGAGGTGAGCTTTCGTGAGGCCCATGCGCTCTATGCTTTGGGGATCTACAATCCGAAGGGCGTGTTGGTCGAAGCGCGCAAGCAGTCGACTTTTGCGGGGGAAGTTCCACCCTCTTTGTCTCCTGTGTTGTTGGATCGAGCGTCGCTGTCGCACTGTCGGTATCTTCCTGTGATCTGGCGTGGGCGCGATGTGTATCTGCCGATGGTGGTTGCGCTTGCGCGGCCCGAAACCAAGGGGATTTATGCTTACTTGTGGTCCGTGATGCCCTTGGATGCGGTGTATCGGGATCTGCGGCGTTTTGCGCAAGAGATGGGTGAAAGTGTAGAAGTGTTTTTGGTGGATGCAGGACTGCGGATCTTGGCCCATGCGCGTGAGGCGATGCGCGGACAGATGGCGGATCGTGCGTTGTTTTTGGAAGGCATCACCTTTGATCGTGACACTCCATTTGGAAAGCGATATGAACGAGAAGGACGGGTGTATCTGAGTTTTGTGCGCCCGATGCCTGCGTACGGTTGGGGAGTTGTGGTCTTGCAGCCCGAAGATCGGGCATTTTCGGTGCTTTACAAGCTGACGCGCACGACTTGGCTGGCGTTGGTGGTGGGGGTTTTTGTGGCGCTGGTGTTTGGGATGTTGTTGGGATATCGACTTGCGCGGCCTGTTCTTGCGGTGGCTTCGGCGGCAGAGAAGGTGGCGGGTGGAGACTTTGAAGTGCGCATCCCTGCGGAGGTGATGACACGCGACGAAGTGGGCGAGATGGCGCGTTCCTTTAACAAGATGGCGGGAGATCTCTCGTCGTATCGGGAGCAAGTGATCAAAGAGACGGAGATCCGCCATGATCTCAGCCGTTATCTCAGCGCGGATCTTGTCGAAGGGATCGTGAAAGGAGAGATGGACCTGCGACTGGGCGGCGAGCGCAAGCTGATCACGGTGATGTTTGCGGATATTGTTGCGTTTACGCCGCTTGCAGAAAAGCAGCCGCCCGAGAAAGTCGTTGCGCTGTTGAATGAAGTCTTTACGATCATGACGGAGATTATTTTTCGGTATGGTGGGACGGTGGACAAATTTTTGGGAGACTGCGTGATGGCGGTCTTTGGTGCGCCATATTCAAAAGGTGATGATGCGATCTCTGCGGTCTCTGCGGCAGAAGAGATGTTGCAGTGGTTGGAGTCTGGAAATGCCCGTTGGCGTAGCGAGTTTGGTGTTGAGTTGCAGATGGGGATCGGGATTAGCACAGGTGAGGCGTTGGCGGGAAATATCGGATCGCAAAAGCGCATGGAGTACACCGTGATCGGTGATACCGTGAACATCGCAGCGCGCCTTGAAACCTTGGCGCGTCCCGGCCAGATCTTGATGACACAAGAAACCGCCGAAGCTGTCGGGGCGGTCTTCGATGTGAGTTCGCTGGGAGAACATTCGATCGTTGGTCGAGCCGAAGGGATCGAAGTATTTACGCTGCTTGAATAGCCGCCAATTTTTTGTGTGGAGGCACGCGGTGGCTGACAATTTTTTGTGTGGAGGCACGCGGTGACTGATCAAGGAAATCGGGGTAAAAAGGCGGATACAGCAGGACAACCCACGCCTTTGCATCGAAAGCCATTCACGCACACGATGACTTTCGATGCTGTCCAAAAAGACGCTTCTTCCGCTGCATCGGAGAACAATGTTGGTGTCGCTGCTGCATCGCAGAAGAAGACCGACTCTGCCGCTGCGGCCTCTTCTTTGCCACAAGGGAAGACGCAGGAGGCGGATGGAACAGGAAAAGCGACAGCGTCACCCAAAGCCCCACAAAAGACGCCGATCAATACGATGGATCTGACGCCTCCGATATCAAGGGTCTTGGTTTCCGAAACCCCTGTCATCCGTAACAAGGCCCCGCAACGGACGCTGATCAACACGATGGATCTGACGCCTCCGATATCGGGGGTCTTGGTCTCCGATACTCCGGCGGTCTTGGGACGCCGCATCGCGCAAGAGGATTTTCCTGACGCATCGCCAGAAAAGTACTATACTCCCGAAGCCTTGAACCAAACAGGGGCATTGAATATCGCAGACGGCCATCCAACCGACGCGATGCTTTTTGGGGGGGATGCGGTGATGCCGCCGTCAGGGGAGTTTGTGGAGTGGACAGCTTCAAAAGCATCACTGATCGCGGCAGGAACGATGGAAGCGCCTTCGGGAGCTTCTCTTCCTGCGGTGATGCCGCCTTCGTCGACTCCCTCCGCATCTGCGACAGGGGCGAAACCTTCCAATCAAAGCAAGCCACCCGCAGGACAGGCGCTTTCGCATCCCGTGAATGCGGATCTGGAGCTTTTTTTGGCGACCAAGCCGATCGTTCCAAAAGATCCGTTGGCGGGGCAGATCGTGAATGGCCGTTTTGTCTTGCGTTCGTTGCTTGGGCGGGGTGGGATGGGGAAGGTGTATCTGGCCGAGCAGTTGGGCTTGGGGCGATCGGTGGCGATCAAGCTGTTGCACGATGAGTTGATGCGACAAGCGGATCGCAAACAGCGGTTTGAGCGAGAGGCGCGGTCGATGACGCGCTTTGTGCATCCGAACGCGGTGATGGTGTACGATTATGGCGAATGGGAGGGGCGTTCGTATATCGCGATGGAGTACCTACAAGGGCGTTCCTTGGAGGATCTGATCAAGCACGAATTTCCGCTTTCCGAAGAACGCATCGTTGGGATCTTGGGCCAAGTCTGCGATGTGTTGATCTCTGCGCATGGAGCGGGCTTAATCCATCGGGATCTCAAACCTGAGAACGTGATGATCTTGAAGGATCGTGACGGCAAAGAGATCGTCAAGGTGGTGGATTTTGGTTTGGCGGTTTTGGTGGGGACGTCGGTGGAAGAGCGCTTGACGGTCGAGGGTGTGACAATGGGGACACCGTATTATATGTCACCCGAACAATGCCGAGGCCAGATGGATATCGATGCGCGCAGCGATATCTACGCGCTGGGGGTTCTTTTGTACGAGTTGTTGTGCGGCGAGTTGCCTTTTTCGGGCGACAACATCATGGCCGTGTTGATGCAACAGATGTTCGTGGAGCCGACACCTCCTTCGGTGCGCTACAAAGAAAAGCCGATCAACGCAGCGTTAGAGAAGTTGGCGTTGCAGTCGATGTCCAAAGATCCCAACCAGCGGCCCAAAGATACGCAACAATTTTTGACCGCTTTGCGATCGGCCAAACAAGCCCAAAGCAACGACGAAGTGAAGCGTTTTTTGGAGCAAGCGGATCGGGCATCGCGTGCGGCAGCGGTGGGGATCCCTGCTTTGCCTGCGCGCAGCGAAGTTGCGGAAGATCCGTTGCGTGATGAGATGATCTGGGTGGTCGAATCGGGAACGCAGACCGATCCATCTCACTCGATCTTGGCGAGCCTGAGCGCCAACGGGTATCGCACCACGCGCTTTTCCAAGTGGTCTGATCTGGCGGCAGCTTTGCAGGAGGGTCGATCTTGCCCGCTGGTGGTCGATCTTCGCCCACCGTTTGGTGCGAGATGGGAGGATGTGATGGGGTTGTTCCAACAGCAAGGGCATTCTTCGCCGATCTTTCTTGTCGGAGAGGACGGGGATTTTATGCTGATGAACAAGGCGCTGGAGGTGGGGGCGGCGGGTTATGTGGCTTCGTCGGATGTGATGAGCAAGATGCCGCGTTTGTTACGCAAGGCGATGCGGCGCTCGGAGCGACAGAAAAAACCTTAGAGAGGACACATCTCACGGACTTTTTGGGCAAGTCCCATAAAGGCTTTCGAGACCGGGTGGTTGGGGTGGGATATCACAACAGGTGTACCATCGTCGGATTGGATGCGGACTTCGGGAGCGAGAGGTATCTCGGCAAGCAGGGGGAGTTCAAAACGCTCGGCAGCATGGGCACCACCGCCACTACCAAAGATATCGTATTTTTTGCCATCATCGCCCACAAAGTAGCTCATATTTTCTACGACCCCGAGGATGGGGACACGCAGTTTGTCAAAGAAAGCTTTGGCGCGGATCACATCGGCAAGAGCGACAAGTTGGGGCGTGGTGACGACGACGGATCCCGAGACTTTGACACGTTGGGCAAGTGTCATCTGGATATCGCCTGTGCCGGGGGGAAGATCCATGACCATGTAATCGAGATCACTCCAAGCCACTTCGCGCATAAACTGAAGCAGCGCGCTATGCACCATCGGTCCACGCCAAGCCATCGCTACATCGGGAGGCACAAAGAATCCCATCGAGATGGCTTCGATGCCATGGGCGTGCATCGGGATGATACGCTGTTCTTCGCCTTCTTTGATCATCTCGGGCTGGCCTTTGCCGTCGAGTCCAAGCATGATCGGGACGGAAGGACCGTAGATATCGGCATCCAACAAACCGACGCTCGCACCTGAGAGAGCGAGAGATGCGGCCAAGTTGACGGCAACCGTCGATTTGCCAACGCCGCCTTTTCCAGAGGCCACCAAGATGATGTGTTTGATATTGCTCAGCGGCATTTGCTCCGCTGCTTGGGCTTCTTGGGTGTTTTGGGCGGGTTTGGCGAGGCTGTGTTTTTTCCCTGCGGGGCTGCTGTTTTGGGCGTTGCTCTTTTCGATGATGTGGAGGTGGGAAGTGTAGCCAAGTCCTTGGAGGATCGATTCGATCTGCTGCTGGACTTTTTGACGATGCGGATAGGAGGAGGTGGTGAGCTCGACGGTGAGGGACAATTGTTTGTTTTGGATTTGGATATCGCGGATCATCTCAAGGCTGGTGAGGGGGATGTGCATGACGGGGTCGGCGACTTGGGCGAGAGCCTCAAGCACCTTTTGGATCTCTGCGCTCATTGATCGGGGTCTCCTTGTACTGGCAGATTTCGGCCAGAGAGCGTCTAGCTTTTGGGGCTTTGGAAAGGGCGGAGGATACGTCCTTTTGGGTTGAACTGAGCGTGAGGATAGGCGATACGCGCCGCGTAGGCTCAGAAGGCAAGAGAACATACTCATCTTCGCCACGCAGTCAAGTGAAGCTCCCTTTGGTCGTTTTACATCGTGATTTGCTTCGGTCAGCGGCATCCTTCGTCGATCTTGCCGTTGCAATCGTCGTCTTTGCCGTTGCAGATCTCGGGGCGAGCGAGATAGGCGGCTTGGCACAGCAACACGCCTTCACGACAACGCATCGTGCCTTGTTGGCAGGGGCCGTTGGCTTTAGGCAGCACACAAGGCTGGTCGAGGTTGGGGTCGGTTTCGTCGATGCGACCGTCGCAATTGTTGTCTTTGCCGTCGCAGACTTCGCGGCTGGGGAGACGTTCTTCTTGGCATGGGCCCCACTGGCCGTCTTGACAGAGCTGATAACCTGCTCGACAGGAGCCGAGATCTCGGCTCTTGTCGGGTCCGTTGTAACAAGCGCGGCGATCGCCTGCTTTGCAACCACACAACCACGCAGGATCGACGATACCATCGCAATCGTTGTCTTTGCCGTCGCAGCTTTCTTCGGTGGCTTGGTAATCGTTGTTGTGTGTGTTGTATCGGGCTAGATCGCAATCCAACCATCCGTTGCTTCCGCCGCAGACTTGAACGCTTCCAGCGCAGACGCCTTTTTGGAGGTTGCACAGCGGCGGGCGGAGGTTGTTGTCGATCTGGCCGTCGCAATCGTCGTCTTTGCCGTTGCAAAGTTCGGGAGTGGGTTGGGCGGGACGGCAAGGTTCCCATTGGCCCTGTTTGCAAAGCGAGATACCGCCCGAACATCCGCCGTCTTGGGGACAGGGCTTGGTTTGACCATCAAGGCAAGAAGGCAGGATATCGGCGGCTGGTTCGGTGTGACTGGCATCCGAAGGGGAGGGCTCTCGAAAAAACACCACACACTGCCCTTGTTGGCACAACTGCCCAACGCTACAGTCATCGTCTTGTTGGCAAAGCAGCGGATTCGGTGGCAAGGTCGGAACCGTACAACCCCACAACAGCGCCCACAACGCAACCATCCACAAGGCGCTTGTGGATCTCGAACACAAGGGCAAAAAGGTTTGGGCAAGTCCTGATGCGATCGATCGGCAAGTCAAAAAGCCGAACTCTCGGTCTTTGGTGGGTGGGGAGTTGTATAAAGCCTTTGGCAAGGGAATGGATCCTTGATGTGAATCGTCTGTTTGAGCGAGGCCATTTTCTCGATGAGCCGTTATTTCGGTTGTTTGGATGGCCTCGGTAGAACACGTGGCTTACGGCGAGAAAGCTTGTCGCCTGAGCGCGTGGTGTGATGCAAGATTTTTGGCGCGGCCTGTCATGTCGCCATCAAGCTTGCTGTGAGAAAGACCTATGGTGCTGTGTTTTGTCTCGCTTTTTGGCGATCTGCGAAACAAAATCGTTGGAGTATCCGCCTGTTTTTTGTTTGGAACAAGCGATCTCTCAGCAAATAAGGTGCATTTTGTTGTTGACAAATGGATCTGAACCTTTCAGCATACAAAAAGTTGCGTGGAAAAGCTCTCACGTCAAGGGTTGTCCGAAGGTTTAAGCAAGGTTCGGTGGTTCTTCCAACGCGCTTTGTGTGCGACGCGCCGAATCTTCCGTGGGATGCAGCCTTCTGTGGGGCTTCTCTCTTGAGAACGCGTGTCGTTTGTGGATACATCGCGGATTGTGGGTGGAAAGATGATCAGGATCGAAGGCGTTCAGCCTTATTACGAAAGCGAGCGTTTTGTGCTGTATCATGGGGACTCGCTCGAATTCCTTCGAGCGCTCCCCGAAAACACCGTGGATATGGTGTTTGCCGATCCACCCTACAACCTTTCCAATGGGGGGTTCACTTGCCAAGGCGGGCGGCGCGCAAGCGTCAACAAAGGCGAGTGGGACCGTAGCAACGGAGCCGAAGCTGACTTCGCTTTTCATCGAAACTGGATCCAACTTTGTCGGCACGTCCTCAAGCCCGAAGGGACGATCTGGATCAGCGGCTCGTATCATTCGATTTATGCTTGCGGTTATGCCCTTCAACTCGAAGGGTTTAAGGTGCTTAACGATATCTGTTGGTTTAAACCCAACGCCTCCCCCAACCTAAGCTGTCGTTATTTTACCGCCAGCCACGAGACGCTGTTGTGGGCGCTCAAAGATCCCCGCGCCAAGCACACCTTCGATTACGACATGATGAAAAATGGATCGTGGAGCGAGCAAGATTTCTTGAAAAAGCCCGGCAAACAGATGCGCTCTGTTTGGTCGATCGGTTCGGCCCGTGGTCACGAAAAATTTCACGGCAAACACCCCACCCAAAAACCCGAACAGTTGTTGGAGCGCGTGGTGTTGTCGAGTACCCGAAAAGGTCATCTGGTGGTCGATCCCTTTGCGGGCAGTTCGACCGCTGGATTGATGGCGTGGGCCTATGGTCGGTCATACGTCGGTTTTGACCTCAAAAAAGAATATCTTGACCTTTCGATTCGCCGCTTCGAAGCCTTAAAGCGCGAAAAAGAAAAAGAAATCACTCCTCAACGCCCGATGATCCGTCCCTTTCGTCTTTATGAGGTTGGCTAATTGCTTCGCTCCGTCGGCTTTTGTGGATTTTTGTTGTTGTGTTTCCTTTCCCTGAAAACGGCCTGTTTTTTCCAGCCCCCTGATCTCAAAGGCTTTGCTTGTTTTGGCGATCAAGATTGCCTCGAACCCTTGCGTTGCCGAGAGCAGCGTTGCCTTGTGCCTTGCCAACAAGACGCCGATTGTTCGGCTTCAGGCGAGCGTTGCGTCAACCAAGGATGCCAAATCCCGACCACCGACGGCAGCGACAACGACGCGATCTGTGTCCCTTCCACCGAAGTTTGCAACGGCAAAGATGACAATTGCAACGGTCGCGTCGACGAAGATTGCTTGATCGAAGGCGAACGTTGCGAGCCTTTTTCTGCAAAGTCGCCATCTTTTTGCTCGGATGGTTTGGTGTGTGCGTCGTATCGGCCCGAACGACCGCGTGTTTGCCTGCGGCCTTGCCGATCCGCTGATGTGCCTGCCTGCCCACAATCCGCCTTTGCTTGCACCGCGACCGCGCAAGGCAAAACCTACTGTATGCAAAGCGCCTGCAAGAACGATTCAGATTGCACATATCCCGGGCATCGTTGCCAGTCGATTGGGGGGGGACAACAGATCTGCTTGCCTTTTTACACCGATACTGCGGGAACTTTGGACTTTGGGAGTCTGTGTTCTCCGTCCGAAGGGGATTTTTGCCGCGCCCCGCTGCTGTGTGTACGGGCCGAAGGGGCTGACAAAGGCCTTTGCACGTTGCCTTGCTCCGATGATACCGCTTGTACGGGAAAAGATCCCAGCCGCACTTCGTTTTGCGCCTTTTTTCAAGGGCTCAATCTCAAATACTGCGCGTACACCTGCCCCGGCGGAAGCGATGCGAGTTGCCCCAAATCTATGCGGTGCGCCTCACAAGTTTGCTTTGTTCCGTAGACTTGTTCCGTATAGGGATAGGACTTACGCAGTTGGATAGATTCTGTGGGGCGCGGCCCCACGCCCCGCATGGGAGCGAAGCCCCCTTGACCCCTTGTTGGCGATGTGTGCGTTGGTTTTCCAAACTAACGACTCTGTCGCTTGAAGTGTCGCGAACACGGGGTTTTTTGTCCTCTGCGTAACTTCTCTCTGTTGCTTTGTTGGGAGGATAGCGTTTGCAAGAAAAAACCATCCTGTATTACAGCCCTGTTGCGCGGCAGTTCGATCGTTTTTTGGAAGAGTTGGGCGAACTGCCCGGTGTGGTGGTACGCGCAGGGGGGGCGAGTGCGGTGACAACTTTCGGGGAATGTTCGCTGGTGTGGTTTCCTGTGCGCATGGCCCGCGATGTGATGGCCTTTTTGGATCGTCGTTATGTTCATTGGTTGGTGATGGATCTGCGCTTTCCTGCGGATTATGCGCCTAAAGATATCGACGAAGATATCCGCGAAGTGTATGCCTTGTTGCAACAGATGGACGAAGTGGAAGACCTCGAAG
>CAUJFU010000373.1 GCA_963169055.1 Myxococcota bacterium
CAGGATGGGTGAAAGGCAAGCGCAGCACGGGCTTTTTCGCACTCGAAACCATCGACGGCCAAACGCTCACCCCTTCCGTCAACGTCAAGAAGGCCACCACTCGGCTGGCCGCCCGAACCACCACCCTTATCCAAAGAAAGGACGGCGCTTCCTCCCCCCTCGCCCATAAGGGGGTCTCCGCGCCGTAAAAACGATGACGGAGCGCGTGCGCTAGGTTTGTTGCATCGCGGCGTGGAATTGTGCCCGCAGTGCCACGATATCCAGCGCAAGGGTCTCGTCGGTTTGTTCGCGTACCCAAGCGAAAAAGGCTTCGGCTTCGGGATCTCCGCTGGTGTAATCTTCCAAGTCGGTGATATCTTTGTTGCGCTGTCGGTAAGCGCGGATCTTGTCTTTGAGGCTGCGCATACGCTTCCAAAAGCTGTAATAGGGTAGTTTGATCTTGAACTGGAATCCTTCGGCATCTTCGACGACGAATCCCTCGATCTGGCGGCTGCGGTAGCGATAGTTGCGCCCTTGTTCTTGGACAGCGTTGTACCAGCCGATGAATTGGGACCAATCGCGTAGGCTCGGCCCGCGCTCTTTGATCGGCAGGCCGAGCGTTTTGCCGAGGTACACCAACTTGGCTTGTTCAAGTTTGCGAAACGATGCTTCGCGGTAGATGCCGTCAAGCAAGATCAATTGGGGCTTGTCGTAGGCGATGGGATGGGGATCCCATGTCGGTTCGATTACTTCGAACACAAGGCTGAGGTTTTGTTTGCGTAAGATCTCTTTGCAAAGGCGACATGTTTCTTTGGAGAGCATCTGCTCGAACAGTCGCCGAAAGGCATCAGCATATTCGCCATCAGGGGTGCTTTTGGAAGCAAAAAACAGCGTGTCTTCAAAGTGATTGTACCCCAAGATGCCGAGGAATCCGTTTTCTTTGACCCAGAGCGTGAGGGGGAAGACAAGGCTGGTTTCGAGGGCGGAGATCTGTGTTTCGGGACGTTCGTGGAGGTTAAAGAATTTTTCGTAGGAGCGAGCCACGATCCGCCCATCATCTCCGACAAACAGGCCGCGTGCGAGGGTATTGATCTCGTCCCATTGACGCGAATAGAAGGCTTTGGAGGTAAAGTTAAAGCTGCGGATCTGCGGGGTGCTTTCAAAACGCTTGGCGCGTACCATGTCGTGGTTTTCGAGTTGTACCAACAGCGCGGGATCCATAAAGCCGCTCGGTTCGCCTTGGATCAGGCCAAGGGCTTCGATGCGTGGATCGCGAAAGGTGTTGTTTTTGATCTCGGTGGCTTCGGTGCGGCCGTCTTGGTGAAAGGTCAAGATCCGCAGATGGCCGCCTTGTTCGATTTGTCCTTCGAGATTATACGAATGAGGCGTAGCGAGGATCGGGAGTTTTTGAGCGTTGCGATGCCCGTGGATCTGTATCCAGCCTTGGCTGGTCATGTTGTCGTGAAAGACTTGATCGACGGGGTGATCATAAACCCCTGCGCCTTTCCAGAAGATCTCGGAGGGGATCGGTAAGAGCGTGTCGGGGAGTCGTGGGATCCCGCCGTGATTTACGACCACCCGCTTGTCGCCGTATTGGTACAACATCACGTCTTTGAGTTGTTGCAAAAGCTGTGTGATCTCTTCGGGGCCGATTCCTGCGTCTTGGAGGGCGGGTTGCGTGATATGGGTGAACTCGGTGTAGTGGATCGGATGGCCCAAGAGCATATCGCGCAGATAAAGCTCGTGATTTCCGTAAATGATCGAGATATTTTCTTTATCAAATAAGTGGCCTTGTACCCATTGGATCACTTCTTTGGTGTGGAGTCCACGATCCAGAAAATCTCCCAAAAAGATATAATAACAATCGTCTTGGAATCCCTCTTTGAAGAATTCGGCGAGCGGTTCAAAACAGCTATGGATATCGCCTACATGGATCACGGCTTTGTACGCGGAAAGATCCACGATCGGGACATCAAGGGCCTTGCAGAGGGGGCGTTGTGCGAACTCTTCTGGTGTATGCCACTGGATGCGCGGAGGATTGGGGTTGTTGGCAAAGTTTTCATAAGCGCGTGTGATCACAAATTCAGGAACGATCTTGTAAGATTCGCGTTGGCGGTTGCGTTCGAGGGCGATCTCGATCGGGATGTGTGTAAAGTCGATGCCGTGAAGGTTGTAGCCGTACTTTGCGCCGAGATCGAATGCGTCTTTGAAGTCGCGCCCGCGTTGGAAAGTGGCATCCAACACGATGAATTCACCGCGTCGCATCTTGGCTTCGACATCGGTCCATAACGAAGTCCACACCAAACCGTCCTTGCTTTGGGAGATACCCAGATCGCCTTCAGGAGTGATCTCGATCCCAGCCAAGCGAAGGCGGTAATCGTCAGGGCAAAGAGTAAAGGCTTGAAGCCCTTGCTCGCGCAAAAAGGTGCTTTTGCCCACACCCGGGGCTCCACGCATTATCACCAAAGTACGCATTGCTGAATTCTTCGCTCCTGTGGTTGTATTAGAGTGATCTGTTCGTTTGTTTGGGGCGCTGCCCCATACCCCGCAAGGGACTATCGCCCCTTGACCCCGTGTTGGCGAAGAGATCGCTGGTTTTCCACACAGACGGCTCTGTCGCTTGGTACCACACGAACACGGGGTTTTTTGTCAACTGCGTGACACCTGTTGTCGACGAGTTGCGCAAAATCGGCGCTTGGCTTGCCGTGGTAGGGTTCGTTCTACCACGAGAAAAGTTCGTTTGGGATAGGACTGGGATGACGGGGTAGGCAAAAGCCCCCATGCTCACGGCGCTTTGAGTGGTA
>CAUJFU010000374.1 GCA_963169055.1 Myxococcota bacterium
TGTGGCGGCCCTGCTTGCAGATGAAATGCCAAAGCATAACATCCAATGCCAGAACCTAAGTCACAGGATTTTTCGTACATCTTGAGAGAGAGATCTCGATTTTTTCGTAAGGCAAGTCCTTTTTCATAGTTCACCGCAAGCTCAAAACAGGCTTGGTGCATACCGAGCTGACAGGCTTTTTGGTAGAGTGGTTGGGCTTGGCGGCTCGATTTGGCTTTTGAGGCTTTGGTTCCAGAACCGCTTTCGTAAAGGCGAGCCAATAACATACAACCGTTGGGATCGCGCAAACGACAACCCAAGCGGAACATCTTAGCAGCCTTGGTGGGTGAAGGTTTACCAACACGCCCATCACGAAAACTCGCCCCCAACAACGTACAAGCAAAGCCATACTTTTTCTCGCAAGACCATTTCCAATTGCGCTGAGCCAACGCAGGATCAGCGGTTCCACCGACTCCACGCTCAAGAAAGATCGACCAACGCGCACAACCCTCATGATCATTTCGCCACAAACAAGCGCGGCGAAATAATTCGGCGGCACGTTTTGGATCACGCGGAGCCAAGCGCCCGCTTGCAAAACGCCGTCCCAACAAGACGCACGCCGCACCCGATCCATAAGTGCATGCTTTTTCATACGCTTGATGCGCAGCCGCGATCGGCTGTGTGGGCTGTTCTCGCTCCAACCATGAGGCCCACAAAAAACAGCCTTTGTGATCACGACCTGCACAGCCTTTTTCGTACAGCGTCAACGCCTTCATCATCGAAGGCTTCCCCACAAGCCCCTTTGCCCACATCACCCCCGCATCTGTGCAGCCTCTCGCCTGATTGAGTTCACAAGCACGCAGATACATCCGCAAGGCTTCTTGTGGATCTTTCGGTACTTTCTTTCCCAATTCAAGCAAAAATCCTAAATGCAAGCATCCGTTGGGATTCCCTTTCTCACAAGCCTTTTGGTAGTCTCGAAAGCTTCCTTTGGCACGCGCTTGCACACCCCCGTAGCCACTCAAGATCCACCAAAACCCAACCAACCACCAACCAACACGCCAAGCCATCCTCCCATTTCGGCGAGAAGTTTGGGTGATACAGATGTTTTTCTGTTGTTCCATGGACACGCTGGCCTTTCTTGTTGTGTTTCTCAAATCACCACGTCTCCCCATCAAACCCAACCCCGCTACAAGACGCAAGTTTTCTTCTCATAGAAATTACGCAGTTTGGAATTTCGCGAGGTTTTCACGGCAAGCGGATACAACGGAATCCAACGTCTTCGAGGCGTGCGGTGGGTTCGTGGCTAAAACGGGCGGTAGTGCGGAGCGCACGAGCATTGTAGATCCAAGAGCCTCCGCGCAAAACAAAGCGGGCATCTTCTGATCGCATGACGTTGCGGGGATTGTGCGTGGGCCCTTTCGCATAAAAGGCGGGATCATCGACGTCTTCACACCATTCCCACACGTTTCCAGCCAAGTCTTGTATCCCGTACACCGAAACGCCCTTGGGAGACAGATGCACAGAACGAGTGCCTTGGCCTCGTCGGTGAAAGTTTGCACGCAGATCATCTGGATCATCCCGTCCCCAAGGGTATTTTCGACCGTCCTGTCCTCGGGCTGCTTTTTCCCATTGCGCCTCCGAAGGAAGCATCTTGCCTGCCCACGCAGCATAGGCCCTTGCGTCGTGCCAAGAAACATAAACGACGGGATGCTCGGCAAGATGCGACGGGCACTTACGCCCCGCCCCCCAATGCACCAAAAAGCGATGCGCTTCTCGATCACGCGGACCATAACCTGTCGCTTCCAAAAAGACCTGAAACAAGCGGTTCGTCACAGGATAAGTGTCCATGTAAAAATCATCTAAGAAGATCTCTCTTCGCTCATTGCCCATCAAAAAATTCCCCGCAGGCACCAAGCGCATCTCTGCTCCCGCAGCGACCATGACAGGCAACAACTGACGCGAAGAAGGCGGCGCAGAAGAAGGCAGATGGTCTAGCGCCTGTTGCAGTCGATCACGAAACACCTCACAAGAAGCAGGCCGCTGTTCGGGAGACTTGGCCAACGTTTCCATGATCAAATCCTCGACTTCGTCGGGTAGATCTGCTCGAAAAAGGCGTGGAGAAGGCGGGACTTGGTGGACATGTGCCATCATCAGCGAGAAATGATTGGCATCCATAAAGGGGCAACGCCCTGTACAAAGTTGATACAAACAGATCCCCAAAGAGTAGATATCCGAGCGGTGATCCAAAGCGCGCTGGCTTTGGGCTTGTTCGGGAGACATATACAAACAAGTCCCCAACAAAGCCCCTGTGACGGTGTAGGTCGTCCCTTCGAGGATCTTGGCCAACCCAAAGTCGGCAACCTTGGGGACCATGCGCTTGACTCCCCGAGCCAGCAAGATGTTGTCTGGCTTAATATCGCGATGAATAATCCCGTGCCGATGGGCTTCTGCCACCGCATCGAGGATCGGCAAAAAGATCTCCCGCATCTCCTCAAAAGGCATCTGTCCGCCCCATTGCTTGAGGTACTGCGTTAAAGTCATCCCGTCTACGCGCTCCATCACCATCGCCAAGATCGTTGGTTCATCAATCCGATCAAATACTTGGACGATATTTGGATGAGACCAACTCGACATCACCCGCGCCTCACGCAAAAACCGCTGGCGAATTCCCGCATCACCCAGCAGGTTTGCATGCAACGTCTTGATCGCAACCTCTCGTTGGGCTTTGTGATCGTGCGCACCATACACCACCCCCATCCCGCCCTCGCCCAAGACGCCCACGATCTCATAATGCCCACCGATCCGATCTCCCTCACGCAACCGACCGTCGTAACGTTCTCCCGAAGGTGTCCCCAACGGACGCGCTCCGACGAGCGCGGGACTCCATGTCGAACCCGAGCCCAACGCTTCGAGTGTTGCATCTTCGTCCGTTTTTTGCCCCGCGCTCTCTGTCTTCCTCAACCCTTCGGCACTTTCGCGATCGATCGAGATATCCACCCACGTCGCTCCGCCCAATTCATTCTCCCCCAAAGAAGTGCCGTGACGCCCCAGATCTGCGGTCGGAGCCTTGCCGAAAGCCTCTGCCTGTTGCTTCGCAGAGATCGGTGCAGTCCCCTGTCCGATAGGTTGCGCTGCACCACAAAACAAACAAAAACGCGCCTCAATAGGCAGATTCGCTTGACACTGGTGACAGATGCGTTGAGTCGATGCTTCGGGCATGCTGCGCTCCTTCGCTTGGCCGATCCTCGCGAAAGATACCACAACACACCTACACCGCAAGCGGATCACCCCGTCAGAAGGCTAACCGCATCGATCAAAAGCGTTGATTCCTTAGGGCAAGATGCGTAAGATCTTTTCCTGTGACGTGAGCAACGCGCCCCCCGCAGCAGGACGGAGTACCTCGATGGTGGTAAAACAGTGGCATTGGTTGATCTTGGGATGGCTCGGTAGCGGGCTGTGGATGGCCGATACATCGACCTGTGCGGGTTCTCAAAGCACTCGTGTCCCACTGCCTGCCCAACCTCCCCCCCGAGAAAGCGCGCCTCTGCCTGACACCTCTCCCTTGATGGGCCTTGGCCAAACGATCCGCGCACTGTTACCACTCCAACTAACCGCCCCCCAAAACACCCAAGCCATCGTCGTGTTGCGCGAAGCCGATCCACAACAGACGCATCTGGCCTTGTGGCGTTGGACCCCGCCCGCTTCTCCTCAAATCCAATGGCAGGTCACCCTTCCGCGCTGGCAACGTGGACGCACCCCCACGCTTCAGCGCAGGCTCCTTCAACACGACGATCTTTCCCTCTACCTCGGGCGCACCCACGACCATACACTCGATGCGCGAAACCTTCAAAACGGAGCCTTGCGTTGGCAGATCACCCTACCCAAACCCTTTGATTGGTCCCTATACATCGGCCTATTCGTCACACCACAGGGGCCGATTCTGTTCCTTCAACACCCGCACGACCGACAACAACAACGCATCCTTGCTCTCTCCAAACACAACGGCACCATCCGCTGGGAACATACGCTACAAGGTGGAGCCTTACGCGCCCCACAAATCCAAGGCGATCACCTTTATCTCCAACAGCCTCGCACTCTCCACCGCTTCCATCTACAAAACGGCGGCCTGCGATCCCTCCCGCTCGATGGGCGTTTGTACATCCACCCAAGCGGACTCTGGGGATTCCGTTGGGAAGAACAAAGCAAAACCCACTTGTGGTCTCGTTATGACACCCACACCGATCAATGGAACGTCGTTCACCGCGAAGGAAACACCTTTGCGATCTCCGATCTCGATCCACACCGCGTCCTTGTCGGCATGGCCCAAGATGCCCTATGGATCGGCAACAACGGCAGTGCTTTGCCTTGTCGAAAGCTGCGCGTCTTTGATCTCCAGCGCCCACAAAAAAAAGAAATCGCTCTCCCCGCAGGTTATGCTGTTTCCAACTTCTACGATACATGGGGACAACTTCGCCCCACGCGCTCTGCGTGGGGTACGCTGCCTTGGCGATTCTTTCCGCTGTGGCTGCGACAGCTTGCCGATCCCCAACAAAAACGCCTTGCTATCATCGATACCCAAACGCGCCGTATACACTGGCTCAGTCGCCCTCACCGTATCCCATCTACCTTGATTGCGGGCGACATCTTACGCGATTCGTATCATTTTCTGATTCCTTTGCCTTGGGAAAACAAACGCCGTCTACTTTTGCTTTTGGATGCTCGCCGTGGAACCTTTCGCGGAGCATGGCAGATCGAAGACCCTCTCCAACAACTCCTTGGCGACTTTCCATCCATCCACCCCGATCAACTCGACAAAGGCGTGCTCTACGCTTCGACAGGTCGCGCTTGGTGGTCGCTTGACTTGGAAGCTGGACGCTTTCTGTTTCGCCAACACAAGGGTCTCGCCCTGCGATCTTTCGCCACACAAGCCCAACAACGCTTGGGGACGTGGCCGCCCCCCCTACCTTAGCCTCTCTGGAGCCCTGATGTACCGACCTCTTCGCTCTCCGACAACGTTACTCTGCCTTGGTCTGATCGTCTTTTTGGAAATGGCCTGTACATCGCCTGTTGCGCAGCCTCGTACCCTCCATGCTCGGAAACTGCGCGAGCTTCTCGATCCTTTGCCCACCAAACGCCAACAAGCACAACACTATTTCAAGCGGATGCGCGCCCACGCCCTTCCTTCGCTGCGACGCGCTCTCCGCCTTCCTCATCCAAGACTTCATCTCGCGATCCTCCCTATCCTCCAAGATCTCGGACCTGCCGCGCTTCCTGCCGCTCCCGAGATCTTTCTCCTCGCGCACCAAAGCAAAGGCCCCTTGCGCGCTCAGGCCATCCAAACTCTCCGAACCATCGGCCCCATACTCTTGCCTTCGCTCGAAGCCATCGCCAAAGACGAAACCCTGCCGATCCCACAGCGCAGCCTTGCTCTTTTTGTGATCGGCTCCTTCGGAACCCCAGCATGGCCCGCCACTCCCACACTCATCCAGATCGCCCGCGAAGAAGCGGATCTCCGACTGCGCAACACAGCCATCTTCGCCATCGGACGCATCGGTCCCCTTGCCCAACAAGCTCTTCCCACCCTCTTGGACACCTTAAAAGTGCGTCGCCTTGCAGGCCAAAGCATCGAAGCCATCGCCCGCATGGGTCCTATCGCGTTGCCTGCGATCCGAACACTCTTGCACGCCCCTTCTTCCGATCTTCGCCGGCGTGGGATCAAGATCGCTGGAAAGCTCGGTGTGCTGGCTTATTCTCTTCGCCTACCTCTGATCTTTCGACTCGATGATCCTGTCAAATCCGTGCGAGACGCCGCCACAAAAACACTCCACAAGATCGGCCCCAAAGTTCTGCCCGCCCTTCGCATCGCCTTGCGGGACGGACATTGGCGTCAACGGGCGAACGCAGCCTATACTCTCGGACTCTTCGGACCCGCTGCGTTCCCCGCACTCCAAGACCTGATCCGAGCCACGCACGCTGCCCAATGGCAGATCCGACGCACTTCTGCTTGGGCGATCGGCAAAATCGGGCCGAAAGCCCAATCCGCCGCACCCGCGCTGTTTGCTCTTCTCTATGACCCAAGCTTTCAAGTTCGCCAACACGCCTTGCGCAGCCTGCCCCCTCTACAGCTCCCCTCGCCTATCCTCCAAACTCCCCTCCATCACTTCTTTCAAACCACCCAAGACTCCGAAGATCTTCTTTTCTCTATAAGAGTTTATCCATTAAAAAACCTCGACGAGTCTTCTTTTTTTGCATGGAGAAAACTCCTCCATATCACAAAAAAAGAATCCCATATCTTCTTTGCCCTACGCGCTTTGCAGCCCCATCCCGCTTATGCGCTGCGCGCTCTCCCTGAGATCATGGCTGCTCTTGACCGATACGGCACCCAACGCATCCGACACAAGATCGCACAGATATTGAGCGCGATCGGTCCTCTCGCTGTTCCTGCCATCCTCTCTCTCTTGCGTGGACAACACCATCGCATCCAGATGCGCGTCGTTCAAACACTCGGTGACATACCGAGTTTCTCTCGGATATCACTTCCTGAACTCCTTCGGCTTGCCCGACGCTCCCCTTTCTACATCGCCCGCCAAGCCCTGTTTTCTCTTGGGCGCCTCCAAATCCCCACACCAAGTGTCCTCGCCCTGTTTCGACAAATGCTCCAGTCGCCAGACTTTCGCTATCGCGCCGTCGCAACACAAGCCCTCGAACAGATGGGAGAAAAAGCCGCCCCTCTGCTGTTCGATCTGTTCGAGGCAACCCGCGATATCCATTGGGAAGTTCGCCAAGATACGATCCGAATTCTTGGAAAACTCCTTCCGCATAACACACCGCACGAAACGCAGATCCTTGAACGCCTCAAACAATCTCTTGCCGACGAAGACGAACTCGTCCGCAACGAAGCCGTCAAAAGTCTGCTTTTGCGCGGCCTCTCCCGCTCCGAACAGCTTGCTTTGCTACAAAAAACCCTCAGGGATCCTTCCTTGATCGTCCAAAAAACCACCGCCCTTGCCCTGCGCATACTCGATCCCAAACAAGATCCCCAAGCCCTCCGCCAAGCCTACCACCGCGCACAACGCTTTTTGATGCGACAAGCTATTCCCACCGAACAACGGTCTCTTGCAGAATTTCTTGATCGTGCCTCTCTACACCAAAAACTCGATCGTTGGGACGAGATCGAAGCACTTGCCCCACACAACCTTTCGCTCCTTGCCTACGCACTCACACACGCGGATCGCGGTGTCCAAGAAAAAGCCATTCAAACGCTGCGAATGCGGGGAGCCGCGATCTCTCCTGTGTTCCCCCACGTGATACAACTCATGGGTGCTCCACGCACCGATAGCTCTTTTCAGCAAAGCCTGATCGCTCTCTTTCAACAAGATATCCCCCATGCTCTTCCCCACCTCCAACGCGCCCTTCATTCGCCTAATCCGCGCATCGCTCGCGAATCTTGCGCAACACTCGCCGAGCTCCCACAGCACGCCACGCCTCTTGTCCCCAACTTGATCTTTGCTCTCCGCCGACGCCGCGCATGGCATGAAGCCCGACGCGCCTTACTCCGACAAAAAACCCGAGCGATTCCTCACCTGCTCCGCGCTCTCGAACACCCTCACTTGCTCATCCGCGTGCGCGTCCTCGATATCCTCACCGCCCAACCGCAATCTCTGTTGCCTCTGCTCCCTGACCTTCGCCGCGCCCTCAAGCACTCCTTTGCACAACTTCGCTTGAGAGCCACAGAGGCTCTTGCGCTCCTCGGCCCTGCTGCCCTCCCCGCCCTCGACGACCTGATCCCGCTCCTCGAAGATCGCAGCCCATTCGTTCGATGGCGTGCCGCCCGTGCCATCGGCGAGATCGGCCCTGCCGCAGCAAAAGCCATCCCCGCACTACTCCGGCAACCCAACGATCCCGATCCACGACTCAAAAAAGCCGCCCGTATCGCGCTCAAAAAACTAGGCGGTCCCCAAGATATCGAACAACTTCGCCGCTCTCTTTCTCACCCCAATAGCGATGTCCGCGCCTATGCCGCCCAACTTCTCACGCAACTCCAAGACGACGCAGCTCCCGCACTCCCTGAACTTCAAAAAGCCTTTCGCGATCCAACCCCCCGTGTCCGCCATCTCGCTTTTCTCGCTTATGCACAAGCCGCCCCATCCAACACCGCCACTCTCTCTCTTTTGCTTCACTCGATACTCGATATGCCCGATCCTTCTCATCACGCCTATCTACGGGCTCTATCGCGCCTCCTCCAACGCGCTCCCTCTCTGATCGAAACGCTCGGCCCGCGGCGGGCGGGGGCGGGGGGGGGCGGGGGGCGCGGCGGGGGGGGGGGGGGGGCAGGGCGGGGGGGGCGGC
>CAUJFU010000375.1 GCA_963169055.1 Myxococcota bacterium
TTGCGTTGGGAAGGCGGCGGTCTTCAACCCCTCCCAAATCATCCGCGTGCGCTCGTCCTGCCAAGCCCACCCCCACACAGACCATCCACAACACGAGACTCCATCGAGATCGCATCATCCCATTTCTCTCCTTTTCGGCGAAAGATTTCGTAGGCGAACCACTTTATGGAAAGCGAGGCCAAGCTTTCTCGCCAGAACCTCGCTACGAAAACAACAGAACACTACACAGCCCTGAAACGCGCAATGCTTCTTGACTATTCCCTCGAAGATCACCAAGGCCACGCCCTGTTGAAGGATCGAAGTTTCTGCACAAAGGCCCAGACAACGGCCACTTTCCTAAACCACTCGCAAATCCCCATACATCGGCTACTTTGGAGGCTGTGCTATTCTCTTGGAGGAGGGCGGCGGATCTTGCGTTGGTAGATATCAACCCATCGTTCGTGTTCTTGCTTGGTGCAGGAAAACACGTGGGTTCCGTCGTTTTTGGAAACAAAGAAGATGATACAAGTGCGCTTGGCTCGGGGAAACAGCGATGAGCGAATCGCGTCAAATCCGGGGCTTGCGATCGGCCCGGGTGGAAGGCCACGATGCTTGTAAGTGTTGTAGGGATGGGGATTGTGCAGGTCTTTTGAGGTGATATTGCCGTTGAAGTTCGGCATCAGCCCGTAGATGACGGTGGGATCGGTTTCAAGTTTCCAGTTGCGACGCAGGCGATTGTGGAAAACCATCGAGATCTGCGGGCGTTCAAACCCTTTGCCTGTTTCTTTTTCGATGATTGAGGCGAGTGTGATGAGCTTATGAGGATCCCATGCCATGCCGCGAATCGCTTCTTTTTCTCGCAAGGCGGAGGCAAAGTTTTTGCGAAAAACTTCTTGAAAACGCCGAAGCATCCGCGTTAAAACTTCTTGGGCATCGCTGTTTTTGTGGAACTTGTAGGTGTCGGGATACAAGTAGCCTTCCGCTGAAGGAGCCTGCCACCCAATCAAACGGCTAACATAACTGGCATTTTGGGCATAACGCAAAAAGTCTTGGGCGCGGCAGATCTCTCGACTTTCGAGGCGTGCAGCGATCTTCCAGATGTTGAACCCTTCGGGCAGAGTGACGCGCACAGAAAAGCGTGGCGGGCCTTTGCGTAGTTCTTCAAGGACTTGCAAGGGGGTGAGATCGCTTTTCATCTTGTAGCGCCCTGCGCGCACCACGACATCCCCGCTATCTTTTAGTTCGGGCAAGACAGACTTCCACACGCGATAAAACCGTGTCAACAAATGAAATCGCGCTTCATCTTCGATCAATCGGGCTTCTTTGAGTTTTTGGATCGCCAATTCGGCGGTTGCACCGCGTGGGATATCGACGATCACTTCGCCTTTGAGATCGGCGGCCCCTGTCGGTCGCTTGAGAAAGTTGCGCATCCCTTGGACTTGGAGGTACACCCAACCTCCCGCGCTCATTCCGACCAAAGCGATAAACAACACCAGCAGCTTGACAAACCGCCCGAAACCTGTCGGTGCGTTCGCTTGTACGAGGCGCTCTTGTTGGGCGGCGAGGCGCTCTAATTCGCGTGTGTAGTCTTCTGCGTGGCGGTAAAGCGCTTGTTGTCGGCGTTCATCTTGTAAAAATCCTGCTTGCTCCAAGATCTTTTCTTCATCTTCGGGGGAGCTTAAGACGGATTGATACACCGCTTCAACCTCAAGACGCAAACAACCGTCGGGTGTAGACAGCGCAGCCTTGCGTGTTTCCAAAAAGTCCGCGATCTCCACATCCGAGAACTCTTTCGTCCACGTTTGCGCTGATTTAGACGAAGCATCGCCGCGCCGACTTGGGTGTTCGTGCAGTCGCTTGGCCAACCGCAGCCATTGTGTCGCTTTCGCGTTCATTTTTTTGATCGTCTCCATCCAAAAAAGTCGAGGGTACGATCGACTTTTTCTTTTGATGACCGCTTAGTGCGGTGCCTCTGTTCCGACTTCTGCATCCAAAAAGCCTTGCAGAATCAAGCTCGCTGCGAGTTTGTCGATGACGGCCTTGCGTTTGTGGCGTTGCATCTTTGCCTCTAACAACGGCTGTTCGGCAGCGTATGTAGACAAGCGCTCGTCCCACGTTTTGATCGGAAGATCGGGGAGATAGGCTTGCAGGCGTTCCACAAATCCCTGCACCCAGACGGCTTGAGGGCCGACTTGCCCGTCCATGGTGTAGGGCATCCCGACCACGATACAACCCACGTTGTATTCTAGGATGAGAGCGGACAGCGCAGAAAGATCGCGGGATAGGGTGGTGCGCTGGATGGTTGTGATCCCTTGTGCCAACCAACCGCTCGGATCGCTGACCGCGACCCCGATGGTCTTGGAACCGACATCTAACCCCATGTATCGCATCCCGCTTTGCTCAGACATCGGTATCCGAAGATGCGCCCGCATCTTCCGAACGTTTGCGCTCTCGGAGCTGTTTGGCATAACAAGCGTTGCAGACATCACCACGCCAATACTTTGGGGTGTACTCTTTTCCGCAGCTTGTGCAGGGAGGGTGTTCGACTTCTGTGGGGGCTTCTTTCTTTTTGCGCGGAGGTTTCTCTTCGGTGGTTTTTTTGCGTTCTCGGAGCTGTTTGGCATAACAAGCGTTGCAAACGTCACCACGCCAATATTTTGGGGTATACTCTTTTCCGCAACTCGTGCAGGGAGGATGTTCGCCGTCTGCTGCGTGCTCGTCTGACGATGTGGCTTCTTCGCTCTCGACTACGGCTTCTTTCTGGGTGGGCAGCTTGTCTTTTTCTTTTTTGACGCGGCTCTCTGGAGCTTTTTCTTTGTCTTTTTCTTTTTTGGCGCGGCTCTCTGGAGCTTTTTCTGCGTCTTTCTCTTTGTCTTTTTCTTTCTTCGGAGCCTTGTCTTTCTCTTTGTCTTTCTCTTTGTCTTTTTTGGGGCGAATTTCCGGGATTTTTTTCTTGCTTGCGGCTTTGGTTTCGATGGCGTCTTCGTCGCTGTCTTCTGAGATCATTTCGTCGCCAAAATCTTCGGAGAAGCCTTCTTCTTCGCTTTCTAAGCCTATCGCGCCCAAGTCTTCGTCTTCGAGTGGTTCTGTTCCGATATCGTCTTCCAACCCGCCGAGATCCATTTCACCTTCGACATCTTCGTAGATATCGCTTGCATCGTAATCTTCTTCGACTTCGGCTTCGATGTCGATCTTGGGTCGTGCGGGTTTGGCGGCTTTGGCGGCGGGTGTAGCGGAGGGGCGTGGGAGTGTGGCTGTGGGGATCGCGCCTGTACTACGTAGAGCGTTGGGGGGCTTGAGGTAAACAGGGGCCGAGTTGATGGGTTCGCCTCCAAACGAAGCGGAGCTTGCGGAGGAGGTAGAGCTTTCCTCTTCGCGTCGTGGGCGTAGCGAGAGCATGGCGTTTTCGTGTAGGGGATGAACGATGACAGGGCGGCGTTCGCGTGCTTTTAAGGTGATCGGGAGTGAACCTTCGGGCCAGTTGATGATGATCGGTCCCAAACACCCAAAGCAAGGGTGGTTTTGGATATTCTCGTCTTCGGGTGACGTGCGATTTTTCAATCGTTGGGGTGTAGATGTTTTTTTGCGATGGCAACCGATGACGGTCAGGTTTGCGTTGTAGCGCTCGCAACGGACACGCGAGATACTGCTAAGAAATTCTTTGATCCGCCCCACTTCTTCTGATGCGCGGCGCGGAATGGACAAGTCGTCGCGGTCGTCGCTATCCAACTCGTCCATATCGTCGTCCAACTCATCGACTTCTTCGACGTCACCAAAGAGATCGTCATCAGGCGCGGCAAAGTCCCCATCATCGACCTCTTCGAACTCACCGCTTTGCTCGCCACCTGCCGCATTTTCCGACGCTGCCTTATTTTTTTCTTTCGCCACGATTGTCCATCCTTCTCGTTTGATCGAGATCCACAGCATCGTTCGTTCAAGGTTTTGTGGATCTCTCTACGCAATGTCCCGCAACACCTAGCATATCGCCCTGCTCACGTGCAAGGGAGTTTGCACGACCGAGGGGCGACGCCGTTATTCGAGGAGTTCGGGCCACAGCATACGGGCTGTTTTTCTGTGCAAAGCCCTTTCCATGCCTATATCCATTTTAAGTGGGATTGCAATATCTTTGCTGCGCGCTCACCCAAAAACCTACCGCGCTTTGACTCTACACCCTGTGTCAAGCCCCTCGCGCTTTGACTCTACATCCTGCGTCAAGCCCTCATGATCCGAAGACCATGCCAAGCCGCAACCCAACGCACAGCGAGAGGTTTCTTGGGGGAGCCATCCCAAGGCTATCTCTTGACAGAGCGCACGACACCGCTACACTAAACGGGTTTTTTGGACACATCAGCACAAGCTTGGGTTCTCTGCGCGCCACAAGCGGCACACACAAGCACACCATGTAGCGAAGGCGACGAGTTATGGAAGACAGAGAGAACAGTCGGATCATTCAGCCCGACGATACCGCAGGGACAGGCCCTTTTGTCGCAACGGGATCAGAATTGCGTTTTCGTGCGTGGGGCGGCACGGACCTTGGGCGCAAACGCAAACAAAACGAAGATTGCTCTTTGATCGATCCCGTCAACGGGCTGTTTATTGTTGCCGATGGGATGGGGGGCGGCGAGCGCGGAGGAGAAGCCAGTCGGATGGCTGTCGAGAGCATCCGCTCGACGCTCTTTAATGATATGGATATCCTGCACAATTTCTCTAAAGAATCGACGCGCGAAAATTATCGCGAAGTTCAAAAGCTCGTCCATCGCGCTATTTTGGGCAGCCACACCACCATCCGCATGCAGACGCGTTCCCTCCCGAAAGGAAAATACATGGGGACCACCGTCACTTGTTTGATTATCTGTGGCCGAATCGGTGTGGTGGCCCACGTGGGCGACTCTCGTCTGTATCGCGTCCGTGATAACCAAGTCCGTCAACTCACACGCGATCACTCCCTTGTTGCCGAGCGGATCCGTCGCGGAGAATTGACCCCCGAACAAGCCAAAGCTGCCCCCGGCAAAAACGTTCTGCTCCAAGCGCTCGGCGTCAGTCCCAAGATCGAATTGGATATCGGTTTTCTTACGCTCGAACCCGGCGATCAGTTTTTGCTTTGCACAGACGGGCTTCACAACTATCTCGTTGAAGAAGAATTAATGACCGTCTTCCAAGAAAAAGATGGCGATCGGTTGATCCCACGCTTGATCGATTCCGCCAACGAGCGCGGTGGAAAGGACAACATCACCGCCATCACCTTGAGAGTTGAGGCTCCTTGGGATGGCGTGGCTGCGACACAACTGGATATGGGGCAAGATATCTTTGGTTCGCTGCGATTGTTCCAAAACTTGGATATCAATGAATCGCAGCTTTTTCTTCAAGCAGGCGAGGTCAAGTCTTATATCGGTTCTGAGATCATCATCGAAGAAGAGAAAGAATTCCCCGGGCTTTATATGGTCTTGGATGGTCGCGCCCAAGTGACGCGCCAATCGATCTGGTTGGCGACCTATACACCGGGTTGCTTTTTTGGAGAGGCCGCTCTGTTGGGGCCTTCCATTAGCACTGTCACGATCCGTTGTGAGCGCGAAGGATTGCGGATCTTGTTTTTTTCACCTGAAAGCTTTCGGCAAATCCTTGCCGATTATCCGTCGATTGGGCAGCGCGTGATGTGGAATATCTTCCAAGAGCTTTCGGCTTCACAACGCGATCTGATCATCCGTTTGACCGATAGTATCCGACGACGCGCAAGTTAGGCGGTGGATGTTTTTGTGATGGCTGCGTCTTCGTAGAGGTCGAAACATCCGAGTGGATGGGGATGGCGGAATGAATCGAAGGGGGCGAGCCATTAAACAGGTGAGCGGAGAACAAAGGTGAGAAGGCAGGGGATTTGAATTAGCCGAGGAGTGCGCGGAGTTCGGATTCGGGGAAGAAATAGTTGATCTCGATGGCCGCATTTTCGGGGGAGTCGGAGCCATGAACGGCATTACGTTCGATATTGGTGCCGTGGGTGCCTCGGATAGTTTGGGGGGCGGCCTTGGTGGAGTCGGTGGGGCCCATGAGATCGCGGTAGCGTAGGACAGCGTTGTCGCCTTCGAGAACGGAAACCACGACAGGTCCGGAGGACATGAATGTCACCAATTCACCAAAGAAGGAGCGCTCTTTGTGAACGGCGTAAAAGCCTTCGGCTTGGGACTTGGTCATACGGAGGGTTTTGGTTGCGATGATCTTGAGGCCGCTGGCCTCGATCATACGGAGGATATCGCCGATCGCACCTTTGGCGAAAGCATCGGGTTTGATGATAGAGAAAGTGCGTTGCATGGTCATCGAAGTCTCCTTGTGAGTGCTGTTTGGGGCTGATTGCCCAAGGAAAAAAGTATACTGTCCGATTAAGTCGAAGGGTAGGGATAAGGGCTGATCGCATCGTCAGGGCGAGCGATGATCTGGTTTTGAAGGGAACCTAATTGCTCGATAGATACGGTGACGGTATCGCCGATGTGTAGGCAGGCAGGGGGTTTTCGATGGATACCGACCCCGCTGGGTGTGCCTGTGGCGATGATGTCGCCCGGTTGGAAGGTGGCGTTTTGTGTGCAAAAGGCGACGATGTATCCGAGATCGAAGATCAGATCGTTGGTGTTTCCGTCTTGTCGGCGCTCAGCGTTTACGAATGCTTGGAGGCGGAGAGACTGGGGATCGGCGATCTCATCCGCAGTGGTGAGGTAAGGCCCCATCGGACAAGAAGTGTCGAAGGATTTCCCGCGAAACCATTTGTTGTCAGCGCGCAAGGTATCACGAGCGCTGAGGTCATTGAGGATGGTATAGCCCACGATGTATTCTTTCCAACGCTCGGCAGGTACGCGAAACGCGGGCTTTCCGAAGACGATCGCCAGTTCCACTTCGTAATCAAGATGTTCTTCGGCGATCGGATGCCAGACGGGGTCGTTCG
>CAUJFU010000376.1 GCA_963169055.1 Myxococcota bacterium
AACCGACGACTCTGTCGCGTGCTCGGACACGAACACGGCTTTTTCATTTTTTCTTGTGGAGCACACTTGCTCCAAACGCTGCGCGTGATTACTCCGATCTTGATACGCTCGTTTTGCACAGACTCTTTGCGAAGGGGCGTCGCCCTTGGAATCTGTGGGACTCCGAGCGGTGGAGCGTTGTGGCACCGCCGTTGCTAGGCGCAGCGTGGTGTACGGGTCGTCTTGAGGCGGCCAATGGCCGAATCATCTGCTTTGATTGGCGCAAATGGCCCTTGCGATGGCCGTTATGGAGAAAACGATGAAGCGTTTTGGACAAACCATGGGTCCCGTTCTTTTTGCAGCGGCCCTGCTTCAAGGGTGCATTGTTCTCCCTTGGGGGACGGAAGTCACACGCGATGTATACGGAAAGCAAGGCCCCGCTTGTGTCTATGGCCGCTGCTCCAATCCAACGAATACAAATCCCCCATCCACCGAACCTGCGCCGTCCACCGAACCCGCGCCCACTACCGAACCACAGCCCCGCAATGATCCCCCTCAAACCGAACCCAAACCTGCGCCGCCTACCGAACCTCAACCCGCTCCCACGCCGGCCACATCCGTCACGTTGCAGCGCCTTGTGGTCGAGGAACTTTCAGGCAACGGTACTCCCGACGAGATGCACTATCTCCAAAAGGAGATGAACGGGCTGATCGAGTCCTTCCACACTTGCGATATCTCAAGAGACGAATTCCCTGTAGGAGAAACTACGGTACGTTTTCGTTTGGCGATCGGAGTCGGACCAGACGGACGTTTCCAAGACGCCGAAGAAACCGTCATGTTGTCGACCTATGGGAAAACTCTTGGCCTATGCGTGCGCGAACAACTGTTGTCTGCCCAAGTGTCCTTGCCTCCGCGCTCTTATGTCTCCTTAAAGATCCAAGTTCGTGCTATCGTCCAAGGACGTTAACCCGCCCCCTCGATATCTTTTCACCCACAACCAAACCCATCGAACCCATCGAACCCATCGCCACCTAGCGCGGATGTCGGCGATCCTTGGTCGTGCGCGAAAGCTGATAACCGACGCTCGCTCCCATCATCACGCCGTACGTGAGACCCATCAAAATCCCTAACACAAACAAAGACATCTCATACCTCCAGTTCGTTTTTGTGCGGGGCGCATCAAGCCTTGTGTTTTTCGGTGTAAACGATGCCCCGAACGAGCGCAAGTTTTTTGCACCTGCCTATCTGCGGGTATGATCCGTATCGAAAATCGATGTTTTGCGTGGGATCGGGCTTAACGGGGATCGGGCTTAACGGGGTTCGGGGCGGGCTTTGACAGCGAAGCGGTCGACGAAAAAGGACACCAGTCCGGGGACATGGCGTTGCAAGAAGACAAGCAGCTTGCCATGCCCTGTGATGACGGCTTCGCGGCGGCGTTTGTGGATGGCTTTGGCGATCTGACGGGCGGCGGTCTCGGCAGGCATAATCAGCCAAGTCGGGACGGGTTCTTTGGCTTCGGGTTTGAAGGTTCCGTAGTTGTTGACGCGGCGGATCTCGGAGGCTACAAATCCCGGGGAGAGCAGGGTGACACCGATCCCAAAGGGCCGTAGTTCGGCGCGCATGGACTGTGCAAAGGCATGAACCGCAAACTTGCTCATCCCATAGGCCGAGTTTCCCGGCAAAGAGATGTGGCTGTTGACGCTCCCAATGATCGCAAAACAGCCTTTCGATTGCTTGAGATCGGGCAGCGTCGCTTTGAGTGTGCGCATCACGCCAAAGATGTTGGTCTCGAACTGTCGGCGATAATCCTCCATCGAAAGTTTTTCAAACGTGCCTGCCACACCGAAACCTGCGTTGGCGACGACGATGTCGATGCGTCCGAAGGTTTCGCGTGCTTGGTGGGCGGCTTGTTCGATGTCGTGATCTTGGGTGACGTCGCAGGCGATGGGGAGAGCCTTTCGACCGAGGGCTTGGATCTGTGTGGCGAGTTCTTGTAGGCGATCGGTGCGACGGGCGGTGAGAACGAGATCCGCGCCTTGTTTTGCAAATTCGAGCGCAAGAGCAGAGCCTATCCCTGCGGATGCTCCTGTGATCAAGACAACTTTTCCGCTTGCATATCCCATGCGTTGGGCTCCTTGGGTTGGTCGGTTTTTTGCGTTGGAGCGGCGGTCGGGATTATGGATAGGGTGGTGGCGAAGGGCAAGAGCGGGGAATCTTGGTGCGGCGGTCTTGTCAGGCAAAAGAAGTCAAAAGCACAGCAGACGGGAAAAAGGAGCGAGGATGCTCAACGCAATCTGGGTGATCTTGGTGTTGGCGTCGATCTTGGTGGGCGCATGGACGGGTCGGATGGATGCGGTGGCGCGACAATCGGCCGAGGCGGCAAAGTCTGCGGTGACGCTGGCGTTGGGATTGGTCGGTGTGATGGCCTTTTGGTTGGGGATGATGCAGATCGCCCGAGAAGCAGGGCTGTTGCAATCTTTGGCGCGTGGGATTCGCCCGTTGATGACGCGACTTTTCCCTGACGTTCCTGCGGATCATCCCGCGATGAGTGCGATGATCATGAATATCTCGTCCAATATGCTCGGCTTGGCGAACGCTGCAACGCCTTTTGGGATCAAGGCGATGATGGAACTCGAACGCTTGAACCTGCGGCGTGGGGTAGCCACCAACGGCATGGCGTTGTTTCTCGCGATCAATACATCGGGCGTTTCCATCCTACCCACGGGCGTGATCGCGATCCGCACCGCGATGGGATCCGCCCAACCTTCGGCCATCTTGTTCACGACATTGTTTGCAACCCTCTGCTCGACGACCGTCGCGATCCTCGCTTGTATGTGGCTTTCTCGCCTCCCACGCTACAGCCTTTCTCTCCATCCCATCGACAAAACCCAAGACGAAGTCGACCTCCCTCTCCCCACTTCCGCCGAAACAGCCAGCCCCAACGCCGGAACAGCTTCATCTAAAGCAACATCCACCGCTTCTTCGGATGCGGATACAGCTTTTTCGGACGCAGCTTCTTCGGACGCGGATGCAGCTTCTTCGGAAAGCGCACGAACCGAAACAGCGCACCAAGAATTAAAAGCGTTGGAGGCGGAAGTTGCGGCTTCAGGGACGTTAACGCAATCCTCGATGTTGATGCGGGCCATGCAGTGGGGGTTTTGGTTGGCGTTGTTGGGGGCTGCGGTGGGTCATGTCTTGGGCGAAGCGATGGAAGCGACGTTGTGGATCTTGGCTCACTCGCTGCAATCGGCCTCTGGATGGGGGTTGTGGGGTGAGCTCGATATCTCTTGGTTTGGTTTAAGTAAAGACTTGTTGTCTTTTTGGATGTTGCCGATCTTGATCGCGTTGTTGCTGTGGTACGGAATGAGCCGTGGGATCAAGGTATACGATTGTTTGGTGCAGGGAGCCAAAGAAGGGTTTGATGCGGCAATTCGTATCATCCCGTTTTTGGTGGCGATCTTGGTGGCGATCGGGATGTTTCGGGCGTCTGGGGCTTTGGATCTGTTGGTGGGTGTGTTGCGGCCTCTCACGGTGTGGATCGGGATGCCTGCGGAAGCTTTGCCGATGGCTCTTTTACGCCCATTGTCGGGGTCTGGGGCGTTTGGGGTGATGGCGGAGACGATGAACGCGCATGGCCCTGATTCTTTGATCGGCATGATGGTGGCGACGTTTCAGGGCAGCACCGAAACCACCTTTTATGTCTTGGCCGTGTACTTTGGCGCGGTGCAGATCAAGCAAGTCCGACACACTCTGATCGCTTGTCTGATGGCCGATGTTGCGGGGATTATGGCTGCTGTTTGGATCTGTCGGATGATGTTCTTGCCTTGATGCTTGGCCTAATTAGCGAATAGGCGGAGAGAAGGGGAAGGGTAGGATCTCGTGGAGGGTGGGGGCGTCTAAACACAACATCAACAAGCGATCAAGACCGATGGCGATGCCTGCGGTGGGAGGGAGGCCAGAGGCCAACGCCGAGAGAAACAAGGGATCGACAGGAAAAGCATCTTCATCGCCTCGATTTTGGCGGATCTGTGCGTCGGCCTCCCATCGGCGTTGTTGTTCGATGGGGTCGATTAGCTCGCTGTATCCGTTGGCGAGCTCGATCCCTGCGATGTACAGTTCTACGCGTTCGGCGATGGCGGGCTGATCGGCTTTCGTTCGCGCCAATGCGGCCAATTCTTTCGGATAATCGAGCAAAAATGTGGGGCGCTCTTGCCCCAGATGCGGCTCAACAAACGTGATCAGCAGCTTGAAAAACAGATCATCCCAAGCATCATCCGCAGCCACCGAAAGCCCTTTTTGAAGGCAGGCTTGCTTGAGATCGCCATACTCGATCTGTGGTGGGAAATCGATCCCTGCGTAGCGTCGTAGCGATTCGTGGATCGTGAGGCGCTCCCAAGGAGCCTGTACATCGAATAGACGGCCTTGATAGCGCAGTTGTCCCGAAGGCCAAAGCTCCATGCACATGGCCTCGGTCAAGTCCATCAATCGGCAATAATCGGCGTCGGTTTGATACCACTCAAGGCCCGTGAACTCGGGGTTATGCAGCGGGGAGTCTTCGTTGTTGCGAAAGAATTTGCAGATCTGAAAGATGCGCGGATATCCCGCAGCAACAAGCCGTTTCATCGCAAATTCGGGAGATGTGTGCAAAAACAGCCGTTGGCGCTCCGAAGTATACGGGTGTTCGTACCATGTCCGAAACGATGCAAGGTGGGGTGAGGGATCTGCGCAAGGGATCAAGATCGGGGTCTCGACTTCGAGGAACCCGCGTTGTGTAAAAAAGTCTCGGATTCTACGCAAAAACAGCGCACGTTCGCGCAACAAATCGTTTTGTGATTGGGGTTGGCATCGAGGATTCGGGAGATAGGGGCGATCGATCAAGGGCGTTTTCATCGGTGGCCTCGGGGCTGTGGAGTGAGCGTGGTTGGCTTGCTTGAGGATGCGGGGACTTCGGTGTTGTGGTTGACAAGCAAGGGGCGACAGGTATATGTTGACCGTTCTTTTGAGGAAGCGTTGGCGTCGTCGGGGGGGGCTATCCTTGGAAATCCCCCGTCTGACGGAACATTTGAGCAAAGCATGAGCAAGAAATACATCATCCTTTTGGCGATTGGTTTGTCTGTGATCGGGTTGGATCAGTGGAGCAAGTTGATGGCGGTGCAGTATCTCCGCCACCCCGGAAACCATTGTTATGACAAGCGCCGCGCTTGTGAAGATCGTTGTCGCGAGGGATTGGCCCGCAATCAAGGCAGTTTGGTCTCTTGCATGAAGCGCTGCAACCTTTTGGAACAAGGCTGCCAAAAAGAGCAGAATCTCTTGATGAGTCGGTGGAATTATGACCTCGATTCAATGAAGCAATCTGGGATCTGTCGCAGTGTGTCCCAACCGTGGAGCGGCAGCAATGCCGAATGTATCGTCGTTCCCGGCTTTTTTCACTTCCGCTACCAAACCAACCCCGGCGCTGCGTGGGGCTTGTTTTCCGATTACCCGCCCGAGTTTCGCCGTCCTTTTTTTATCACGATCACCATTCTTGCGATCTTGTTTATCATCTACTTGTTCTCTTTTCGCGTCGAAACCGAGCATCGACAGATGGTTTGGGCGCTTTCGTTGATCTTGGGCGGCGCTCTTGGCAACTTCTTGGATCGCTTGCGCATGGATTACGTTGTGGACTTTATCTACTGGTTTGTCCACATCGGTGGGCGTTCTCACTCTTGGCCTACCTTTAACGTTGCTGACGTCGCCATCTCTGTCGGTGTCGTCCTGATCGCCATCGAAGTCCTTCGCTCTTCTTTTGACGAAGAATATGCTGATCGAGACGATTACATCGAACCACCGCAACCTGCCTCTCCCCCTCATCTCCAGCACACCCCAAAGCCCGAGGCATCGCCTATAACGCCCGAAGTATCGTCCATAACGACCGATACATCGTCCATAACGACCGAAACATCGACTATAACGACCGAAGCATCGTCCATAACGCCCGAAGCATCGTCCATAACGACCGAAGCATCGTCCATAACGACCGATACATCGACTCTAACACCCGAAGCATCGACGCTAGAGACCGAAGTATCGTCCATAACGTCGGAATCATCGACGACAACAAACGTATCTGAAGCATCGCCCATCGTGGAACAAAACGAGCAGAACGAAGCCCCGCCGTTGTCTGAAAGTGCGGAAAAATCGGGCGATTCGGAAACTTTGAAGTAAAGCGAGAACGATATGCCGCGTCGCTACTGGGTTGTGTTGTGGGTGGTTTTGGTGGTGGTGGGATTGGATCAAGGCAGCAAGGACTGGGCGACCACGCACCTCCATTCTCCGCAAGCTGCGTGTTTGATGGAGCGGCAGGTGTGTTGGGGCCTTTGTCAGCAAAAGGAACAGAAAAGCGCTTGTGAGCGTTCTTGTGTCGAAGCAGGTGACAAGTGCTTTGATCGAGCGCGGTTGAGCCTTGGTGTGTGGAAGAAACAAGTCGAGGCGTTAAAAAAGTCTCTGTGGTGTCGTGACGTGTTGATTGTTGCGGATATCGCCTCGCCTGCGTGTGTGGTGATTCCGGGCTTGTTGAACTTTCGCTATGCACTCAACCCGGGTTCGGCGTGGGGTGTGTTTGGTGGCTTGCCTGTGTTGGTGCGGCGTGGGTTGTTTGTGCTGATCACGTTGTTGGCGTTTGTCTTTTTAACGACGATGTTGCGCCGCGCACGCGACGAAGAAACTTTGTTGATCTTGGGCATCGCAGGGATCGCGAGCGGTGCGGTAGGCAATTTCACGGATCGTTTGCGCGTGAACCATGTGATCGATTTCATCGACATCTATTGGACCACCGCGCAAGGGACTTCGCATTGGCCGACCTTCAACATCGCGGATATCGCGATCTCTTTTGGGGTGTTTTTTTTCGCGCTGCATACGTTGTTCGGTGGATCAGCCCAGCCCGCACAAGAGCCTCCAAAAGCCCCTTGAGACGGGTGCGAAGAAACATCCCAAAAACAAGCCCAACGAACTGGCGAGATCGAAATAGGACTTACACGGTTGGACGGATGTTGTGGGGTTTCGCCCCATGCCCCACAAGGGAGCGCGGCTCCCTTGACCCCGTGAGGGCGAACAGAGCGCAGGTTTTTCAAGACAACCACTCTGTCGCTTGAAAGAGCGCGAACGCGGCCTTTTTTGGCCACCGTGTAAGTCCTCTCAAAAGATGGTTTGTGTGTTTTGTCCTTTTGTTTGGACACGGATAGATAGGAACGTAGAAGCAAGAACAGAACAGGAGAGTGTAGATGCATCCGATCTTGTTGGATTACCGACTACCCGCAAGTTTTTTCAAGATCTGGGGACCAGACAAGTGGATGGCCCAAAAGCTTTCGTTGTGGATTGTGGGTCTTGTGGTGAGCGGCATCGTGGCGTGGTGGGGCTTGGCTCCTGAGGCCAAGGGAGGCCGTCGTGCATTGGGATGGATGGGAACCGTTGCAGCACTGGTGTTTGCGGCGATCTTGGGCGGTATCGGGACAGGGCGGCTCAACTTTATTAAGCTGCATACTTATGGAGTGTTGGTGGCGATCGGCTTTTTGTTGGGGATCATCTTGGCGGTGCGTGAGGCCCGTCGTGTCGGCGAAGATCCTGAACGTATCCTCGATCTGGCGTTTTGGTTGTTGCTTGCGGCGATGATCGGGGCGCGTCTGTTCTTTGTGGCGATCCATTGGTCTGAATTTGCTTCGGACTTCCGCACGCAAACTGTGTGGTATCAATGGAAGATCTTCCGTCTGTGGGAAGGTGGCTTGTTGTTCTATGGTGGCCTTCTGGCCGCTCTTTTGGTTAGCCTTGCTTTTGCAAAACTTTCCAAAGTGGACTTTTGGAAGATGGCAGACATCATTATCCCTTCGGTAGCGCTGGGCCAATTCTTCGGTCTGTTGGGTTCTTTTGCAGCGGGGTTTGGTTTTGGAAAAGTCACAAACGCCGCATGGAAGGTCTCTTTCCCCGGACATCCGTTGTTGCCTGCCGAACTTCCTGCGGGTGTCGGCTTGCATCCGACACAGCTTTACGAATCGCTCGCCGTCTTGGCCTTGTTCTTTGTGTTGCTGTGGGTGCGCAGCGCCAAGCGCTATCATGGCCAAGTCTTCGTTTGGTATCTCTTGATCTATCCCGTGGTTTCGTTCTTCCTTGATATGTTCCGTGGCGACGAACGACGCGGCCTGATCGCTTCGTTCCAGCGCGATATCACGCCTCTTGCCCAAGGAGCGGATCTGTTGTCGTGGAGCCAGCTTGCAGCGGCTGTGTTCTTTGTGTTGGCCTTGGCGGTGTTTGTCACCCGCCAAAACCAAGAAGGCGCGAAATAAGCTCTCCATCCCGAATCTCCACGCCTTTTATGCCTTTGTTTTTTTACGGTGTCATACGATATCCGAGAGAAGTGCGTTTGAAGGGTCGGTGCGATCCGCTGTAGACGCCCTGTTGTTGGGCACCACAGGGGGCTGCCCCTACATCTTCCGTTTACACAAGGGGCGGATTTCGTATCGGTCCAAAAGAAAGAACTTCGATGTATCAGATCTTAATTGATTGGAAAGTACCGTCGTCTTGGTCGGGATTTGCCGGCCCGGGTTCGTGGCTGTTTGCCCAATGGAAGCTGATGGCGGTGTTATTTGGGATCTCGTTTGTGGCCTATCTGTGGGCCACAGATCCTGAGCGCACCACAGAACGCCGAACAGCGGGCTGGATCACGACCTT
>CAUJFU010000377.1 GCA_963169055.1 Myxococcota bacterium
CCCGAAAGAAAAGTTCGCGCAGCAACATCTCACACGAAATCCGCCCATTGTGTACAAGGAAGATGTAGGGGCAGCCCTCGTTTCGGTAGGCGTAGAACCACGCATCGAAATAATTGTGTACAAGGAAGATGTAGGGGCAGCAAGGTGTGGCTGCCCAAGAACAGGGCGTCTCCAGCTTCGATCCCACTTTTCTCGAATTATCGTATCACGAGCGCGAAACGCACGTTAACGAGGAGCCGAAGAAGAGCGAGAAGAAGGGGTTGTGGACGGGGGTGGCGGTGTAGATGCGGACGAGTGGGCATCGATCCCTTTCTCAGCGAGACGAAGACGCAAGATGGCTTCTTCACCGATCATCCCGATACGACGGAGAGACATCAACGCATAACGTGCGATCTTGGGCTGCTTTTGTACCGACGCGATGCGATAAATGGCCGCCCAAGGCTTCGGCCAATAGGGATTCCACGAAGCAGCGATCTCCAAAGCCTCCATCGAACGGCTGATCTCGCCACTGATCATCTCCAACACGCCCAAAAGATAAGCCACACCGGGATGCCACGGAACCTTTTTGGCGATCAGCCGAAGACGTCGAAGGTGTTGTTGTGCGATCGGGCGCAAGGCCGAAGAACACCGCAGATGCGCGGAGTAAGGACCCAATCGTTGCTGGTCTAACCAGATATTCGCCTCGATCACATCCGCAAGATCCCCACCTGACGGCTGTTTGCGTAAGGCGTAAAGCTCTGTTTGCAGCGCCTTACGCGGGGCTTTGAGCAGAACCGACAAATCATAAAAAGAGCGGATATGCTCGTAGCCTTGGCCTTTGAAGAGAGAAGGCTCTTGCGCTCGCCGAACATAAAACGCCCATCGCAGGCTCATATACAACGGCCTCCATTCGGAATGTTCCGCCAGATGCGCCAACAACGCTGTATTGATTTGGTTGCGCAAACTCAGCAAAACCATCTCGCAGCGATGTTTGTGGCAGTAGCCGTCCCATGCTTGGGGCGACAGCAGCGCTTCTTTGTAAGCCTGAGACCACGCCCAAAAACCCGGTGTAAGGGGATTTCCATCATAAGCAACCTGCACGTGTCGATGCGAACGAAAAGAGATATACCCCGCCGTATAAAGATCCGTAAATAACCGCACTCGCAGCCCTTTGTGGCGTTCCAAGATATCCAAAGCTTCGACAGGTTCGCTCTCCATCGTCGGCGACAACCCCCACCGTGGGCCGTTGCTCCACGCCTGTTGCCCCAAGATCATCACCGATACAGCAAATCCAACCACGACCAAGCGCCGAAGAATGGGGCGTTTGAGCAACGATAGCTGCGCTGCCAACAAGGGTCCCAAGATCAAAAAAGACAACCCCACAAAACGCAGATTGGAAAAGGTCAACAGCGCCCCAAGCGCCATGCACAACAACCACTGGCTTCGACGGCGTCGCTCAGGCAAAAACCACGTCGCCGCCAACAAAAATAGAACCCCCAACAAAAAATTGGCATACGGACTCGTCACCGAAAAAGCTTCCCATTCGGGAGCCACCCACGGATCGGGGCGACTGGATATCTCGCGTTGAAACGTCCACAACACCGACCACAAGCGCCATCCATAGGGGTTGATGCACACCACAAAGGGCAAGACAGGCAACACCCACCACCAAGCGCGCCACTGCGCGGCATACGCCGCAAACGCTGGATCGCGGGTGCGATACCACCACGGAACCCACAAGGCCCACACACCTACCGCCCCGAGCAGCGCTCCCCCCACCGTAAAACTACCGTGGATATTGGCCCACAACACAAACAACAACAAGACGGCCCACAAATGCCATCGTTTGGGCGGGATCGTGAGAAGCCAAAACAACACCAATACAAACAGATTTCCCAACGTATGCGGGCGCACACTCATCCGCACCACCAATACGGAATAAGCCCCCAGCCCAAAAACCAATGCCGTGATCCATCGATCTGCCCCCAGACGATGCGCGATCGAAAAGAACAGCACACACCACAAAAAAATCCACCCCCCCCGCAAGATCCCCGCTCCTTGGTGTCCGAAGATCTCCCAGTACCACCGCAGCCCCATCCCAAAGAGCCACTCTTTGTCCAAAAACACGCTCCCTTCGAGCGTCGTAAACACAAAGGGGTTCTTTCCTCCTAAAGAACTCAAGCCGAGCTCCCACAAACGCTCACCTTTCGCGAGAAAAAACCAATAGTCCATCGTTGCAGGTGCTGTAAAAGTGCATGGGATCAAAGGAAAAAACGCCAAAAGGATCAGCCACCACCAACTCGAAAAAGCATCGCGTTGTCTCTCGCTTACGTGTGCAAACTCCAACACCGACAGATCACGCATGCTTTGTCCCCTTCTTGTTTTGCTCGCTCTCAAACAAATAAGGAGCGATCTCTTCGAGTGGCGCACGCAAACGCCGCGCATAATCCAAGCGGATCGCAACAAGATCGCGCTGGACACGAAAGAAATCACGCCCCGCGAGCTTTGAACCGCGTACATCCTCCCAAGCGTGGAGAGGAAACTCGATCACAGCCTGTTCAAGCGGCGGCAAGCCAAGTCGCTCCCCCAAAGCTTTTCGCCGCAACAACAGCTCGACGTCAAAGATCCAACGTGACAAAAACGGCTGCGCAAACAGCGTATGTAGCCACGGCGTCGCACGAAACAGTTTGGCCCCGCACTGCGTATCGTATACCGACAAATCCAGCAAGATCGAAGCCACCATCGCAAAGCAACGGCCTATATAATGGCGCATGACTTGGCGGCGGATATCGCGCCCCAACATCAACGCCCGCGCAGCCGTCACCATCTCATACGTCGGCGAAGTCTTGAGCAGATCATAGAGCGAACCGATCTCCGTTAAGGGAGTCGCCAGATCAGCATCCCAAAATCCCACCACTTCGGGCTTTTTTGTCAAGGCGTGCAAGATCCCCGCACGAACCGCCCCCCCCTTCCCTTGATTTTTCTCCAGATCCAAAACCTCGCAACGGCCCGCAGGGGCTTGCGCTTCGATCGAGCGCAACACCCCCAACGTCCCATCCCGACTCCCATCGTTCACAAACAACAACGAAACACCCGTTGTTTGCGCCAAGTAAGACAAGAACGCGTCCACATCAAGGCGCTTTTCTTCGTTGTAGCAAGGAACCACCACGATGATCGCATCCATGCTATTTGCATAGTCCCAATTGGCAAGTCCAAGTGACGGAGGCGTCAAGCGCAGTACAGGTCGCGTTGTTGGTGCAGGTTGGACGACAAACGTTTCCTCCCGCAACATCGCATGCTTCAGTATTTGGAGAAATGATCTTGGTGCAATCGACAGCAAAAGCGCCTGTACAGCTAGGATTTTGCACATTGAGTTTCAACACGGATGTCTTTTGGAGCTGCGTACAAGCAGGTGGATCATTGCAGCGCTGAACGAAAACATCGGCAGTGCGGGGGAAACGGAAGCCCGTGAGATCAACCGTCACTTGCATCGTCGTGGCCGAGGTAACGGTGCCGGGCAGTGTCACCTTGTTGTCAAACACCACAAAGTCTCCCGTCACAAAGTTGCTTCCTGTGATCTGCAAGTTTTGAAACGCATTGCCTCGAAACGCAAAGGGCGGCGACATCAACGTCGCAACAGGCGGAGGAGGCGGATTGATCGTAAAGATCAGCTTGTTGCTCATCTCTCCTGTGGGATTGCGCACTTCAAAACTGTAGGCCCCTGCGGGAAGACCGATGATATCGAACTTTCCACGGATGTACGTTGTGGAGTTGAACGCAGGTGTGTAACGCGAAGAGATATCGACGCCTTGGGGATTTTTGATGATCACCACCGAAGCCGGCGAGGAACTAAACAACGATCCGTACACGTACAAACTGGCGATCTCGCTCGCGCTTCCCGCCGTAATACTTGCAGGAGACAAGTAATCCGCAGTCGGCGGAGGCACAGGTTCGAGAACCAACGGATATTTGTTGCTTGCGCGTGTACCGTTACGCACTTCGACAGGGTACGTTCCTGCGGCCAACTGCGTTGCATCAAAACCGATCAGACGAAGTTCGGAGGTGGTCACATACTGCGTGGCTGCGGCTTTTCCGTCGACATACAGGATCGAGGTCAAAATAAAGTCCGAGCCTTTCACGATCATATCCGGCAAGACACGGCCTCGCTGATGGACGTTTTTCTCGACGCCTGTGAGGGTGGGTACAAAAGACGAGACCACCGAGTACTTGAGCACAGGGGTTTGTTTGCCGTTACCATTCACGATCTTGATATCGATATCGCCCAACGAAGCGCCCGCAAAGTCGTAGAGATTCTTGGTTTTGATCTCTTCTTTGGACACAAACGTCGAATCCACCTTCACGTTGTTGATGAACAAGCTGTGATTGCTTGTAAAGTCGCGTCCTTTGAAGATCAGATCCACCTTATCTCGCACACGCGCAAACGACGGACTCACCGAAAAGATCGTCGGGCTTGGTGCTTCACCGACAAGGAAAGAGATGGTTGCGCTGCGCGTATCGCAAGCGTTGGCGACCCAAAGTGGGTACGTCCCGGGCTGAAATCCCGATAGATCGAGCGTTGCCGTGAGATCGTAGCAATAGGGGGTTGTTCCCGAAGACGCATCGCACGTCGAGGACATGAGTTTTCCATCCAAATACACCGCAGCAGCGGTCGTAAACGTACCTGAAGGCGAACTCGACGGGTAAACCTCGATCGCAACGGTCGTATCCGCACGACCTGTTGCAGGACGGATATAGTTGATTACAGGGGTCACGATGGTGTTGCTTACCGTGAAATTCGCCTTTGCAGACTGCGCGCTCGGTCCGTTGTGGACAATCAAATCAAACGTGCCTGTCGCAAGATCGCCTTTTTTAACAGTCAAACAAATGCGGCGGTCGCTCTCGTACTTGACGGGATTGGTGGGGTCGGTCTGTCGGTAGGTTTTGGTTCCGATGGTGACGTAGGTACTTTTTGTAAAGTTGATCCCATCGATGCAAACAAGCTGATCGCAAGTGGTGCCTGTTCCTGACGGAGAGACCGAAGAGATCGAGGGCTGACGGTAAGAGATCGTCACCTTAAACGGCGCAGAAGACTTTCCGTTGTTGTTGACGATCACAGCGTCTTGATCGCCTTGTTGCCACTTGGAGGTGTCTGTCAAGTCGATATCGAGCGTCATCGCCGCGCTGCTAAATTGCCATGTCAACTTGCCGTAGGGACCGCCTGCTTGGGTGATTTCGATATTTCCGATCTTGAGTTTGGAACCTGCGGAACCGCCCACAGCTTGCTCAAAATTCTCTCCGAACACGCGAGCGCTTTCGACTTTTTCGCCCAGATACCAGTTGAAAGGCAGGATGCGTTCGAGTTTGGGCGGAGAGTCCGCGCCCGAAAAGGTCATGTCGAGCTTGTCGTCGGATTGTTGGCCGTCAGGGTTTCGCACAAACACCTTGTAATCGCCGAAAGGAAATTTTTTGTCGTCCGAAAGATCGAGTGCGGGCGAGGCTTGGAGGTTGGTACGTGCGACGCGCTTGGTGGGAATCTCGACAGCGGTTTTGTCGGGTAATTCGAGGATGATCTTGGCCCCGACTTCAAAGCTTTCACCGTAGATGTCGAAAGGACCGGGCTTTCTATCTCGAATAAAGTTGGGGACCAACACTGTCACAACGGGCTTGGGCGGGCGTGGTCCGATGGTGATCGGAAAGTCGGGAGAAGACTTGTTCACCGTCGTATTGCGCACTTTCAAGAAGTGTTTGCCCGGAACTTCGCCAGCAAAATCGATGGTAAATTCTAATTCGGTGGTGCTTAACACTTTGGCGGGTGGATTGACGGGCCGCAGGTCAAAGCTGACCTCGATCTGGCCGTCGATAAAATAACGCCCCTTCATGCGGAAGGTGATCTTGGCATTTTCAAAGCCTTGGGGGGGATCGATCGAAACGATCTCGGGGGCTGGAACTTCTTTGACCTCGAAAGGAACAGCAGGTTTCGAAAAGCGGTTGTTGGGGTTCCGAACGAAAATCTCCTTGGTTCCGGCGCTTTGCGTTCCAAGATCCAAGGTTGCTTTTAATTCACTGGCACTGACAAACTGGGCAGGAAAGTATTGGTTTTGAATGCGAACTTCCGCACCTTGCACAAAGTCTGCGCCTTTCAGCGTCACTTCGACCTTGGCTCCTGCTAACCCTTCTTTGGGATCGATGCTGGTCAAGGACGGCGTTTTGTCGGCTCCTTCTTGGACGTTGACGGTCAAGGAGCTTGGATCGGATTCGAGCGCACGGCGGTCGATCACGACCAATTCGACGATGTAACGGCCTTCTTTGTCGGGTGTAAAGGAGGGCTTGTCCGTGGTGTCCGCCTCCAACTGAGAAGTCGATCCTGTCGGGCGGGTGGCGATCCGCCATCGGAAGGTCAACGGATCCCCGTCAGGATCGGAGCTTTTGGAGCCATCGAAGGTCACTTTTTGCATGGGCGGAACCAACAGATCCTCTCCTGCGATGGCGGTGGGTTTGGCGTTGGGCCCGTCGATCACGTTGACCTTTACGTCGCGTGGGGCGGAAGTATTTTTGTCGTCAGAAACCACCAAACGCAGCGTGTATTCTCCCGCGACATCGGGGGTAAACGTTGTTTGTCGTGCTGTGGGATCTGCGATCGCTGCTTTGCTCTTTTCGGGTTTGGCTTCGAGGGTCCATTTGAACGTCAACAGATCGTTTTCGGGGTCGCTACTGCGCCGTGCGTCCAACTCGACGGGCTCGTTGGTGTTGGGGGAACTTGGTGCAAAAAAGATCACTGCGGTGGGGGCTTGGTTTGGAGGAAGTGGTTTACTGCATTTTTTCCCACGACAAACCAACGCATCCGCTGTCTGATCGCAGTCTTCGGGGACATCGCAGGTGTCGCCCAGTTTGCCTTTTGGAGCCGTACAAAAAGTCAAAGTCAAGGCCAAAAAGCACAACCCAAGAAGGCGTGCAAGCCTTTGTTCTCGTAGCATAATTCCTCCCAACAGAAAAAACGATGGTGCGGGGTCAAAAACCATAACATCTCACCCAAACATGCCAAACAACGGTCATCGTGCGCTTTTGCGCTCGCTCCGTCAACGTGTAGACGCTTCGACCCCCCAAAAACAACCGCACTATACCACCTCCCAAAATTTTTCCAAGCCCTTGCTTGGCCGAATCTTTGCCGTCACATCTGCGGATAGCGCGTGACACACCACTCCACTTCAAACAAAAAAAGCCTAGAAGCGGACGCGGCCTCTCTGTTAGAATCCGCACACAACGAAACGTCTCTCTTCGCGCCAACACTCCAGCGAACAGCACACGGCTTGAGATCGGCGCAACCTTACACAATAAAGGACGAGTCAGTGAAAAGATATCTCGGAACCATCGGCTTGTGGTTGATGTTTGGCGCCGTCTTGATCGGTGGAGTCTTGAGGCCCGTCAGGCAGGTCGCACCGAAAGAAGTGCAGAAGATCTTGCGTGTCGGCTTGGTGCTGTCGGTAGGTGGGCGAGGAGACCAATCCTTCAATGACTCCGCCTATGAAGGTTTGATGGAAGCGCAACGCTTATTTCGTGGGGTACAAGTCCGATATTCGGAACCTCGCGAAAATGCAGCAGCGAGGCACGACATCGAAAACTTCGCCAAACAAGGCTTTGATCTGATCATCGGCGTCGGATTTTTGATGGCTCGTGCAGTCGAAGATATCGCGACCCAATACCCACGCCAACGCTTCGCGATCATCGATTCGGTGGTGAGGCGCCCCAACGTGGCCTCTTTGGTGTTCCAAGAACACGAAGGCTCCTATCTTGCGGGTATGTTGGCTGCGCTAGCCACCCAAACAGGCCGCGTCGCCTTTCTCGGCGGCATGGATGTTCCGCTGATCCGCAAGTTCGGAGCGGGCTTTCGCCAAGGGGTGTTGGAGACTCGCCCCAACACCCCCGTGATGATCGGCTATGTCAGCGCCTCTCCCAAAGGCTTCCATGATCCCGATGGCGGGGAAAAGATCGCGACCACTTTTTTTGGAAAAGGAGCCGATATCATCTTCCACGCAGCCGGTTCTTCGGGACATGGCGCGATCAAAGCCGCACGAACATGGAACAAGCAGCAAACGAACCCGCTCAAAAAACGCTACATTATCGGGGTGGATGGAAACCAAGACGCGCTCGCTCCCGGCTCGGTCTTGACCTCCATGGTCAAGCGCGTCAACGTCGCAGTCTTCGAGATCATCAAGCTACTCTTGCTCCAACGCTTCGAGGGACGAGTGTTCCGTTATGGCCTTGCAGAGGGCGGTGTAGACGTCACCGATGCGCGTTTTGCACGCGATCGTCTGCCCAAAGACTTTATGAGCCTTCTCCAAAAACAGCGACTTGCGATCATCCAAGGCAAGATCCACGTCTCACCGACGTTTCCTGAGACCACCACCTCACAACCCACCGCGATCCACAAATCCACAAAAACGCCCTAACGATCGGATCATTCGACTGTTGAGGATGCAATACCCCACGCCCTCACAACCGCCGATCACGCAAAGGAGCGCTCCAGATGCCCAACCCAACCCCTCTTACCGAACAATCCCGCTCTTCGGCTGCTTCGCTCTCTTCGTCTGTGTTGCTGGGGCTTCATCAGATCACCTGCCGATTCCCCAACGGCTTCGTCGCCAACCAATCCATCGACCTACACATTCAAAAAGGTAGTGTACACGCCCTCTTAGGAGAAAATGGCGCAGGAAAATCCACCTTAATGAAGATCGCCTTCGGGATGCTTCAACCCACCCAAGGCTTCCTCTCATGGAAAGGCCAGCCGATCACCTTTCGCTCAGCCGCCGATGCAAAAGCCTGTGGCGTCGGTATGGTTCATCAACACTTTATGTTGGTTCCCACCTTGCGTGTCTGGGAAAATCTCGTACTCGGACAAGAAACCTTCGCTTTTGGGTGGCTTACCCCACAGCGTGCTCGCCACAAGATCCAACAACTCGCCGCTCGCTACGGGATGGAGATCGATGTGGACGCGTACGCAGGCGACCTCTCTGTCGGTCAACAACAACGCGTCGAGATCCTCAAAGCCCTCTACCGCCAGATCGATCTCTTGATCCTTGACGAACCCACCGCTGTCCTCACACCCCAAGAGATCGACACCTTGTTTGCGAGTCTCCGCCAACTCGTTTCAGACGGACTCACCATCCTTTTTATCTCCCATAAACTCCGCGAGGTTCGCGCTCTCGCCGACACCGTCAGCGTCCTACGACGCGGGCAAAAAGTGGACGAAGGCTCCATCGCCGAGATGGACGACGAACGCATCACTCGCGCCATGATCGGTCGCATCCCCTCCCCTCCCCAAAAAACACCCCGCACTGCAACCCTCCCTGTCTTCGAGATCCGCGATATCTCCGTTCCAAGAACCCCATCACAGCAGGCGATCCGCGACCTATCGCTTACCATCCACGCAGGCGAGATCGTCGGCATCGCAGGCGTCGAAGGAAACGGCCAACACGAATTGATCGAGGCCATCGTCGGCTTACGCCCCATCAGCGCAGGTTCCTTGTATCTCGCACCCTCCGACATCTTGACATCTAACGCTCATTCCTCCCTATCATCCGAAGTTTTAGCATCTAGCACCCATTCCTCCCATCCATCCGACATCTCGACACCCAACGCCCATTCCTCCCTTCCATCCGACATCTCGACACCCAACGCTCATTCTTCCCTATCATCCAACATTTCTACACCCAACACCCATTCTTCCCATCCATCCGACATTTCCGCCCACGCTATCCGAGATGCCACGCCTCCCGCCACTTCCGCACGCGCCCCCTTCCACACGCTGTCGACAACACAGCGATTGGCCGCAGGGATGGCTTATGTCCCCGAAGATCGGCAACATCACGGTGTTGTCATGGATCACACGATCCAAGAAAATCTGCT
>CAUJFU010000378.1 GCA_963169055.1 Myxococcota bacterium
GAGCCAAACCAAGCTCTTTGCGAAGTTGTGTGGTAATGCCGAACTTTTGGGCATAATCGACGATCTTGTCGATCCCGACTTTCAGCATCAGTCGGATAGAAGGGACGTTCATTGAGCGGATCAAGGCGTTGCGCAACATCACTTCGCCCTCGTATTTGCCCGAGTAATTGCTCGGCTTATAGCGAGCCGCAGCGGGGTCCGTTCCAGAGTCGTGAACCAGCGGTGTATCGAGCAAGATCGTTCCGGGAGTGATGGGCATGACTTCTTCGCGGCCATTGACCTTTTGCGCTTCTCCTTCTTCCATCGCCACAGCGTACACCAAGGGCTTAAAGGAAGAACCCGGCTGGCGGCAAGCGTGCATCGCACGGTTAAACTCGCTGCGAGCGTACGAATACCCGCCCACCATCACATCCACATAGCCAGAGTGCGGTTGTACCGAGAGCAACGCGCCTTCGACTTTTGGATGTTGGCGCAGACGCAACAACACGCCTTCTTCGGGGATCTTGCGATCGATCGCTGCGCTGCCTGTTTTGAGGGCATCGCGATCTTTCACAACCTCCACAAGCACCCAATCTCCCCGCTTCACCAGATCTCCGATGCGGGTGCGTTTGTAATTCTTGGGATTAGAGGAGGAGCCGGGCTTGCGTGCCCACGCCATCCCTGCCAACGGCAAGGATGCCTTGTGATCGCCGATCTGCACCGTCACGACTTGTTCTCCCTGATCGATGCCTGTGATCAAACCACCGTACAATCGGCCCACTTGGAGTGGTTCTTTTCCATAAAAATGCGCCGCTTGTTTGTTGGCATCGGCCCAATGGGCGCGGGGGATATGGCCCAAAGGGCCGCGATACCCTTGGCGCATGTCCAGCGATTCGAGTGCACGACGCAGCGCACGACGCGCAATCATCTGCTTTTCTGGATCGACGGTGGTAAAGATCCGCAGTCCGCCTTCCATCAGCTTGGTCTTGCCATACCGACGCAAGATATCTTTGCGCACTTCTTCCGTAAAATAGGGCGCTTGTACACGAAAACGATCAGGGATCGACCGTGTTTCGATCTTGAGGTTCAACGCCTCGTCGTGTTCGGCCTTGGTGATGAACTCCATCTCAAGCATCCGCTTGAGAACATACTTCATCCTCTGACGCGCCCGTTCGGGATATCGATAGGGATCGAACTTGCTTGGAGCGTTCGGAAGACCCGCAAGAACCGCGATCTCCGCAAGGTTCAGATCCCATACGTTTTTGCCAAAGTAGTTTTGGGCGGCGGCTTGGACACCATAAGCATGGTGGCCAAAGTAGTTTTCGTTGAGATACAACCACAAGATCTCTTTTTTCGTGAACTTTCGTTCGAGGCGTGTCGCCAAGATAGCTTCGCGGATCTTTCGGCGAAGGCTCTTTTTTGCAAAACGGTACACCGACAAAACACCCGGCAAAGACTGGATCGAGCGCGTCTCGACTTGTGCGCCTCTTTCCGCGAATATCCGAACTTGCTCGTCTTTGTCAGTGCGTTCGCGAAAGAAACCGCCTTCGAGTTTTTGCAAGACTTCTTGGGAACCATGAACTTTGCTAACGACCGCTCCTGCGCGTTGCAAACGATCCAAGATATCCGCGACTTGTGCGGCAAATTGGGGCCTACACTCGCCCTCTTCGCAACGCTGCCCAAACCCGCAAGTCGCGTTGCTTTGGCAGGTCGGTTGAGTCGCCACAGGCGTGCAGATCCAGCGCGGACACAGGCCGCTATTGTTGGTTTCGCGGTCGCTGCATTGGACTTTGCATGCTTCGTGTGCATCACAGGTTGTTGAAAAGCCTTGATAGATCTGCATCGGACGGCCTTGGATGATCCGCGTGATCTTCTTCGCGCAGTTTTTGAAAGATCGTGCAACACACGTCCCATACGGCGAACCCGACTTGGTTTGACAACGCTCTCGCCACCCACACTGCGCGTCGCTGCGACAAAGACCTTTTTGCATCCGCAGATCGATGCTTTCCAACAAGAAGCTTTTGGCAACTTGTTGCGAAAGAGTCGATCCACCCGCCTTGAGCCGTCCTGTCTTGAGATTTTTGACCACAGCTCGCAAAACGCCCAACGGATCGACGCCGCCATGATGGAAAAAGCGGTCATCTTCGGCTGCAACGAGCGCATAGATCAGCTTGGTGGGTAACTTTTCAATCGGCAGCAACACGCGCCGTTTGTTGGCGACCTCACCCACCACCTGATCGTCTTCAGCATAGAAAAAGGTCGGTAGTTCGGGGTTGTATTGGCTCAAACTGGTGATCAACGGGATGCCCGTCGCATAGCGAGAAAACACCCACAGCCCGCTACATCCGCCCGTCACCAACCCCACCAACACCAAAAAAACACCAAAACGCAGCACTTGACGAAAGAAACTCTGTCGCCGTGTATTTTCCAACTGAGCAGGCGGGCGGGTTCCTCGCGTTTCTTGCCGATACCGCTGCGGAATATGGATCGGCCCCCCTTTTACTTGGGTCCATCCTCCGCCCTGTTGCTGTTGCTGACGCATCTCCAATCCTCCCATACGCGCAGTTCTCTCGGATTCTGCGGCTATTTGGAGGACGTATGGATCTCCAACGATCTCTCACGAACCTCCCATCCACGCAGATCCATCGGAACCTGCGACCTCAAAACACCTCTGTGCTTTGCGCACAAACCGTCTTTTTGTTGCAGACTTGGGCGAGATCTACGAGCAGGAATTGTGAAAAGATCGTGAAAAATCCTTGTTTTCGCAACCACGAGCGCCGCACACGCACAATGCCTCCCCAAGCCTGCGCCAACCTACAAAAAATGCACAAGAAACGCAAGTTTTCTATCGTACCGAGCAGCGCGGTTGGGTGGCTTTTGTGAGGCGTCACCTCACACCCCACTTTCTTGTGGAAGCTAAGGGCGGGTAGAGCGAGTCGAACGCGACAAGGGTCGGATTCGAAGCTGCGTTGGGGGGTGGATCAAGCGGTAGGAAGGGGCAGAAACGACTGTTCTCGATTGTGCAAGAGAAGGGTGGTACATCCGCAACAGGCGCAAGGCTTGGAGGCGTTGAGCTTTTTGGCGTTCTTGGGCGCGTTGTCGCAACCATGCTTTGTACTTGCGCGGACAACGCAACAAGCGCGTGTCGTTTGGCGTCGACTCGGCAGGAAACATCGACTCAGACGAAGTATCGTCGCGGTTTTGTTCGATCGCAGAAGGCCGCGAGCCTTCGGCCACGGGCGTGCTACCTTGTACCGATGGCTCGGTCGCGGTTTGGGTAGGCATCGCTTTTTGAACATCGCGCCCCACAAGGCTCGGATTCTCCGAGATTTGCGGAGTCTCAGATTGACGGCTCCAAAAGAAGATCACAGCGGTCATCGCACACGCCATCCCTGCCGCCATCCCTGCTTGCCAAAACCCCATCCAACGCGTCGTTCGCACCTCTCCTCGCAAGCGCTCCTGAATCCGCCCAACCAACGCAGGTGACGCCAGTTTGCGCGGAGCCTCTTGTAGTTGTTGGCGCATCTTTCGATAAAAACGCAGTTCTGCGCGCAACGTCGGCTCGGCATCCAAGGCTTCTTCCATCTCCACCCGCTCTCGCGCCCCAAGCTCGCCATCCAAATAAGCGTGGAGAATTTGTTCTTTTTCTTGCTTCGTCATCGACCCAAACTCCGTCGCATTCTTCGAGATTGCACTCACGCGCCGCCCACTTTCTGCTTCTCCGCACGCACCCGCCGAAACGATTCCATATCCGCAACTTTGGCGTCTCCCTCGCTTTCAGCCGACCACGAATCATCGATAATGCCGTGTTCTACAGCGTATCTATGCAGCGACTTACGAAGCATTCGGCGCCCTCGATACAAACGGCTCATCACCGTTCCAATCGGGCAATCCACGATCTCAGCGATCTCTTTGTAAGCAAACTCTTCGATATCCGCCAACATCACCACCATCCGAAAGTCCAACGGGATCTCTTCGAGCGCCGCCATCACTTGATCGCTGATCGTGTGTGCAAACAGCTTTTGCTCGAAGTCTCGACTGCTCGGATCGGGCTTGGCGATCTGGTCCCAATCCCAATCTTCGACGACCTCGCGATCCCGCTGTTGCTTGCGGTAGTGGTTGATAAACGTATTTGTCATGATCTTAAAAAGCCAAGCCTTGATATGTGTCCCCTGCTCAAAACGATGGAAAAAGCGAAAGGCTTTTAACATCGTTTCTTGCACGAGATCTTCTGCGTCGCTTTCGCTACGACACAACCGCACCGCCGCGTTGTACAACGCATCAAGGTAAGGCATCGATAACGCTTCAAATTCGTTCTGCTTTGAACGTTTCAAAAAACCAAACATGCTCGGTTCCCTTGCGCTTGGGGATGAACACCTCGCCATCTCGCGGCATTCTCGACTTCCTTCAACCCTACCCACCCCTCTTTTTATTCCAACACTCTCAACTCTGCTCACACCCGCCCCCAAACACAAGATTTCCACAACCCGCAAAAACAGGCACACTCAAACACGAGATCCCCAACACACAAACACAAGACCCCCACGAGCAAGCCCCTCAAAAGGAGCGTTCTTCCGCAGAACGCCAACGCTGCATCTCCCCTTGCATCCGCTGCCACGACGTCTCAGCCTCCAAACGCAACGGCATCATCGCGGTCTTTGCAGCTTCTCGCAACATCTCTACCGCGATCGGCTCCTCCAAAGTACTCAAAAACGCCAACCCTGCCTTTGCAGGCCCAAGCGGCCCTTCTTTCAACAACAGACGATACGCCAGCAGACCATTCGGCTCACCCAAGATCGCCAGCGCCGCCACCATCGGCCCACGAGCATCCCCTCGCAAACGCCCTTGCTCCCGCATCAACCAACGCAGCGCCTTTCGACGCACATCCCGACGCGACAACGACAAAGACACCAACACCCGCAACGCCAACCCCCGCAACGCCGTGTCACGATGCCGAAGCACATCCCACAACACCGACACCGCTCGATCCGCACGCATACGCTCGATTGCCAACAACAACGCCTCCTGCACGACCTCTTGTTCCCTTTGGCGCAGTCTTCTTCGCAACATCGGCAACGCCAACGCATACCCCCGCTGCACCAAGCCCACCAACGCATACGCATACACCACAGGATGCCGATCCTCCAACAACGAACGCAACAACAAAAAGCTATCCCTCCCACGCACCCGCGCCGCTCGACGCGCCACCGCAAGCCGAATCAAATACGCCTCGTCTCGACTCGCCCGAAACATCGCCTCCATCATCTGCTTCTCATCACACAACAACAATCCCGCAAACGCACGCCAACGCACAGACGCCAACGCATCTCCAAGCCCCCTCCACAACGCCTGCTGCTCATGTACATTCCGACGACACCGCAACCGCAACAACGCCTCTTCTCGTATCGTTGCCTCCGCATGACGCAAACGCCGCTCCATCGGTTCTGGCAACGGCAACGTCCGCTCCATCCACGTCTGCGTCCCCAAAAAGATCAACAACGATATCTGAAACATCACTCGCTCCTCCATCCGCACATATTTCGCTTCAAGCAACGCGAACACGGCTTTTTTTGGCCACGGCATCACTCCTACCCCAAACCGAACGGCTCCGCCCGACCCGAACCACGTTTTCCTTCGATCCGCTTTTGTGCTACATCTGCTTCGTTCGCGCAACGGCCCTCACCATCAAACCCACTACGTCCGATGCAAGGGCAAGTTGCGCAGGTCTTTCGTCCTCACCAATCCCTCACGATCCAACCCTTGGAGAAGATCGCATGGAACAACATTCTGTTTGCAATCCCACCAAACACCGCATTATCGGACTTTTTGGCTTTCTCCTTTTCGCTATCCCGCTCTTTCTTCCCCCTGTGCTTGCCTCAACCCCGCCAGACCCAAAAATCGAGCAGACTTTCAAAAAGCTCCTCGCTTCTTTCCAACACAACGATCACGCTGCGTTCCAAAAGATCACCCAAGGCATGCCCATCAACTTCTCGATCCGCGACTTCACTCGCCTCCATCAACTTCTGCGCAGCTTCGGCCCCCTCCAACGCTACGAGCGCTCCCCCAAAGCCACAAACGACAACGGAAAAAAAGGCGTCCTCTACCGCCTCTTTTACGCCAACGCACGCTTTCACCTACTTCTCGCCTTCCAAAACGGCCAACTCACCCGCTTTCAATTCGGTGGCCCCGCTCTCGAACAACGCATCCGCGCCCTCGAAGAAGAAGCCAAACGCAAACTCGCCTTGATCGACTTTGATATCCTCAACAATGCGGGCTTTCCTCATCTCCAAAGTGGTCCCCTTCCCCTCGGTACGCTCGCTTACCGCGTACGCATCAGCGGATTAAAGCCCAAAGATGGCCTGTTGCGCGCCCGTGTCGATATCCATCTCCGTCACGAGGGCGGCCCACCCAAGATCCTACAAACAGGCCGCACCCAAACCATCCGACTCCCTCCCACCCTCATCCATCCCGTATGGACTGTTCAAGGCAAGATCACCCTCCACAAGCCCGGACAATACGCCCTGATCTTGATCGCCACAGACGAAAACAGCGCAAACACCGCACGCCTCGAACATCTTCTGAGCATACAACCCCACCCACCCAAACCTTAAAAAAACCAATCCCCTCAAACGATGGGCGGTAGCGTTTCCAATGCACGCGCAACACGGCGAAGACAGGTATCCTTACCCAACAACGCCATCATATCGAGAAGATCAGGACCACCCGCCGCACCACTCACCGCAAGCCGTGTGATCGCCAAAAACGCACCCTTCTTTAGCCCCATCCCCTCGGCAGCTTGCACGATCCCCTGATCGATCGCATCCCGATCCCACACCGAAATCCCCGACAGTTGGCTTTGTAGGGCCACCATCTTCGCAAAAGCATCGCCCTTCCACTGCTTTTTCACCACGCTCTCGTCATACACCATCGGATCGCGAAACAGATAATCCGCTTGTGTCGGGATCTCTTCCAAAAAGGTCACTCGCTCACGCATCAACCCCACGATCACCGCCAACGCATCCTCCGATGGCATCGGCATCCCCGACGCCATCACCGCTGGTTTCAAACGCTGCGCAAGATCCGCCACATCCAACATCTTCAAGTGCTGCTTGTTCATCCATTGAAGTTTTTCGATATCAAAGCTCGCTCCCGCTTTTTGCGCTCGCTCCAACGAAAAAGCCTCCACCAGTTCCGCCAACGTAAACAGCTCCTGCCCTGTCCCGGGATTCCAACCCAGCAACGACAAAAAGTTGATCAGCGCCTCAGGCAAATAGCCCTTGTCTCGGTAATCTTCGACCATCACATCGACTTGAAACGCCCCGATCGTCTTGCGTTTGCTCATCTTGGTCCCGTCTGAGTTCAACAGCAGCGGAAGATGCGCCATCTTCGGTGGTTCCCAACCAAAGCTCTCGTACAACAACAAGTGCTTCGGTGCGCTTGGCAACCATTCTTCTCCTCGGATCACATGCGTGATCTTCATCGCATGATCATCCACGACGTTCGCAAGGTGATATGTCGGAAAGCCATCCGCTTTTAACAACACCTGATCGTCCACACTATCCGACGCAAACGCCACTTCTCCATGCACAAGATCATGCAAGATGTACTGTTTATTCGGATCATCGGGCGCCTTCAATCGCACAACGTACGGCACGCCTTCTGCGATCCAAGCCTGTACTTGGGCGGCATCGCACGAAAGGCTGTTCTTCATCGCGGCTCGATCATAAAATGTGTGCGGCAATTGTTGCTCTTCTTGGATTTGTCGCATCGCCTCGACTTCTTCGGGCGTATCGAACGCATAATACGCTTTCCCTGCCTTCACCAACTGCTCTGCTGCATCGCGGTACAGATCCAGCCGTTCGCTTTGGGTGTACGGGCCCACCTCGCCTTCTTTGCCCGGACCTTCGTCATAATCGATCCCTGCCCAACGCATACCCGCAATCAACCGCTCCATCGCATCTTCCACAAAGCGCTTGCGATCCGTATCCTCCACCCGCAACACAAACGTCCCCCCATGCTTGCGCGCAAACAGATAATTGTACAACGCGGTCCGCAAACCGCCCACATGCAGATATCCCGTCGGACTCGGCGCAAAACGCACGCGAACACTCATCGCTCTTCTTCTCCCTCGCGGCGTGGCCATGCCACCGCCTTTTCGTGTGGCCTACACAGCCACGCATCTTCCAAAACGCCCCGCATGGGCGTCTCGACAACGCAAACGCATACACCCAAACAAAGTTCAGCCTTTTGCGGCGCGCATTCTAATGGCCCCTCTCCCCCTTCGCAAGCCCGATCCCTCTCTTGCGATCCCTACCCCAAGCACACAAACTTGGTGCGCGCCGATACTTTGTGATACAAGGAACCTTCTTGCCAGATCGGCGATCTATGGCCCACGATGGCTCGGGAACTCACACGGATGTCTTGCCCGCGCCCACCAAAGAAAAGGAACGAACGACGGTGACCGATCAGAGCACCACTTGCCGAAATTGTGGCTACAAAAACAACAACACAGCCACCTACTGCAGCCGTTGTGGCTCCTCCCTCAAAGGCGAAGACGTCGACCCCTTCCTCGGCAAATATGTCGGAAAGATCGTCCTCGAAAAACGCATCGGCTTTGGCGGCGCAGGCGCTGTCTACCAAGGCCGACACACCGACCTCGGAAAGCTCTTCGCCGTCAAAGTCTTGCGCGCTGACCTCATCACCGACGAAGAAACCAAAGCTCGCTTTGAACGCGAAGCCCGTGTCCTTGCTCGCCTCCAACACGACAATGTCGTCTCCATCCATGACTTCGGCCATCTCAGCGGCCTTGGCCCCTATATGGCCATGGAATGGCTCGAAGGCAGCACCCTCTTTGACGAACGAAAAAAACGCGGAACCCTCGCATTTGACGAGATCCTCCACATCTTCAACCAACTTACCAGCGCCATGTACTTCATGCACACCCGCGATATCGTTCACCGCGACCTCAAACCCGAAAACATGATGCTTGTCGCCTCGGGCCACCCCCTACCCAACCAAGACGACTCCCTCGTCCACCGCAAACTCAAAGTCTTCGACTTCGGCATCGCTCTTCTCGAAGACGCCAACGAACGAAAACTCACCGCCGCCGGTATGGTCGTCGGTACACCCCATTACATGGCCCCCGAACAGATCATCATCGACGCCCGCGTCGACCACCGCGCCGACCTCTACGCCGCTGGCGCCATCCTCTACGAAGTCCTCACAGGCAGACCCCCTTTCTGGGGCACCAAACGCCCCATCGAAGTCATGGAAAAGCACCTCCGCCATCCGCCCCCTCCCCTCGCTGAATCCTGCCCCGAACGCTTTTTCCCTCCCCAACTCCAAGAGATCCTCAACAAAGCGCTCGCCAAAAGCCCCGCCGACCGCTACCCCGACGCTCGCGCTTTCTTTGAAGACCTCCAACACGTCCTCGAAGAAGGCGCTCAACACGAAAGCTTCGAGTCCGAACGTACCGTCATCGGCGGATGGCCCGTCCACGGCACTCCCGCTGGTGCTCCCCCTCCCATGGGTTCTCCCCCTCCCATGGGCAAATCCACACCCTACGATCCCTCCAACGCTCCCCAATGGAACTCCCAAGACGCTCTCCCTGACGCCGAACCCAACGTCACCGACGAACGCACCAGCGTAGACCTCCGCAGACCCGAAGATATCGTCGCTCAGATCCGCCAACAACGCGCTTCCAACGGCAATCTTCCCCACGCACCCGCCCAACACGCCAAAACCACCCAAGCCCCCTCTCCCTTCCCCGATCAAACACCTTCACAACGCATAAAAAAACGCTACCTCGCCGCTCTCGTACTCATCGGCCTCTTCTCTGGCATCTTCCTCATGCTCCTCCTCTACGTTTTCTTCCTCAGATAATTCTTTGCTTTCACCCTTTCCCTCCGTTGCCCCCCTCGCGCATCATTGACTTCCACCTCGCCTCACGGCATCCTCCCTCTGTCTTTTTGTCTAGTCTTTCTCCCCCCCGAGGCCCAAGATGGATATCCAACAATTCCGCACCTTTCTCCAACAAAGTTTCGACGACCAACAACTCTCCCGCAACGAAGCCACCGTCTTCAAGCAACTCCTCGAAGACGCCCAACCCTCCACCGAACAACTCCAACTTTTGCGCCACGAGATCTTTGCTTGCGCACAAGCAGCCATCCGCCATCCCCAAGATCGCCTTGCCCTCGAATGGATCGCCTCTCTCACCAAGATCCTCCTTCAACAGTCCCCCGCCCAAACCACCGACGCCGACGAAGCCTTGTTCTTCCCGGATGCTCGATCCTACGCCCGCCTTCTTGAAGTCCTCCAAAGCGCCCGAAAGACCCTCGATGTCTGCGTCTACACCATCACGGACGACCGCCTCTCCCGCATCCTCGAAAAAGCCCACCAAAGCGGCCTCTCCGTCCGTATCATCTCCGACAACGACAAAGCCGCCGACCTCGGCTCCGATGTGATCGACCTCAACCAAACTGGAATCCCCGTCGCTGTCGATCAAACCAGCGATCACATGCACCACAAATTCGCCATCCTCGACCAATCCCTCCTCCTCAACGGCAGCTTCAACTGGACGCGCTCCGCAAGCACCAACAACCACGAAAACCTGATCATCACACGCAATCCCTCGATGATCCGCGCTTTTCAACAAGAGTTCGATCATCTGTGGGCGCTCTATGCCCGCTCCAACACCTCATCTCGTTCCTAATCCCCTCAAAACCCCCGATCCAACACCTTCTTGACTTTGCGAGGAATCTCATGGCTTCGATCACCACCGAAACATGTAGTGATATCGGACAAATCAAAAAGAAATTTGTCCACCTGCACCTTCACACCACTTACAGCTTGCTTGATGGCGCCCAACTGATCGGCGATGTCAAAAACCCTAAAAAAGAATTCGGCCTACTTAACAAGCTCCAGTCCCTCGGCATGGATGCTGTCGCTATCACCGATCACGGCAATATGTTCGGAGCCATCGACTTTTTCAAAAAGGCCACCAGCGCAGGCATCAAACCGATCATGGGCTGCGAAACCTATCTGGCTCCTGTGTCCCGCCTTAGCAAAGAAAAAGGCCGATTCACCGATCGCATCTACTACCACCAACTCATCCTCGCCCGAAACAACACAGGTTATCGCAACCTCTCTAAACTCGTGACATCGGGCTTTTTTGAAGGCTTCCATTACCGCCCTCGCATCGACAAAGAGATCCTCCGCCAACACGCCGAAGGCTTGATCGGCACATCTTCTTGCCTCGCGGGTGAAGTCTGCCAACTTCTGCTCAAAGGACGCGACGAAGAAGCCCTCGCCGCCGCCAAAGAATACGCCCAGATCTTCAACGGCTACTATTACATCGAACTCCAGATGAACGGCATCGCAGAACAGATGGCCGTCAATCCCAAGCTCGTCCAAATCGCCCGCGAGCTTGGACTCGGGCTAGTCGCCACCAACGACGTCCACTACATGGCCCGCGAAGACGCCGAAGCCCAAGACGCCCTCCTCGCCATCCAAACGGGCAAAACCATCAGCGATCCCAATCGCCTCAAACACGATGTCCAAGAGTTCTATCTCAAAAGCCCCGACGAGATGTGGGAACTCTTCAAAGAATGGCCCGATGCCTGCGAAAACACCATCAAGATCGCCGAGATGTGCGATGTCAACCTCAAAACCAAGGATTACTACTTCCCCAAACTCGACAAAGGCGACGGCGTCTCCAATATGGACGCCTTGCGCGCCGATAGCCTCAAAGGACTCGAGGCCCGACTCAAGGTTGTTCTCGCCCAAAACCCACCCGAAAAACACGACGATCTGCGCAAAGAATACTTCGATCGCCTCGAATACGAACTCCAGATGATCCAAAAAATGGGCTTTGCCGACTACTTCTTGATCGTCTCTGACTTTATCAACTGGGCCAAAGATCACGATATCCCCGTCGGCCCGGGACGTGGGTCGGCTGCGGGCTCCCTCGTCGCTTTTTGCACCCGCATCACCGACATCGATCCGATCAAACACAGCCTGCTCTTCGAGCGTTTCCTCAACCCAGAACGTGTCTCCATGCCCGATATCGACGTCGACTTCTGTGAATCCCGACGCGACGAAGTGATCCAATACGTCCGCGAACGATACGCCGTCCCGGGCGGACCCGCCGTCTCCCAGATCATCACCTTCGGAAAGCTCAAAGCCAAGGCCGTCTTAAAAGACGTTGGCCGCGCTATGGACATCTCTTTCAACGAAACCAACCGCCTCGCCAAACTCATCCCCAACGTTCTCGATATCACCCTTGACGACGCCCTCCAACAAGAACCCCGTCTGCGCGAAGAAATCAAAGAAAATCCCCGCCTTGCCAAACTTTTCGATATCGCCCGCCGACTCGAAGGTCTCAACCGACACGCCTCCGTCCACGCCGCTGGCGTCGTCATCTCCGATGGACGCCCTCTCGTCGAACACCTCCCCCTCTACAAAGGCGCAAAAGGCGAAGTCGTCACGCAGTTCGATATGAAAGGGGTCGAAAGCGTCGGCCTGATCAAGTTCGACTTCCTCGGACTCAAGAACCTTACCCTGATCAAAAATTGCCTCGACTTGATCAAACAAAACCGAGGCGTCACCGTCGATATGGAAACCATCAACATCGAAGACCCCGCTGTATTCGACCTTTTGTGCCACGCCGATACCTTGGGCGTCTTCCAACTCGAATCCTCCGGAATGCGCCAACTGATCACCCGACTCCGACCCTCCTGTTTTGAAGACGTCATCGCCCTCGTCGCCCTCTACCGACCCGGACCCCTCCAAAGCGGTATGGCCGACTCTTTCATCCTCCGAAAACACGGACAAGAAAAGATCGACTATATCTTCGATGTCCTCCAACCTGTCCTCGGTAGCACCTACGGCGTCTGCATCTACCAAGAACAAGTCATGCAAATCGCCAACGTACTCGCCAGCTATTCCCTCGGTGAAGCCGACATCTTGCGCCGCGCTATGGGTAAAAAAGACGCCCTCGAAATGGAAAAGCAACGCAGCCGCTTTGTCGAAGGTGCCCAAAAAAACGGCTTCGACACCGCAAAAGCCGAAGACCTCTTCGGAAAGGTCGAAAAGTTCGCCGCCTATGGTTTCAATCGTTGCTTGGCTGGCGATACCGAGATCCTCGACGCACAGACTGGCGAACGCACCACCCTCGCCGAACTCCACGCCACACCACGCCCCTTTTCAATTCATGCTCTCGGAAACGACTGGAAAATCCACACCCGCTCGGTCTCTGACGTCATCGACAACGGTATCCAACCCACGATTGAACTCAAAACGGCCTTGGGCAAAACCATCACCGCCACAGCAAACCATCCCTTTCGCACCCTCCAAGGCTGGACCCTGCTCGAAAACTTGCAAGTCGGAACACGCATCGCTGCCCCCCGATGTATACCAACGCACACATCGAACTCTTGGGCAGAACACCAACTTATCGCCCTTGCAGGCTTGATCGCAGAGGGCAATACATGCCACCCCACCACGCTTTATTTCTACAACAACAACCCCATACAAATTGATGACTTTGCCCAAGCTATCCAAAAATTCCCTAATACCGTCGCCCACATTTACACAAGACCGAATACTGTCCGAATGGAAGTGGCAGCAAACACCGGGCGGGCATTTCGTTGTACATCGCAAAACCAACCCACTCTCGGAAATCTTGCACAAAAACAAACACAGCCAAAGCGTTCAGGCGCTTTCTATTGGGCGCAGCAGCTCGGGCTCATCGGTTGTACCGCAACAGAAAAATTTGTCCCATCCGAAATATTTACCCTGCGAGACGATGATATCGCTCTCTTTTTGGGCCGGTTATGGGCCGGAGACGGATTCATTTTCGGGAGGCGTGAACATGACGCTCCTTTCTACGCGACTTCATCCCAACGTTTAGCAAAAGACGTGCAGTTACTGCTTTTGCGCCTCGGCTTGCCTAGCAAAATCGCCTCAAAAACCTTTGCCTACCGAGGGCAAAAAAAAGGTGGATTCACCGTTTCGCTTATCGGAGCACAAACCAAACGGCGGTTTGTCGAAACAGTTGCCCCCCACTGCGTTGGCCGAGAAGAACAGGTCAAGCAGCTAAAAAATTACCTTGATCGCCTTGTTGAGGAAGAAAGCAGCAAAGATACAATCCCTTCTGATATCCGAGAATCGATCGAAGACCTTCGTCAAAAAGCAGGGCTGACGTGGAAGGAAGTGGAAAACAGATCAGGCGTCTGTGTCCGAGATTTTTATGGTGCAACAACGCAAAAAAAGAAAGGCTTCCGCCGCACAACGATCCAAAAACTCGCTACCTTTTTCTCTTCTACCCACCTTCAATATCTCGGAGATTCCGAGATCTACTGGGATACGGTTGTATCGATTACACCAAAAGGCGCGCAAAGAACCTACGATCTGACCGTTGAACACGATCATAACTTCGTTGCGAACGGCTTGATCGTACACAACTCACATTCGGCGGCGTACGGGCTGGTTGCGTACCAAACCGCGTGGTTAAAAGCCCACTACCGACACGAATACATGGCTGCGCTTCTCACCGCAGATGCCGGAAATTCCGATAAACTGCTGCTCTACCTCAACGATTGCCGCCAACACAAAGTCCAAGTCCTTCCTCCCAACGTCAACGAATCCCACGGAGGCTTCGTCGCCATCGGTGACAGGATCCGCTTTGGCCTCGCTGGCATCAAAGGCATCGGCGAAAACGCCATCGACGCGATCATCCAAGCCCGCCGAAGTGGCCAATTTACCGGCATCTACGACTTTTGCGAGCGCGTCGACCTCAAACCCGTCAACAAGCGCGTCATCGAAGCCCTGATCAAGTCCGGTGCCTTCGATGGCATCGAACCCATCAATCGCGCCTCTCTCGTCGCAGTCATGGACGACGCCGTCCAATACGGCCAAAGCCTCCAAAAAGACAAAGGCAGCAACCAGATCTCGATGTTTGATATCCTCGCAAGCTCCGCCCCTCCACCCAAACCCAAGATCCCCCTGCTCAAAGACTGGCCCGAAAAAGAACGCCTCCAACAAGAAAAAGAGATCCTCGGCTTTTACATCTCCGGCCATCCCCTCCAACGCCTCGAAAAAGACCTCAAACGCTTCGTCACCGCAAACATCGCCGATCTCTCCGATTATCCGAGCGGAAGCGAAGTGACCATCGCTGGCATCATCACCTCCAAACGCGGAATGGTCACCAAAAAAGGCGACCCCATGGCCTTTATCATGGTCGAAGATATGACCGGCACCATCGAAGTCTCCGTCTTCCCACGCCTCTACAGCGAAGTCGCCTCTCTCCTTGACAGCGACGAACCCGTCCTTGTTCGCGGTGAAACCGAATCCGACGAAAACCAAGTCCGCATGAAAGGGGCCGAACTGCGCTCCCTCATCGCCGCCCGCAACGAAAAAGCCCGCGAAGTCCATCTCCATCTCACTTCCGCCGACCTCTCCGAAGCCGCAGCCCGCCAAATGCTACAAATCCTCCACCAACACCAAGGCTCCTGCCTCGCACTCCTCCACCTCACCATCCCCCAACGCTCCGAAACGCTCATCCGACTCCCCGAACATATCCGCGTCGATCCCTCCGAATCCTTCGAAGAAGCCATCGAAAACCTCTTCGGCCCTCGCGCTCTCTCTCTCCGCTAATCCCCCACTCACTTCAAATTCTCATAGGACTTATACGAAATCCGCAGGGTGTGTCACCGTAACGGTGTAGGGGCAGCCCCCTGTGGCTGCCCAAGAATCGGGCGTCTACGCGATATCTTACGAGCACACTTCACTCGGATATCGTATGACGCAGTTGGTTCGCCTTCGTGGGGGTTCACCCCACACCCCGCCCTAGAAAGTCGCCCCATGACCCCCTATCGGGGGGGCGAGCAAGCGTTTTTCAAACAAACCTACGACTCCGCCGCTTGGAAGGATGCGAACACGGCTTTGACGCCTTCTTCCAAAAACGTCCGTCAAAAGCTGGGGTAGAGAGACGCTCCGTCATCTGTCAACCATTTGAACTCGCTGCCCTGCGAATATCCAAGCAGATCCTCACGGCCATCTGTCCCTTCAACGCTCAGTATCAGGCTCTTTCCATCCAAGGACATTGCGCATTTTCCGTACACCTCTCCCGAAGAAACGCGCAGGAGCGAGATGTTCCCATCAACTGCGTAATAAAACAGGGCATGCTGCTCGCCTTTTTTTGCATAAAAAAAGAAGCCGCCATCCTTTTCATCCCAAGACAAGCGCGTCTTATAACCACCCAAAGAAAAGCCCCCCTCACCTTCCTTCAACAACTCTACGCCTGTCTTTCCGAGGTTTTCGTAAAAAACGATCTTGTTCTCCCAGCCAACCTTGCAGTCTGTGTACAACACCAACGCCCCCCCATGCTTCCGATTGATCACAAAGTCGCGAAGGTTACAATCCGGATCCGTTTGATATACTGACGCCTCATTCTCCGCATCCGTAGCCCAAGACTCAATGCTTGGCTTTGTAAACCGTGTCTCTCCTTGTGGGCTTTTGAACATCAAGCCCGTAGAGAAAAACACGCGATCGCCATCTTTTGACCATGCAGGGTTATAAGCATAGCGCGTCTGAGACAGTTCTTGGATCTGGATTTCTTTCGACAAACGCATCGCTTGCGCGCCATCCACACTCACCTTCCACACGATATAAGCCTTCTCCTTGAACTTTGGAGCGACACCTTGGAACGACTGATCCAACGCGAACGCGACCCACTTTCGATCAGGCGATAGCGCCGCAGCACCCGTTACCGGGATCGCCTCACCTTTCACAAGCAAAGGTTTTGCGCTCCCAGCCAGCGTGTCGTAAATGTACACTCCCCTCCGCGCTCCGTTCTTCCCGTTCTTCATGAACACAAACGACGTGGAAGGCAACGGCTGGATCTCCGCTTTTGGCGGTGTCGGATTGCTCGGCGGTGTCGGATTGCTCGGCGGCGTCGGATTGCTCGGTGGCGTCGGATTGCTCGGTGGCGTCGTGCCTTGTTGTCCTCCCCAACCAGAAGAAGGGCCATTTTGAGGAACGCCACAAGCCAACAAAAAGAAACAGGTCGGAAGCGCATAAAAAAAGTTCTTGTTCATAACTTTTCTCCTTGGATCAGTATTGGAAGTCAAAGGCAAAAGATGCTCCGCCAAAGCTCTCGGCGTGCGGCCCGAGAAAAGGCAGCTTCCGTTCCCTCTTTTCATTTTTGCTATTCTCTTTCCTTTTCCATACCTTAGACGCCATCCCCCTTGCCCCACCCTCCTATCTGTCCAAAAATGAAACGTCTCACTGAACAGAAAGTGAACACCACACGCTACAACCACCGCGATCTCACATGGCCAAACAACCTGTCCCACAGCCTCCACCCCAATCCCACATTGCCAAACAGGCTGTCCCACAGCTTCCACCGCAACCCCACATTGCCAAACAGGCTGTCCCACAGCTTCCACCGCAATCCCACATTACCAAACAGGCCGTCTCACAGCCTCCACCGCAATCCCACATTACCAAACAGGCTGTCCCACAGCTTCCACCGCAACCCCACTT
>CAUJFU010000379.1 GCA_963169055.1 Myxococcota bacterium
CCCAAACGCCGGCCCCTTATCCCTCATACTTCAAATGTTCAGTGCGGAAGGTGGGTTAAAAGCAAGAGGGTTAGTAGAACATATCGGAGAATATGTATTAGAAAATCGAAAAAGATCAAAGGTTTGGAAGATATTAGAAAAAGATGTCAAGAGTTAAAAATTTAGATAATAAGGAGGATCTTGGATCGCTAGAGTTGGTGCGGTGTTCTCGACCAGCGCTACGACTTGCGTTGCGTCGCTCGCGTTCAAACACCCAACCCTGTGCTTGCCTTTCGGATCTTTCCAGATATCGCCTGCTTTCAACCGACAGTGAGGTAGCCCCCCAAACCAGCCAAGACGAAAGCGAGAGGTTGCGCTGTTATTCTTCCCGTAGGTAGGGCGCGCCCTCGTGGATCGCCTCCAACAGCGCCTCTTCATCCACCGCACCGTCTTCATCCAAAAAGTCCGGTAAAAAGTAGTCTGCGCAATCGTCGGGCGTTGTTTCGATCTTACAGCCTTGGATGCAGTCGCCATCGCCGATCACAACTGCCGTGACATCCGACTCAAAATCCATGCAAAAGTCCGTCGTAGCGATGATCAATTCGGCCTTGGTTGGACCCTCGACACGCAACACACCGCCGTTGTCACCCTGCCGCCCCAAAATCGCCCCACGCACGCGCAAAGAGCCGCAGATATGGACATTGGGACAACCATGTAGCGCCATGTTGTCGGCCACCACGTTGCCTGTCACAAACAAGAAAGAGCCGCTCCCCCATTCGTGCCAATCCACCGTCCCGCGCACCGTCAGATCGCCATCCACGACGACGTTAAACGGATTCCAGTCCTGCGCACTATCACTCCCAAAGTCGCCCGAGATCGTTTGATCGCCATCGTACAATCGGATCTCTTGCTCATCCTCAAAGTCTTGGTAGGGATAATCGATCTTCTCCGAGATCCCAAAGCTCTCTTCTGCGTCCTCTGCCGAGATTAGCTTATACCTCGCCATCCTTCGTACTCCTGCTGTGTTGGGGGCCATGTTGACGCTTCCTTTGCGAATCCTCGCTCGTTTCCATCCTTACCCGATCTATCATCTGTTGGCACAAAAAACTTCGCTCTTTCATTGAAAAAAATCATCCCTCCGCCAACTTCGCCCTGCATCGGGGCTTTTCGCCATCTCACCCGCTTCCCCCGGATCGGGGCTTTTCTCCATCTCACCCACTTCGCCCAGCATCGGGGCTTTCCCCGCAAAAGATCGATGCCGCGCAAGAGCGATATCCCGTCTCACCCACTTCGCCCAGCATCGGGGCTTTTCCCCGTCTCACCCAACCACATCTCCCAACTTCGCTTGCCTTGTTGGATCTCCTCAAGCTCCTTCTGTCCACGACGAAACGCTTGACGCAACTGGGCGAAGGTTTCGGGCGTGACAAAGCGTGCGCTGTTGCGTTGTGGCGAAACAGGCGTATAGATCGGCATCAACGCCGTCGAAGGATCTTCTTCTGAACGCTTGTCGATGCGCGTGATCCCGATCGGGTGCATCCACGAACAATGCGAAAACGTCGCAAAGAACGCCTCCAACAACGCCACCCTTCGCGTCTCCTTCTGCGCTGCGGGATGCGTACACAACCAAGCCACCAACAACGCCCAACTCATCCCGCCAAGATAGCCCTTCGCTTGTTCGTGAACGTCCGCTTGCACCGCCCAACACTTGATCACGCGCAAGAGATCGGAAAATGCGGCGTGGCATCCATAACGCACAAGCACCGCACGCAGGTACAACACATCCAACAGTCCCAACAGCGACCGCTGACTGGCGATATCCCACGCCTCCAGCGACAAGGCACGCTCGATATCCACCGAGTGACCGCGCTGCACCATCCAAGAAAAATGCTCTAAGCTCTCCTGAAATCCAGCACCATCGACAGCTTCCGGCATCCGCGCATACAAGATATCCACTTCGAGGCCCGCTGCTCGCAACTTCAACAACGGCACCCGCGCATCCCAAATCACCCGCGCCTCTTCGATCCCTTCCCATCCCAAAAGGCCCGACATCACCGAAGAATTGAACACCTCACGCGACAAATTCGATGGCCCGATACACAAGATATCCGCATCGCTGTGTAAGGTCTGCGCACCATACGCCACCGCTCCAACAGGCCACCAAACACGCCAAGGCAACGCACCTTTCGCATCGACCGAACAGACTCGCTCGCAAAGCCCACGCAAAGCCTCCAACAGCGCAGCCGACCGTGTTTGTTTTTCCGAAACAGCCGCATCCAACCGCTGCATCCAACCCCGCAAGCCTTCTTCTGCTTTCTCGATATCGGCCTGTTCCATCGCCTGTGACGTCGATGTGTCGGCCACATTCGCGTGATGGGCGACGCTTTCTTCTGGAGCCTGCTTTTGGTTTGCGACCACCATTTGCTCCAGATATGGGGCTTTCTCTTCTCCGAAATAAATCGTGCGCTTGCCGCCAAAGAAGATGCGCTCTTGAACTTCAAAAGGGCGCTCTCCTTCGCGGCAGATCAGCGCAACATGATCCACAACAAAACGGACGGGCCGCCATGTTTGCTGCCACTCCTGTAAGGTTTTTTGTAGCTCCCCGCGAGCGTCCCCACGCAACTGGCCCAAACTCAAATGAGGCGTATAACCCGAGCGAGAACGGTGGCTTTGTTCATCGCAAAGCGGAAACAGCGCTTGCAAGGCCGCTTGAAGACGGTGCAAGTCACGCGATGGTTCCACCGATGGCTCTAGCCAGATCGTATCGCTCTTTCCGTGACGAAAGCTGCGCATCCGCGAAAGGCTCACGTCAAAGGGCTTCACTTGCGCAAGCACCGCTCGGATGGCCTTGATCGCATCGGGAAAAAGTACCGCTTCCACAAAACCGTACACCAGATTGAGATGAGGCATCCAACGCCCATAGCTTTTGTCGTGCTTTTGGCGGATCGCTTGGATCGACTCCCACACAGCAGGCGGTGGCATCACGATCAACGCGCTATGATAGGTCGGTTGGGCCTTTGCCAACCGCTCCAACAACGAATTATCCAACGGCTCAACAGCCTTCGCAGCTTTGGCCGCCTTCGTCGCTTCGACCACTGCGCTGGCTTGACAGGCTTCGGATGCCTCGACCACTGCGCTGGTTTGAGCAGCTTCGGATGCCTCGACCACTGCGATGGTTTGAGCGACTTCGGATGCCTCGACCACTGCGCTGGTTTGAGCAGCTTCGGATGCCTCGACAGATTTGGTAGCCTCTGATTCTCCCGATGCGTCCGAGTCTTTCGATGTGTTGTTCTGTTCTTCCGATTCGGATACATCGGTCCGATCAGAGAGATGCTGCGTTGCCTTGTTTATCAACAGCGCAGGATCGGGCGATTCATCCAAAGGCACAGAGAAAGATACCACCAAACCGAAGTGATCCGAAGCGTAATCGCGTCCAAGCAAGCCCCCCGCCGAGCGGGTCGAAGGGAAGCCAAACATCTCTGCCTGCATCGGCATGACTGCTGCATCGGGATCAGCCAACCAAACAGCGTCCAAGCGCCGCGAACGCCCCGAAACGCTCAAGGCCGATGCAAGGGGATTATGGAGCGGATCGAAACTTTCGCAGGGGCGCTCCATCTCCAACATCGGCCAAGTATCGACAAAACCCGCTTCTTCAACCGCATTCCAAAGCAGCGGGATGCGGCTGGTGTCGAGATGAGCGAGTTCCTCGGGGATCTCCATCAGGGGATACCACACAACATCGCGGGGATCTTCGTTGAGGTCACCAAACAAAAACCCCCGCTGTTGCACAAGCGTCCAGTCTTGCGCACAAATCGATAGAATCTCTTCACGATCAAGTACACGCAAAGACGCCGAGGGTTGGGCGCTTTGCCATGCCAAGAGGCGGCACAAGCTATGAAGCTGCAACGACCGAAGGAACCGACCCATCCGCGCAAAGTCACTGCTGAGGTGAACGCACGCTGCAAAACACAGCTTTCCACCGAGCGCAAACCGTGCGATCAGCGCGTGCTTTTCCCCTGAAAAACGCAGATCTTGAAGCAAAAAAGGCCGCCGCATCAACAGCAATTGTCCGACGCCCTCGCCCAACCCCTGCGCGGTTTCCTCTTCGGATACCCAATAGTGCGAACGTACCCACGAATTGCGCAACAACATCCGCACCATCGCAGGTTCCACTTCTTGCAGCCCGATAAGATCCGCGTCACAGGCCGACAAGATCTCGATGGCTTGGGCATAACGCTTCTGGGTCTGATCGCCGCCTGCCGCGTAGCGTCCCGCAAGAACATTCCATGTCACAACGCGAAAGCTTGGAGCTTCGGGAACGGGTTGGATCTCGCCCTCCCAAGGCATCCAGCGGCCCAGCGTCGGAACAAACCGATAGCAACGACGTGTACGCAACGACAAGCCTTTGAGGTGTTGCCGCGCTAACGCGATCCACAACGGCTCTTCTGTCATACTCGACGGAATCGCGACGATCTCTGCGGAAGGCTCGCTCCCCTGCCCAACAACATCTGCCAAACGGTCAATCCGCGCAGCACGATCCCACACCACTTCGCCGTTGTATTCGAATCGCTCGATCCGATGCCAAGGCACTTCTTCTGGATCAAAACCGTCAAAGGGGACGCGCTTGCTGCCCATAAACCGCTCTTGCATCTCGATCCAACAAGCTGCTGTGTCAAAACGCCGATCCCATCGGATCTGATCGTAGATCTGACGGCCCGTCCGAAATGGGCCTTCCGCACGATTCTGGGTTTCTTGCGTTTTTGGGGGTAATTTTCGCATCTTCGTTGCCTCCGTGTTTTGCGGCAACAAACGATCTCCCACCCCCCAAAGTTCAAATCAACCCACCCACACCCTTTTTTTCCCATAGTATCGGGTGTTTTAGAGTTTTCTCTGGGGCGCTTCCCCACACGCACCATTCGACAGAGGCAACACCGTTCAAAAAACCCCGTGTTCGCGCCCGTCCAAGCGAGAGCGTCGTTGGCTTGAAAAACGATGATCTCTTCGCCAACACGGGGTCAAGGGGCGACAGTCCCTTGCGGGGCGTGGGGCAGCGCCCCACCAAACCACCCAAATAGTCCTATCCTATAAAAAGAAAAAAGCGGAATCATGCAGCTCTGTTAGCCTAAGAGGCCCACCTTGCGCAATCCCCCGAACCTTCTGCGCAATCCCCCGAACCTTCTGCGCGTTTGCTGTATCCTTCGTTCAGCTCACGCAACGTACACTCGATCACACGACCCCGCCTGTCAAACCCAAGTCGACAACACCCTTCAAGTTCTTGACGAAGCAAGCGGCGTCCTCGTTGTACCCGCGACTTGGCCCCCGAAAGCGATAACCCAAGCAACGTGGCGGCTTCTTGTTGCGTGAGACCTTGGATCTCGGTGAGGCGCAAGATATCGCGGTAGGCAGGAGGAAGCCCCTCAACAAATCCCGCCAGCGTGAGCGCCAACAAGGCCGAGGGTTCGATGCTATGCTCGGGCAAGGCGGGTTCGATGAGATCTGTTTGTAGCGCTTCGCTTTCGCAAACGAACGCTTGTTCGTGGTGCCGCCTGCGTCCGTCACGCCGCCACGCATCCTTGATCGCGCTGCGAGCGACTTGATAGATCCATGCGTTCATGCGTTCTCCATCACGAACGTCACCCAATCCCCGCCAGATCCGCAACAATGCCTCCTGCAAGACATCTTCTACATCCGACGCAGAGACTTGCTTGGCCACGAATTGACGCAATCGTTCGCGCCATGCCCGCCACACCACTTGCCGATCTCCTTGTTCCATTCGCTCTCTCCCATCAGCTCCCGATCACACAAACCGTTTAGGGCTTTTTGGCTTCGATGATCGCAGACGCGACAAATTCTTCTGCGCCGCTTTCTGGAAACCACTCTTTGATAAAAGCGCGGCTTTCGGGCTTGGGTTGGATGCGGATATCCACAAAACCTGCTTCGCGCAACCATGTTTCCAATGCTTTCACTTCGGCGGCTTGGCCGACACATCCTGCGATCAATCCGATGGCTTGGCGCATCTCTTCGGGTAGAGGTTGAAGGGCCACCACATCCGAGATCGCCAAGCGACCGCCTCGACGCAAGACGCGAAAGGCCTCTCGAAACACGCTCGGTTTGTCGGGCGACAAGTTAATCACACAGTTGGAGATCACAACATCCACCAAGTCGTCTTCGAGAGGCAGCGCCTCGATCAAACCTTCGCGAAACTCCACCTGCGAAAATCCCCCTGCTTTGGCATTTTGCCGCGCTCGCACGATCATCTCAGGAGTCATATCCACCCCGATCACTCGGCCTGTGGACCCCACAGCACGCGCAGCCAAAAAGCTATCAAACCCCGCGCCGCTGCCTAAATCCAAAACGATTTCACCTTGCCTTAAAGCTGCGATGGCTTGGGGGTTTCCACATCCCAAACCAAGATTCGCTCCTTCAGGCGCAGCCGCCAACTCTTCTTGGTTGTACCCCAACGCCTGTGAGATCTGATCGGCCATTGGTTGGGCGATATCGACAGAACAACAGCTTGGCCCGCAACACGAACTCCCCTGTTTCGGAGAGGTTTCTGCAAAAGGCTTCGCTGCCCCCCGCGCCACCGCACCGTAATGTGCCTGCACTTCTTGTCGGATCTCTTCTTGTTTCCATGCTTTCATCGCTTCTCTCCCTCAATGTTTGTTTTCCGATCGGACCTTCCACACCACAAGACGCCACCCCTCACCAAAGGACGCAAGCCCATACAACGATTTTTCTTCCTCAACCGCACCAACGATGCGCAAAACCTGCGCTATCCGCACAGATCAGCATCGAAACACGTTCGCAAAATTTTCTGCACAACCTTGCGCGACCCTTTTTTTGTGTGCTCGTCTCCTCAGCCAACAGGATCGATCCTTGACGCGACGGGCGAGATCGAACAAGCCCAGAAGAGCACCGCTCTTTCCGCCCGCGTCATCACGCTCCTCTGGAGCCATGACGCTCTGCTCTCTTCACCCCACTTTCTTTGGAGGATATTGTCATGCGAATCCGCTCTCTCTTCTTGGCCGTCGCTGCTTGCTTTGTGCTAAGCGGCTTCCTCTCTCAAAACGCAAACGCCCAAACGATCTATGGTCTGTGGCGCTCCACCACAGGAAACGTCTTTGAGATCCCCTACGCTCCCGGCAATTCTTTTGACATGGTGGTGACTTACACCAACGGACAACGCGCTGTCGTCCGTGGCGCTTGGATCCGTGGAATGCGCGGCAGCCAATTTTTCTACGTCTCAGGCCAGTTCCGTTGCACAGGCACGTTCTCTGCGATGCGCTCCAACGTCGTACGTGTCGATTGTAATGGGAAGATCAGTTGGTGGCAGCGCTCTCGCTCGCGCAAAAGTCGCAGTGTCGCCTACGCTGGAACATGGCAATCCACATCAGGTTCGCGCTTCACCGTCCCTGCGAGTCGTGGGCCGTTCAATATCATCGCCACTTTTCGCAATGGTCAAAAGGCCGTCTATCGGGCTTATTGGGTTCCCGGCATGGTCGGAATCCAGTTCCGCTACGGCAACCCTGCGATCACGGTGACCTACAACCCAAGCAATCCGGGCGTCTTGCGTGTTGTCGATGCGCGTGGCGGGGTCTTCTGGTGGCGCCGTATCTACTAAACGCAACGACCGATCGAGCAATCCAGTTTTGTAGAACTCACCAACGTTTGCGGCGTTCTTCTCGCCGTTTTTTTCGCTTTTCTCGCCACCGAGCAAACAGTCCTTTGGGCTTGTCTTTTGAGATCAGACCAGCGTTGCGCTGAATGCCTTTTTGAAAAGGTCGAAGTATCGGGTGTTTTTCAATCAAGGCATCCAAAAATCCACGCAAAAACCGACGAGATAGCATCTGCATCAGGCGGGGATTCATGTCTGCAAGCAGATGACTATCGACCGAAAAGCCCGTTTGAAGGGCGTATCCGTTCGGAAGTTTTCGCACGTGCTGGTTGACGATGCCTGACAAGATGCCGATCAACGCTTTTTTGAAGACCTGTTTGTTTTGCTTCACAACCCCCACATCAAGCTGATGCACGCGAAATTGGGCTTGGATGCGCGTGCGCTCATTGGAACGAGGCGAAAGATCGAGGCGTGCGGTGATCAGACCTTTGTTGATCTGGAGGGGGGTTTTTTGCTGATCGATAAAGCGGTTGATCAGCGTGGAAGGGATGCGATGAACGGTCAGGCGATGGTTGTGTTGCGCTTGTTTTTGTGCAGAGAAGCGCACGCCGCCATGTCCCAAGACCCACGCTGATCCTTCGGCAGAAAAAGGACGAGCCAGCAGATAACGGATATCGAGATCGCGAACCTCTGCTTGCACGCGATTCATTTGGATCTGTACGCGGCGCGGGGGTTTGGAGGGATCTTTGCGATCGCGCAGGGTGAAGTGCAAACGGACTTCGCCTTCTTGGACTTTGGCACGGCGCATCTGCAACCACGGCGGTTTACGATGATGACGGGGCGGGTGTGCGCGTTTCTTGAGAAAATGCAGCGTAAAGATCGGCTTTTCTGCAACAACATCATCAAGAGCGATAATGCCATACAACAACGGCCACAACTGGATCGTCGCGTTGGCCTGCGGGATCTCCAAACGCATCTGTTGATGGGGTTCTTGGCTTTTTAAGACGAATCCCCGCAGATGCACAGAGCCTTGCAGATCTTTCAGATCTGCTTGCAGGGAACTGATTTGGAGATCGCGCTCGCGCCCCACCGCAAGCTGATGTTGCATCGAAAAGCGCCCGCCCTCGATCACCAACGAAGAGAGACGCGGCGACAACAGCGTAAGCGTTTGGCGCAGGGCTACGGGATCTCGCGGAGGATCGGGGGGGCCGTTTCGCACCAATCGCACCGTCGGCCCGATCAGCCGCACACGCTCCAACGCAGGAGACGGAGCCAACAACGCATCCACATCCAAAGCCAACTCCCCTTCGGGTATTTGAACGGACAAGTCTTGCTTCTTCATACTTACCGATGCTTCGGCTTGTTTGATCTTCACGCTACCTTGCATCTTCGCTAACGTCGCATCCACCGAACCCACACGCACAACGATCTTTTGGGGCTGATGTTGCTCAAACAACAGCCGACCTTCTGTGATCTCCAACCGCTCGATCACCAACAACCGCGTCCGAAACTTCTTCATCGCTTCTTGCAAACGCTTGACTTGCCCTCGAACGCCCGCTGCACCGACCTGTTTGGAAGAAGCGCTGCCGCCCGCTGCACCGACCTGCTTGGAAGAAGCGCTACCGCCCGCTGCATCGACTTGTTCGGAAGAAGAGCTACCGCCCGATGCACCGACTTCTTGAGAGGGCGCATTGAGTGGAGTGTCCTGCCCAGAAACGCCCCGCAGGAGATGGATCTGGGGCTGCTTGACTTTGATTGAGGCGATCCGACGACTTCCGAGTAAAATTCGCCAGATCGGCAAGCGCACAGCGCCCTCGGAGGCTTGCAAGGAAAAAGAGGTCTCGCGCTGCACCCGCAGCAGGCGAAAAGATCGCACACGCAAGATTCCCGAAAAGATATCCGCTTCGACCACTTTTCCTGAAACACCATGACTTTTTAGCCGATCCAACGCCATCTGCGCCAACGCGACCGGAAACAATAACCCCACCCCGACAGCGCTCAACCCAAGCAACAAGACACTCCCGACAAACCATCGAAACCATCGAGAGGATCGCTTTTTTTCTTTGTTTTCGCTCATGCCCCTCTCCGCTCTGTTCGCGTCATCCACGCAAGATGCCCCATCTCCCACAACGCCTGCGAAAGATGCTGCCCAAACAACCCCGAATATCCTTGCGCTTCCCAACGGCGCAACGGATACTCTACCGTTCTTCGGTTTGTCTCCTCCACTTGAGCGTGCAATCGCAACAGCACCTCCGATTGCCACAACAGCCTACAAGCAAAGGGCTTTTCTAAAGCCCGCAACACGGCTGCCGAAGGCAAAAAAGCTTGCGTAAAACACAACGTATCATACGTCGCGATATCTAGCGCAAGACTAATTCCTGTCGCCAAGATCCGCTCGTAATAAAGCTGCACCAACGAACGCTTGATATCCCGTCCCAACAAACGCAACCGCACAGCCATCACGTGATCCACTCCCCGCGTTTCTCGCAGAAGGCCTATCATTCCAGCCAGATCGACGACATCCACCTCTCCTTCTGCATCCCAAGAACAGCCCGCCACCGCGCCTTCCGAAAAACTCCACAACAATCCCTCACGCACAGCCTCGATCATCTGTGCAGAGCGCACCTCAAACGCTTCCTTCGCACGATAAATCCCGTGTATCCGCCCTTTTCCTGCATCAGACAGCCGCTCGTCGATCTGCGCAAACTCTGCCTCCAACAACCCCACCACCACCACATCCACCAACGGCATCGACACCAACGCTCTTTCCATCCAACGCATCTTGCGATCCCAACGTTCTCGACCCGCAAAAGGCACCACCAACGCGATCCGATCCGCCAAACGACCCATCCATCCGACCTTTCTTTTCTAGACTCCGCCCAATCAAACCAAGAATCCTATCATCATAGAACTTTACGACGACACAACGCCCATACACTCAATCCCGGCAAACGCACGCCTCTGCGCTCCATCCACAACAGCAAGCGATTCTCCATCGTCAAACTGCCTGAGATCGCTTCAGTCAACCCATCTCCGCCGCTCCAAGCGCCGATCCCACCGCCTGAAACGGACTTTCCCAAAAGATGACCCAGCTTCTCCAACAACACGGAAACTCCACGCATCGGCAACAACGAAGCAAACAGATAGCCCCAACGCACAGGCTCTAAACCCGCCTCCACCAACACAGGCTCCAACGTCCCCCATCGATAGCGCCGATAATGCGCCAAAAAGCGATCGTGTTGCGCAAACAACGACTGAAACGCAGGCACCGTCACCAGCACATACCCATCCGCACGCAAACAATGCTCTACATAACGACGCAACAAACCGAGATCATCAGCAACATGCTCTAACACATCCAACAACAGCAACAACCCAAACCCCCCAGCCTCCACCTCTTCCACGTTCCGCACAAAATGCGCCCTCGGATACTCCCGCAACAACGCGCTGATCTCTTCCTCCGTTAACGCAGGATCGACCCCCACCCAGCGCGCTTCTCCTCGCAAGCCTCGACACACCTCTGCCGCCGTAAAGCCATCTCCACACCCCACATCCAACACCCGCGAACCCGCTGCAAGCGGCACATCCGCCGCGATCTCCGCCAACGTCCGCGCACGCGCAATCTCCCACGGATGACGCCTCATCCCCTCCAATCTCGCCTCTTTCAGATCCATTTATGCTCCTGCTTTCTTTTTTCTCTTGTCTTTTCCTAAGATTTATGCCTGCGAATTGTTTTTGCGGGGTTCCACCCCACACCCCGCAAGGGACTGTCGCCCCTTGACCCCGTATCGGCGAACAGATCGCTGTTTTTCAAACCAACAACTCCGTCGCTTGAAGCATCACAAACACGGGGGGTTTCTATCAGCCCACTTCTACCGTCCATCGTCTTTGCGGCTGCTCGCTATTCTTTACACCTGCCCGCTATCTTTGCGCCTGCTCGCTATCTTTGCGCCTTGGTGTGCTTCTACCGCGCTTTCTTCGATACAACAAAAACACCCAAAACCCAAGCCCCCACATAGACATCCCTTCCGCACCTACCCATGCGCACAAGCATCCCGAAGCGCGCACCACAAACCCCGAATCTCTCGTTTCTTCCGATCTTTCCACTTCCATCGCTGTTTCTCCTGCCCCTTCCACCGCTGTTTCCCCCTCTGCCTCGCCCACGTCCCCCACGATCGTCTCTGTAGGCTCGACACAACGCCCGCCCAAACACGGCCATCCTTCGCTACATCGCTGATCGCACCCCCCACAATGCCAATCATCAAACATCAAATCGACACAACCTCCCCCACAACGCTGCGAACCCGGCGGACACACCGAAAGAATCTCACAACGACCTTTGATGCAGTCCTCTCCCAAACCACACGCCCGACCACACGCCCCACAATGCAGCCGATCGCTCATCCCATCGACGCACTGCCCCCCACAGATCTGCTCGCCTGCTGCGCAACGCCCCTTACATCGGCCTCCTTCGCAGATATCGTCCTCACCACAACCTTGCCCGCAAGCCCCACAATTCGCCGCACTTTTCTGTAGATCCACGCACACGCTCTCGCACAAGGTCTCGCTTCCCCCACAACCTTGACCCACACAAACGCCTTTCTCGCAACGTCCGCCTGCTTGGCACGCCTTCCCACAAGCCCCACAATGCGACACATCCATTTGAACGAAAAGTGAGCGCAGTCCCGCTCCGAGGTGGGGCGGGTAAGCGAACGAAATACAGAGCAGGCGTAGAAAGTCGTAGACTTTTTGTGCCTGCTCTTTTAAAGTGCCTTGAGAAAGTGACCCTCATTTTTGAGGCTCACGCGCCGTGTGTCTCGAATGCAACGACACACAACATACATAAAAGGCGCATGGTTTAAGGCGCATTCAACGTTTCTTTACCCCGGAACAGGGTTGCGCTCGTTTGCAAAAACAAGCGCATTGGACGGGGAGGTTGCTTCAGACAAACGTTCGAGCATCTCGGCGTTTGCTGCGACCTGTGAGCCGTCAAAAATGAGGGTCACTTCTGATCCGAAGCTCGGCGCTTTAGGGCCGAGTAGTTCACG
>CAUJFU010000380.1 GCA_963169055.1 Myxococcota bacterium
CCGGGCTGGATCGCGATCGACTTTGGAACATCCAACTCGACGATCGCTGTCTACGATCCGCTTGAGATCCGCCCCGTCAAAGGACTCCCCGAAGAACAACTGCTTCGCTTGCAGAAAAAAGTACTCGCATGGCTTAAAGAAACTCCTCCCGGCCAAAATGCAAAAGGTCTCCCTCTTACCGAAGAGTGGAAGAAGATCTTGCAACAGATCGGCTCTCTCCAAAATCAAGAAAAAGACGCCGAAGCCGTCGTTCGGATCTTTGAAAAAGGCGAAGAAAGCAGCATTCACAAAGTCCTGCGAGATATCGAAAACTGGTTGCCTGCCACCTCCAACGAGCTACAGCGATGGGCTTATCAAGGACTGCACAGCGTCTACGAAGACGTGTTTCGCACACCTCCGCTGCGGGATCTTCAGTTGTTCCACGCAGAACTCGATCAAGCCACACGCGCAAAAGAGATCAGCAGCGAGCTTCGCGTCACCAACACCGCCCCCATCACCGTCGATATCGGGCCGATGGTTCGACAAACACGCATGGAAGAGATCAGCCAAGGACATCCGATCACAGGGCGTTTCTATGCTTCGGTCAAACGCTATCTGGGCCGTGGAAACGAAGAGATCGACGTAAACGACGGTACGCAACCCATCACCAAACCCGCCAAAGAACTCCTCCAAGCGACTTGGTCTGCGTTGTTGAACAAGTTCAACACCTACCGAGACGCCAACCCCACACGACACTCCAAAGGGATGATCAAACACGCGATCGCAACCTACCCAACGGTCGCCCCACCCCACGTCCGAAAGGAGATCGTCGAACAACTCCATTCTTTGGGCGTCGAACACGTCACCATCAAATACGATGAGGCCGTGGCATCGGCCATCTTCCACTTTATGTGCGCAACCGCAGGCGGAAATACCATCGGAATGGAAGCCTTCCTCAGCCGATGCCGCATCGTCAACGAAACCCAACGACGCCAAAACGTCCTTGTGTTCGACGTTGGAGGCGGAACAACAGACGTTGCTCTGATCCAACTCAACATCCACGAGCGCTTCCCCCAATGGGAACCCAAAGAAAATCGCGGTGCAGGCGGAAGATACTACGAAGTCGTCCCTCGCCTTCTTGGATCTTCGGGACACACACAACTCGGCGGTGATGTGCTGTCCTTGCGCACTTTCTACTTGCTAAAAGCCATCCTCGCAGATGAGATCTTGGGAAGCACGCTTCGGGAAGCCAACCCAACGGTGCTTCAACGCAGCCGACGCCTGCACGGAGAACCCTTCTTCCTTTCAGGCGCGTACCAGCGCAAATCCCTGATCGAACACACGCTCTCTCGCCAATCCTCCCATCATTCCGACGCCTTGGAACTCATCGAAACCCTGCTCCCCACCCGCTGGAAAGATGAACCCAGCCGCGCACAAGCCTTTTACAGTCTCTGGCAACACGCCGAAGACGCGAAAATCCACCTCGGAAAAAAACACCAAGCCGGCGATCTTGAAGAACCTTTCGAACTGTCCACCAGCGCGCTTCAAAAACTCTTGCTGCAATTTGAGATCGAAACCACAGAAATCCCCTTCACCTTGCGCCTTGAGCGCAGCCTCTTCGACAAAAGCATCCTCCCCGATCTCGAAGAAGCCGCTCAATTGGCCAAAGGTTTGTTGTCCCGCCTTCCCACCGCACACGCACAAGGAAGCACCTCTCCTGCCCAAGAACCGCTTGACTGGTTGATCTTGTCCGGCAAAACCTGCCAACTCGCCCAAACAGAAACCGCCATGCGAAAACAATTCGCAGGGCTGCCTCAATTCTCTTGGAACCCCGAACGCGTCACCCGAGACCCCAACTTTGCCAAACTCGCCACTTCTGCGGGCGCTTGTTATGCCGAAAAACTTTGGCACTTTGCGGTCACTCCCGACGGAGCCAAAGATCTCTTGCGCAAAGGGATCCATCAGTTTTATTTCAACGTCAAAAACCTTTACTACTTCCTGCCTTGTGCCTTTTTGCGCATCGTCGGAGCCACCTCTCAGTCGATCTTTGACGCTGGAACCGAACTCAAACAACTTAACGCAGAAAAAGCCTTTGGAGCCGCTCGCAGCGCTTGGCTGCCAAGCACGATGGCCGTCAGTATCCAACGCCGCGATCACGACAACGGCGTCCAAAAAAACTGGGGATACTTTTTCGCAGGTACGTTGTGCCAAAAACTCCAAATCCCCGAATCCGACTGGCTCGAACACATCCAACTTCAATTCGAAGTCAACCACCAATTGCAATTCCAGCTCTCCTTGTGCCGTGGGAAAGCCCACTACCTCGTGGAAGATAGCACGATCTGTTTGCGCGATGTTTTCGAATCCTTGAAAAAGCCAAACACTCCACCTGATCCCAAAAAGCCCATCACTCCGACAAAGACAAACACCACCCAAACCAGCGTTGTGGATGCAAGTTTCCAATCTCCCCCGCCTCCGCGTTTGGCTTGGGATATCGCGGTCGGCGTGAACGCTGCGGGCTTCCACGCAGATGGCAACGAAACCCGATTGTTTTCTGCCGAGACCCCCTTTGTCGAAACCTTCCACTGCCCACAAACCAAACGCAAAACGCGTGGACTGATCAGCGCGGCTCTGCCCGATTTCTCCCAACATACCCACCAACATTTTCTCTATGCACGCAAAGAAAATGGCAATTGGTCTCTTTTGGGCGTTCTCCAAAAACCAAAAGTGCGAGCAGAATACCCCTTGGATTATCGCCTGACCATCGACGAAGACGGACGCATCGGCTTGTTTGCAGGAGAAGTCCCCTACCTCACCAGCAAGGAGCCGCGTTGTCTCATCGAGCAACCCGGTTGCGTCTACAGCGAAGAGATCACCAGCGACAGCAACGATCACGACGAAAAACGTGATCCATTCAACGGAACACATTGATGGTTGTCATGCCGAAAAGCCCGCTCTCCTCTGCTCTTCAGGTGGCCCTACACGGAACTTGCTCGATGATCGAGCAGTTTCTGCTGTGCTTTCCAAACGACCCCGCACAAGGAGAAGCACGCCAACTACTCGATCACTTAAAAAGCCTTCAAGCAAAAAGCTTTTCTGCTGAACCCCCGTCAAGCCAACATCTGACTTCGTCTCTCCCCAACGAACCCAACCCCTTTGCCTTTTTTCAAACAGACCCGCCCACCACAACCACCCCAACCGCCGAACCCGCTGAACCCATCACAGCGGTAGAGGAAGATCCATTTGCCTTTTTTTCGCCAATGGATCTTCCCGCCGCACCACAAGAAACTCCGTCTTCTTCCCTCTTTGACGAGTGGGTCGCCCCCCCGACCTCTTCTGCGCCCACAACGCAGCCCAAAGAACCCCCGAACTCTTCGAGCACACTCGACACGATCCCTGTCACCACGCACGCAAAACCTCCGCTCGATCCTTTTGCACAAAACGAACTGGCTCTTTCCGCAACCGAAAAACTGCTGCGTTCCCTTCGACAACGGATGGAATCTGTCGAATTACAATCCATTCAGATCCCCCAGCGTTTATGGGAAGAATCTCCCGAAGTGATATGGAAAACCTGCCATTTATCTCTTCTTCGCCTTCCGATCCAAGATGCTCGCTCTTGGAATGAGCGTTTGCTCGCCCTTGCCAAAGAACACGGTTTTCGATCCCACGATGCCCCCTCTGATCGTTGCCCTGACTTGATCGGTCAGCCCTTTTCTCTTCCCACCCTGTGTTCTCCTACAGGCGAAGTGTTCTCCGGCTTACAATTTTCTTCTCTCTTCGATCACCCACAAGAGATCAGTCCGTTGCTTGAACGATCACTCCCCACCACGTTGGATCTGCAACCGTGGCTCCAAGCCGCCGCCCTCGCTCTTTATCTTCTCGAACACGACCACACGCTCCACCACGCACTCTATTCCGCTTACAGCTTCGGTATGATCCAGATCGATCCCCAACAGCGCGAGATCTTCAAAAAGCACTTTCTCTTGCGACTGCAAAACATCTTCAACGCCAAAAGCTCAGCCGAACAGATGTTTTCTTTGTGGGAGCTTGACGAAGCCTTCCACTCGCTTTTGCACAATCCGATCGCTGCAAACAAAAGCGGATGGGATCAATTCTATAAAAAAACGCGCGATCTTCTTTTTCAAGCCAAAGAACACTTTGAAAAAGAATCAAACAAGAACATTTCTCTTCAAGAACTCCCATCCGAATATCGTACTGTATATGAAAAACGCTTGACCGAAAAAGATATCGCCATCCAAGACGGCAAACCACCCGGAAAAGTACTCTCCACCCTACGCGTGTGGATGAACTTAGAGGGCAAGACTTGGCTTGGGCGTGTCATTTATCGCGGTTAAAGCAACGAGATTCGCATGAAGCATTCACAATTCGCGCTACATTCCGAACAATATCAAGAAGATCTTCCTCAACTTTTGCTGTCTCCTTCTGTACTTGCTCCCAGTCTTCCATCTCCATCCCATCAAATACTCCATACAAGCCTTCGCTTTCATTCTTACAATCAAGACTTTTTTCTCTTTATTCCTCCTGAAAGACTAAACCAGTACGCTCAGCAAGCTCAATATGATGCACTTTTTTTCTTACAAATTCGCGCCATCGAAAAAGCCGCACTTGCCTATCCGAACGCCCCGCCGCTCCCGCCTCTTTGCTTTCCTTTTCCCCGCGCAACCAACAAAGCAATGGAGCTTCCCCCTGCGATACTCTGCCCACACGCAACGCACGCGCTCCACCCCCATTGTGTCCGATGCGGTGGTGTGCTTTCTCCGTTGATTCAACCTGTCACACCACACGTTGTGCTTTTTTGCACAAGATGCGAGAAACAACACGACCCCGAAGAAAAACCAAGTATCCTGAAAAGTAGCTGGCAGCGCGATCTAGCTTGTGAGCGTTGCCCTTACGAATTTCAAGAATCACAGGAGTCTTGCCGAAAATCTGCTTTTTTTCATTTTTCCACACGTCCCTTTTTTCTTACAGAAAAACACGGAATCGATCTCGAAACTCACTACCAACAAATACGACTCTCCTCTGAAGAGATTTGGGATATCGCTCAAAAGATTTTAGATTGCACACAAAACCTTCATCGCATCGGCTTGTGCAACGTCGTCCCCGCCCAACTCGATCAGATCATCCTGCAACCCGCGCCTCAAAAAAGCGCAGGGCTTCGCTTTTTACCTCCCGCCTTCTTTTTTGATGACCTCGATATACTCCAGATTTTCCGTATTTTTTCTCCAGCAAATCCATCAAAAGAGACCCGAGATCTACCCATCCAACGACACGATCTGCCTTTTCATGATCTGACAATCAACAAAGATCAGCTTTTTTGCTTGCATCGTCAAAAGCAAGAAACAAATACCTTGATTCAAGAACTCCGAATCGGTGATCTCGTCGGATTCATCGGAAAACATCAGCAACTCATCTCTGGCTCGATACAAAAAATCTCAACCCAACAACAACAGATCGTCTTCAGCATCCAAACCCTTCCACTCGATCCATCCAATCTGCCAAACCGCAACCAAACTCTCCAAGCATCGGTCTTTCTTCATCATGGTTACAGCCGCGATCTTGAAGCGCTCTGCCGACTGCTCCGCCGTATCTTGCTCTCTCCATCGCTTCCAAGCACCCCTCCGTCGGCCTCTTCTGATCCATCCAACAACCGCGACCAACAACCCTCGCGCAACCCCGCCCATCTATCTCCTACATTCATCGAAGAAATCCGCTCTTTGCTTGACACGTGGCCTCGCCCGTGTTCGAGTGAAAAAGCACGAAAGCAAGACGCCATCGACCAGATCGAACGATTAAAAACTCAGCTACTGCGCATTCAACAACGCTCTGATCTGGAACGGTGCCGCACAAAACACCAAAAAAAAGAAGCCATGCTTCGAGACTTTCAAGCTCTCGGAATACTTTCCTCACGTTCAAAAGAATTTTTCGTCACCAAGGAACGGCTTGATTCAATCGAAGAAGATATCCTCATCGGGCAAGGCCACACCGCAACCTCGTTGATCCGTGCAACGCAAGCAAAAATACAAACCGATCTGCGCAAAAAACGGGAGATGTTTGAAAAACAACGCGATCAAGCCCACGCCGAACGATTGCTTTCGAACGCTGAAAAAGCCTCCTACTCGCTGTCCATGCTTCCAAAAGAAGCAGACCGCACACTCCTCGATATCGTTCAATCCGAAGCTGAATGCGAATCCAAACTCCAACAGATCGACGAACTGATCCTACAAAGACGAGCGAAAAGATCAGAATTCGAACAATTGTTGCAGCGATGCACAGAAATACTCCAAACCAAGATGCTCCGATGTCTTGAACACCCAGATGCCGCCGAAATACAAACATCCCTTTCGCAAGAAGAACAATCTTTTCGACAAAAATTGCCGCAAGATCTCCCTTTTTTACAATTCATCAAATTAGAAGAAAAAACTCTTCACCTGAAAGACATCGCAGAAAAAGAGCAAATGTGGCTGATCGAACAAGTTCACCAAATACAGCGTCAAATCAATCTTTTACCTTACAAAGATTACGCAACAGGCGAGCGTTCCCAAATTGCATCGCGATGTCAATCTTTGAAGCAAGCACTCGAACATGCCGAGTTGCTGTTTTCAGAAGCTAGAAAAATGCACCAATCTCTCGATATTCGGCTCAAACAGCTCCACAAAGATATTCTCCAAAAACAGGGAGCACTCGAAGAACAAGCCCAATTCTACGAACACACCTGCAAAGGACTCGAACATCGATCTCTGCCTAAGAAGCTTTCCATCCCATACAACAAGTTGCAAGAGCAGATCAAATCTCTCCGTTTGTTTTTTATTGAGGAGTCTGTGATTCAAATCGAGCGCTCTCTTTCCGATATCCAAACAGCATTCCAACACATCCTAGCCTTGTTCAAGGAAGATCGGCAGCAGCGCTTCCAAAGCTTTCAGCAAAAAATCCAGAAAATGGAGCAACAGCACGAACAAACCCTCATCGTATTTCAAACCAAACAAAACCTTGCACAAGCGTTCGAGGATTTCCAACAAGCCTTCAACCACTTCGCCCGACATATCACCAGCACCCCGTACGAAAAGAAACTGATGTTTCACCAAATGCTCTTGGCAGATCAAACCTTCCTATCCGCACTCGAGCCGCAAGAAGCCGGATTGCTCGAACGAGAAATAAACTCCCTACTCGAAGAGCTCCAGCGCCTCGAAACGACGACAAAGATATCTTCTTATCCTGATCTATACGAGCAACTTCTCGACACCCAAGAAAAAGCCAAAGCCATACGAAAAAAAAGCCAAAGCCATTACGCAATTATTCTATGGGAAGAGGCAGCAGATCTCCAAACCAAAACAAAAGAACTGCAAAAACAAGCCAATTCTTGGCTGCGCAGCCTCAAGGGACTTTTTTCCTCTTAGAAATTGCGTGATTTGCCCCAAAACCCCCCGTAGATCAAGCGACAGAGCTGTTGATTTGAAAGACAGCGATCTTTTCGCCCATCACGGGGTCAAGGGAGCCGCGCTCCCTTGTGGGGCGTGGGGTGACACCCCACAAACACCCTCCCACAGCGCAAAATATCTATTTATTTTCCGATTTGAAAATCGCGGAGTCCCTTGGCGGCTTGTTTGCGGATCTTGTTTTGAACGGGCGGAGACCAGCCAAGCAACCAGCCGATCGGGCCAAGAGCCATGCGTGTCCAACGCCAAAACGAAAAGGTGTCGCGGTGTTCGATGATCTTTCCGTCTTGGAGGCGAAAAGTTCCGATGATCTGGTTGTGGACTTTGCGCTTGGTGGCTTGGAAGGTGTAATACGCATCCCATGCGACCTTGCCTTCGGTCTCGGTGGCCTCCAAGATCGAAAATTCCACCACCAGATCTTTACCGCGTGCGCACAACATCGCCCACATCCGCCCCGCATCTTCACCGCGCAGATCAGGGAAAACGGGATCAGAAAAACGCACATCTTTGTGATAGCACGCCTTCATTCCTTCGGCATCACGGGCCTGAAAGCTCTTGTAAAAAGTCTCTAGCAATTCTCTTGTTGTCACAATTTCCTCCGTGGGGTTTGGTGGCATGAGGCGATGCCAACGATGGTGCAAAGGTGCGGATTTGGGGGGATCACCTTGGTTTGATGGCATGAGGCCATGCCAACAGCCGGCGAGTAGGCCGAAACAGAGACGATGGGAGGATCGCCCTCACACACCGCAACGCAAGCCTAGCCGCACCATCTTACCGAATGCAAGCGGTGGTTGCACGGATGGCAAAAAAAAGCCGCATTCGCACCCGTCCAAGCGGCGCTACCGCTTGTTTGGAAGAAGAGTGATGCGGAGGCCCCCAAAAACCCCGTGTTCGCGCTCGTTCAAGCGAAAGCGTCGTTGGTTTGAAAAACGATGATCTTTTCGCCAACACGGGGTCAAGGGGCGACAGTCCCTTGTGGGGAGTGGGGCAATGCCCCACAAAACAAACCCCAACCTGCAAGCCCACCTATCGTTCCAAGACAAGCCGCCGATGGCATCTTTCGTTTGTGAACGCTGGCACCGAGGCGCAATGGAGCGTTGTCGCGCTTGACTTTTCACGATGATCGCGTTAGCCTCCCCATTGCCCTTGAGGCCGAGAAAATACTTACACTCGAATACATTTTTTCTTACCTATTGGTCCAAACAAAGACCGACAAAGAGACCTTGCTCCAGAAGACACCCCCAACCTCCAGTGAGGGAGAGATGGCACACCACCTGATCACAAAAGGATTGGATCTACCGATCAAAGGGCGGCCCAAGCAAGAGATCGGCGCGGGCGGTACTGTCGAACACGTTGCGATCGTTGGCCATGACTATCCGTTCATGAAGCCACGAATGTATGTGAACGAAGGAGATACCGTCGAGCGCGGACAATTGTTGTTTGAGGATCGCAAAGGAAAAGGGATCCGTTTTACAGCCCCTGCCGCAGGGACGGTAAAGAACATCCATCGCGGCGAGAAACGCGCCTTTTTGTCCATCGTGATCGCGCTTGGCGAGAGCGAAAAGGACAAGAAAAAAGAAGCCAAACAAGTGACGTTTGTAGCGTACAAGAAACAAAAAGTCGAAGCGTACGATGCCGAGCAGGTGCGGGCTTTGTTGTCCGAATCGGGCCTATGGACGGCCTTGCGCGCACGTCCCTTTGATCGCGTCCCCTCCATCGACGAACATTGCGGGGCGATCTTTGTGACGGCGATCGATACCAACCCGCTTGCGCCCGCTGTGGACGTTGTACTCAAGGGCAAAGAAGAAGACTTCCAAGCTGGATTGAAGGCAGTAGCCAAACTGACCGAAGGAACGGCATTTTTGTGCGCTGGTGCGGGATGGAAGCTTGAGGTCAAAGATATCAAAAACCTCAAGACAGAGATCTTTGAAGGCCCCCATCCTGCGGGTCTTGTGGGGACGCACATCCACACGCTGTATCCCGTCAGTCGCAAAAAGATCGCTTGGCATCTCGGTTATCAGGACGTGATCGCGATCGGTCAATTGTTCCGAACAGGCAAACTTAACGTCGATCGCGTGATCTCGATTGCAGGGCCGGGTGCAAAAGCCCCAAGCCTCGTCAAGACCCGACTTGGTGCTTCTGTGACAGAATTGACCAAAGGCGCACTGATCGAAGGCAAAGAGATCCGCACGATCTCGGGAACTGTGTTGTACGGCCAAAAAGCCAACGATGCGATCACGGGCTATCTGGGGCGTTATCATCGGCAGATCTCGTGTTTGCCCGAAGACCGCGAGCGTGTGTTGCTTGGCTGGCTGCGTCCCGGTGGCGACAAGTTCTCGACGGTTCGAGCTTATTTGGCGAAATGGGTTCCTGCTCTTGAACCCAAAGAATACGACTTTACAACCACGACCAACGGCTCGCATCGTGCGATGGTTCCGATCGGGATGTACGAGCGCGTGATGCCGCTCGATATCCTGCCCACCTTTTTGCTGCGCTCGTTGGTGATGAATGACCTCGAACGCGCCGAGCAATTGGGTTGTCTTGAGTTGACCGAAGAAGATCTCGCGCTTTGTTCTTTCGTTAGCCCCGGGAAAGAAGAGTACGGCAAAGCCCTACGGAAAGTTCTTACCGAGATTTGGCAGGAAGGCTGATCATGAAATTTCTACGAAACCTGCTTGATAAGCTCGAAAAACCCTTTCAAAAAGGGCAACCGCTTGAGAAGCTTTATCCTGTGTACGAGATGCACGACACCATCTTGTACACTCCGGGCCAAGTGACGGAGGGGAACACCCACGTCCGTGATGCGCTCGATCTCAAGCGGATGATGAT
>CAUJFU010000381.1 GCA_963169055.1 Myxococcota bacterium
GGATTGCAGCTTGGATCGCCCCTGCGATTGCCGCGACGGTGTCTGCTACCCCAACGGTGGAACCAAACCCACCCCAACCGATCCGCCCAAAACCCAATGTTCTGCGGATAAAGATTGCACCACAGGCAAGATCTGCCTCTCGGGTACTTGCGCCGAAGGTTGCCGCGCCGATGCCGAATGCCCTCGCGGCCAAGTCTGTAGCCAAAATCAGTGCCGCCAAGGATGCAACACTGACAACGATTGCAGCAACGGCCAACTCTGTATCCAAGGCGGCTGCAAAACCGACGCTTGCAAAACCGACGCAGACTGCAAACTCGGAACGATCTGCAAAACCGCCGGAACTCCTTGTGCCGAAGGTTGCCGCCGTGATGCCGATTGTGCCAACGGAAAAATCTGTGCCAGCGGCGTGTGCAAAGAGCGCCTCCCCTCTTGTGCAAGCGATAAAGAATGCAAACTCGGACAGATCTGTGTTTCTAGCCAATGCGTCGATGGTTGCAATAGCACCAACGATTGTCCTCGTGGTCAAGCCTGCACCAACGGAAAATGCGCCGCCACTCAATGTACCCGCGATGCCGACTGCGGTACCGGCAAGATCTGCGAAGCCGGAACTTGCAAAACGGGCTGCCGTCGCAACGAAGACTGTGGTTCGAGCCAAGTCTGCGAAAATACACAGTGCAAAACCGCCCCTTGTACCTCTGACGCTGCTTGCGGAGCCGGACAATACTGCGACGCTGGAACTTGTAAAGCAGGCTGTACCTCTGACGCTGCTTGCGGAGCCGGCAAGTACTGCGATGCCACCACCAAAACCTGCAAAGAAGGTTGCACCTCCGATGCTGTTTGCGGAGCCGGTAAATACTGCGATGCCACCACCAAGTCCTGCAAATCGGGCTGTAGCTCAGATGCAGGTTGCCAATCGGGTGAAGTTTGCCGCCAAAATGCTTGTGTCAAATCTTGCCGCGCAAGCTGCGAATGCCCCACCGGCCAAGTTTGCGGACAAGACTCGGTCTGCAAAGAAGCCCCCAAAAATGAACCCAAACTCGCTTGCAAAGCTGACTGCGACTGCCCCTCGGGCATAAAATGCGGCAGCGACGGCTTCTGCCAAACAGCCCCCTAATCCACTCCCCGACAGCCCATCTTTCCCTCCCCATCTTCCGCCCTTTTTACACCTTCGCCCCTTCTGCCTCCCCAAATCCTCTCTTCCAAACCGCCGTCTTCGTTTTCTTGATCAGTATAGGACTTACGCAGTTGGGTCGTTTTCGTGGGGTTTCACCCCAAACCCCACAAGGGACGGTCGCCCCTTGACCCCGTATCGGCGAAACGAGCACTGTTTTTCAAACCAACGACGCTCTCGCTTGGACGAGTGCGAACAATAGAGTGTTCCGCATCTTGGACGATGGGATGCGCACCTTTTCGAGAAGCCCATCCATCCAAGAAGATCGTCGCTGATAGGATCGTTTTCCTGCGCTTGACAGGCGGGGGGGAGGGGATTAATGTTGCACACGTTTTTTTGAGTCCACCGACCGAAAACGATGCGGCGAGCGTGTCAAGAGCGATGTGGGTTGGATCACTGTGGAGAATGTGGATGAAGCGGATGAGGTTGTTTTTGTGGATGTTTTTTGTAGCGGGCATCTTGTGGGGACGCCCAGCGATGGCGGAAGACGGCACAGCAAGATCGCCAAAAGACCGAGCACAGACGAGATTTGCAAAGCAAGCAAAGCGCACGATCCATCGAAAGAAGCGAACCACCCGAGCGAAGCAACAGCGATACAACAAACGCCGCGTCATGCAAGATCGCACCCAGAGCAAAGCACGATGGTCCAAACGCCAACTTCGTCGGCGCTTGGCGTTGATCCTCAAAAAGCCCACACAGACGCCCAAAACAGGCCGAACACGCCGCTTTCAAATTAAGCCGACTCCTGCGATCTTGGCACAAGCACCCACGACCCCCCCCGTCCCGAAAGAGCTCACGGCGATCAAAAAGCCGCCCTTACGCCCACGCACCGACACCAACGATCCCGAACTTGATCTCACCAAAGTGTACGAGATGGTTCGCAAAGACAACTTGGATCTCAAGATCTTGCGCGAACGGATGGTGCAAGCCGAACTGATCCGCTACAAAACATGGGCGATCTTGAAGCCCCAAGTCTCCGCCCAAGGCATCTATACACGCAACCAAGTCGAAGCCGCGTTCTCTTCAGGAGCTTCGTTTGGGCCGCTGCTCAAGCTCTTCGATGGCTTTCCTATCCCAGCCGAAACCAAAAAGCAACTCGAAGAGATGGCCAACGCCCCACCCACCATCATCACCCCCATCGACCAATTGATCTTCCAACTCCAAATGAACTGGCAATTCTTTAACCTCCGCGCCATTCCGATCTTGCAAGCAGCCTATCTATCGGTGGATCAGATCGCGGAGAGCCTCAAACAAGCACGCCGAGAGATCATGTTTGCAGCGACACGCGCTTACTATAGCGTCCTATTGACCGATGGTTTGGTCGATATCGCACGGCAGACGCTCCAAAACGCCGAAGAACGCTTGCAGATCGCCCAAGCCCGCTATCAGGCAGGAGTGACGCCATCCCTCACCGTCACCCGTGCGGAGCTGGATGTAGTCAGCGCACAACAACAACTGATCCAATCCGAAACAGGATTGCGCAATACCAAATTGGCGCTCGCCTTGTTGCTCAACCAACGCGATATGCGCTTCCGCCCCAAACGCCCCGCACCACCGCCCGATATGGCCGACGGACTCGATACATGGATGAGCCAAGCCAAACAACTCCGCGAAGAAGTCAAAGCCGCCCGTTTTGCCGTCCAAGTCGCCGAAAAAAACGTCACCGAAGTGTGGTTGCGCTACATCCCCACCATCGCCCTTGCAACCTCTCTGCGTGTCGGGAACTTCCGTTCATTTGGAACGGATCAAAATGCGACGTGGTCCATCACCTTGTCCGCGAGCCTCAACCTGTACGAAGGAGGCGCTCGCTACGCAGCCCTCCAAGAAAACGAATCCAAACTGCGCGAAGCCCGGCTCAATCTCGCCAAAACCCACCGTCAAGTCGAAAACGAAGTCTCCACCTCCCTACTCGCCGTCAAAAATGCCCAAGCCTCCATCGAAACCGCACGACAACAAGTTGTGTTGGCCGAACGCAGCTACAACCTCACGGAAGAACGATACAAAACAGGCGTCGCCACCCCCCTCGAAGTCTCCGACGCCAACAACACCCTCAACTCCGCACGCATCAATCTCCTACGCGAAACCCTCAGCCTCGAAGTCGCCACTCTCTCTCTCAAACGTGCCATCGGCAGCTTTACCTTCCCTGATTTCAAAAAATGATCCCCCCGCCAAACAGACCGATACGCCGATGTCTTGGCTGTTTCAAATGGGTTCGGTTGGCAGCGCCCGCGCCTCGATCGCCTTTTGGATGACATCGCGCAGCCCTTCGTAGCGATACGGCTTTTGGATAAACCCTGCGAGGCCCTTTCCAGCGAAACGATTGGTTGCGGATTGCTCGTTGTATCCGCTAGAAAGGATTGTACACACACCGCTACGGATACGCCGCATCTCCCGAAAAGTTTCTTCGCCGTTGAGATGAGGCATCGTCATATCCAACAAAACAAGGTCGATCTGATCGGCTTTTTGACGGAAGAGCTCGACAGCTTCCCGACCATCTGCGGCAGATATCACCGAAAATCCCATTTTTTCGAGCATCACACGCGCCAACGCCCGCACAGATTCTTCGTCGTCCACAACCAAAGCCAGTCCCGAAGTCCGCCATCCCACGGGCGACACAGGGGCGATGTGTGCATCCGCTCCTTGTTGGTGCGAGGCCGGAAACAGAACTTTCATGGTGGTACCTCTGCCCAACTCGCTGTACACCTTCACCGCTCCACGATGACCACGCACGATGCCCAAGACTGCGGCAAGACCAAGCCCGCGCCCTGTGAACTTGGTTGTAAAGAAGGGATCGAAGATCTTGGCTTGTGTTTCGGGGGACATGCCGCATCCGTTGTCCGAGACTTCGAGATAGACATACAACCCCTCCGCCAGATTTTCGTCGAGATAAGTCTCTGCAAAATAAGCCTTGTCGCAAAACATTATACCCGTACTGACCGCAATCACCCCGCTGCGATCGCCGATGGCTTCCGAGGCGTTGATCACAAGGTTCATCACGATCTGCCGAACCTGCGAAGCATCCGCCTCGATCAATGGAAGGCCCGGGATAAACTCGTAGCGCAAGATGCACTTCTTGGAGATCGAGATCTCCAACAAACGCCCCATCTCTTCGATCAGTTTGGCCAGATCCATCGCCTTGACCACGAAACGGCCCTTGCCTGAATACGCAAGCATCTGCTGTGTCAATGCTGCCGCTTGACGGGCTCCCTTCACAACTTCTTCGATATATCCATACACCGATGTTCCCGGCATCATCACACTCAGCGCAAGATCCGAATATCCCAAAATGCCCGTCAGTAGGTTATTAAAGTCATGCGCGATCCCCCCCGCCAAGATGCCGAGGCTTTCGAGTTTTTGCGCATGTTGCACTTGTCGCTCTAACTCCAATCGCCGTTTTTCGTCTTCGTGCCGCTCCGTCACATCACGCGAGATCCCCAATACACCGACGATCTCGTTTTCTTCGTTGAGTAGGGGAAATTTTTTGGTATCAAATATCCGTATCTTTCCGCGCACAGGTGCGGGATCATAGGGGTTGTGGACGCGTTTTCCTGACAGCGCTTCTCGATCGTCTTGCACGTAGCCTCGGATGCCGAGCGCAGGATCGCCTGCAATAAACTGGGCATCCCATCCCGCTTCTTCGTCTGTCATCCCACCGATCTCTTCGGGTTCTTTTCCGATGGTTGCCGCAAAACTGCGGTTAGAAAGCACGTTGAGCAGATTGCAATCCTTCACAAAGATCAAATCTTCCGAAGAATCGAGGATATTTTTCAGCAGCGTACTTTTTTGGTGAAGTTCTTCGCGGGCTTTCTTGCTTTGGGTGATATCTTGGATGATCGCGATGTGTTGGCGGTGAAAGTCTTCTTTCTCCCACGCAGGAGAGATCGTCAGGC
>CAUJFU010000382.1 GCA_963169055.1 Myxococcota bacterium
CGGTGGGTGCTGCTGGCTCTGCTAAGTACCCGTTGCACCGCGTTGTTTTCGCTTCGCTGCGAGGTCGTGGATGCGGCGTTGGCGAAGTACAGCGCGGAGATGTTCTTGGGCGACGTGCGCACGATCCGCAGCCATGTATGCACTCATTGGAAACCTGTCTCCTGCTTCTGCGTATCACACAGACATCAACGGAGAAACCCGTGAGGGAACAACCGACTGCCGAAGCAGTCACACGTTGTCAGGAAGCCTACCGAGGGGGTGGGTCTCAACTTCTTCACTTTTCAAAGAACAGGCTCCAAGGCTAAGCACACCTCACCCGAGAACGCAAGCCTCACGATGCCTTGACAGGAAAAAAAAAAGGGGGTATCTCCGCGCCGCATGAAGAAAAAGCGCAAGGATCGAACTTTCAAGGGAGGGATCACGATGGCGCAACAAAGGAAGGTCGCACGTTTGGTCTTGGAAGATGGTAGCGTCTGGCGGGGTTGGGGGTTTGGAGCCGAAGGAACCCAAGAAGGAGAGGTGGTCTTTAACACCAGTTTGACGGGGTATCAGGAGATCTTGACGGATCCGAGTTATGCGGGACAGATCGTGTTGATGACAGCCCCACAGATCGGAAACACAGGGATGAACGAAGAAGACAACGAAGCAGGGCGCACATACCTCGAAGGGTTTGTGGTGCGTGAGTTGAGTCCAAGCACGTCCAACTGGCGGTCCTCTTCGGATCTCTCGGACTGGTTAAAGGCGCGGGGGGTGATCGGGATTACGGGAGTGGACACTCGCGCCATCACACGGCGTTTGCGTGAACGCGGTTCGTTGTGCGGTCTGCTGACCACCGACGAAACACAAGCAGACGCGGCCCTTGTGGAGCGTGCGCGCCAAGTCAAAGGAACAGACGGCAAGGATCTTGTTTCGCAAGTGACCTGCAAAACCCCCTATGTATGGGAAGATCGAACACAAAAGACGTGGGAGTTTACGCAATACTTTGGTTCGCCCGAGTGGGACAGTCGAGAAGATCGTCCTGCGCTGCATGTGGTGGTGATGGATTTTGGTGTCAAGCGCAATATTCTTCGTCGGGTCGCGGCATGGAATTGTCGGATCACGGTAGTTCCCGCGCAAGCAACGGCGGAAGCGATCTTGAGCTATCAACCTGATGGGATCTTGTTGAGCAACGGCCCGGGCGATCCAGCGGCGGTGACGTACGCGGTCGATACGATCCGAGAACTGATTGGAAAAGTCCCGATTTTAGGGATCTGTATGGGGCATCAGCTTGTCTCGTTGGCGATGGGGGCACGTTCGTACAAGCTAAAGTTCGGGCATCACGGCGGCAATCACCCCGTGAAGTATCTGCCCGAAGGACGGGTCGAGATCAGCGCACAAAACCACAACTACGCGATCGACACGGCCAGTTTGCCCAAAGAGGTAGAACTGCTGTACGTCCATCTTCACGACCAATCCTGCGCAGGTATCCGCGATCAGCAGCGTTGTATCATGGGCATCCAATACCATCCCGAAGCCGCTCCCGGTCCGCATGACGCCGATCCGCTGTTTCGCCAATTTATCCAGATGATGCTCCGACACAAAAAGACACGCCAAACGGCCTAGAACATCGGTTCTTTTGCAGATAAAGAAGCAACGTTGTTCAAGCAAGATTTTTCGGGCAAACCGATGCGTTGGCCCCACGGGAGCGAGAAGATGCCCAAACGAACCGATATCCATAAGATCCTTTTGATTGGCGCAGGCCCGATCGTGATCGGCCAAGCAGCCGAGTTTGATTACAGCGGAACCCAAGCCGCCAAAGCCCTCAAGCGCGAAGGCTACGAAGTGGTCCTCGTCAACAGCAATCCTGCTACGATCATGACCGATCCCGAACTTGTGGATGCCACCTACATCGAGCCGATCACGACGGAGATCTTGGAGATGATCATCGCCAAAGAACGTCCTGATGCGCTGCTTCCGACGGTGGGAGGGCAGACAGGACTCAATGCGTCGATGAAGCTTGCAGAAGTCGGTATCCTCGAAAAATACGGTGTGCAGATGCTCGGTGCTTCGGTGCAAGCCGTACGCTTGGCCGAAGATCGCAAGCTGTTTCAGGAAAAGATGCTTGAGGTGGGGCTTTCGGTTCCACGCGGTCGGATGGCGAACAGCGTCGAAGAAGGTATCGAGATCGCCCGAGAGATCGGGAGTTTTCCGCTGTTGTTGCGGCCTTCGTTTACACTGGGCGGAAGTGGCGGCGGGATCGTGTATCACGAAGAAGAGTTTGCAGAACGCCTTGCCTTTGGTTTGCGAGAAAGTCCGACGCATAGTGTCCTTGTCGAAGAAAGCATCCTTGGTTGGAAAGAGTACGAGTTGGAGGTGATGCGGGACCGCGCCAACAACTTTGTGGTGGTGTGTACCATCGAAAACATCGATCCGATGGGCATCCACACAGGAGACTCCGTCACCGTGGCTCCGTCGATGACGCTAACGGATCGAGAGTTTCAGATGATGCGCGATCAGGCCCGTGTGGTGATGCACGCGATCGGCGTAGAGACGGGCGGTTCCAACGTCCAATTCGCGGTCGATCCACAGACGGGCCGCGTGATCGTCATTGAGATGAATCCGCGAGTCAGCCGTTCGAGCGCCCTCGCAAGCAAAGCGACGGGCTTTCCGATCGCCAAGATCGCCGCGCTGCTCGCTGTGGGCTACACTCTCGACGAGATCAAAAACGATATCACCCAAACCACCGTTGCTTCCTTCGAGCCAAGCATTGATTACGTCGTCACCAAGCTGCCGCGATGGGCCTTTGAGAAATTCCCGGGCGTCGATCCCACGCTTGGAACGCAGATGAAATCTGTTGGAGAGGCGATGTCCATCGGTCGCACCTTCAAAGAGTCCTTCCTCAAAGGCTTACAGTCGTTGGAGTTGTCTCGCGCCCCCTTCCCAACCCCTGAAAATGCCCTATGGGACGGGCGGATCGAAAGTCTTGCCAAAGGTCGTGCCGAGCGGATGTGGACGCTTTGGGAGGCTTTTCGTGCGGGTTATTCGGTCGAAGAGATCAATCGCGTGACGCACATCGACCCGTGGTTTTTGGTGCAGTTCGAGCAGATCGTGGCGCTGGAGTCCGAAACAGCGGCTTATCGCGGCGTCGAAGAACTCCCTCCCGCCTTGCTTCACCGGCTCAAACAAAGTGGGTTTGGCGACGAGCATATCGCGTGGCTGTTGATGCAGCCCGTCTGGCCGCCCCGTCCGATCCCCGTCGAAGAACGCTTGGCCCGCGTCATGGAAAAGAAGCACCTCCCAAGCGCCCAAGCCATCGGGAAGATCCGTCAGATGCGCAAACAACAGGGTATTCAGCCGACGTATCAGATGGTGGATACTTGCGCAGCGGAGTTTGCGGCCCACACGCCTTATCTGTACAGTTCTTACGAAACGGAAAGCGAAGCCCCGCCCTCCAGCCGCGAAAAAGTGATCATCCTTGGTGGCGGTCCCAACCGCATTGGTCAAGGGATCGAGTTTGATTATTGCTGTGTTCACGCAGTCCAAGCCGTCCGAAAGCGCGGATACGAGGCTGTGATGATCAACTGCAATCCCGAAACCGTCAGCACCGATTACGACACTTCGGATCGATTGTACTTTGAGCCGTTGACGGTCGAACACGTCCTCAACATCGTAGAGCGCGAACAACCCCTCAAAGGCGTAATCGCCCAATTTGGTGGGCAAACTCCTCTCAACTTGATCCATGATCTCCATGCCAACGGCGTCCCCATCCTTGGTTCGTCTCCCGACACCATCGATCGAGCCGAAGATCGCGGGCGTTTTGGCGATCTCTTGCGAGAACTCGATATCCCAAGCCCCGCATTCGGGATCGCCAAGTCTCGCGAAGATGCCCATGTGATCGCCCGTTCGGTCGGTTATCCTGTGTTGGTGCGGCCTTCTTATGTCCTTGGTGGGCGTGCGATGGTGATCGTCTATGACGAAAGCACGCTCGATGGCTACGTTGCAACCGCCCTTGCAGCCTCCCCCAACCAAACCTTGTTGATCGATCATTACCTCGAAGATTCTTTTGAAGTCGATGTGGACGCGCTTTGCGATGGCGAACAAGTCGTGATCTGCGGTGTGATGCAGCATATCGAAGAAGCCGGCATCCACAGCGGCGACTCTGCTTGTGTTCTTCCGCCCTTCAAGATCTCCGCCTATCATCTCGCCTATATCCAAGAATACACCGAGCTTTTGGGACGTTCCCTCGGCGTGATCGGCTTGATGAATATCCAATACGCCATCAAAGAAGATCGCGTCTATGTGCTCGAAGTGAACCCCCGCGCAAGCCGCACCATCCCCTTTGTGAGCAAAGCCAAAGGGGTTCCCTTTGCCCGAATTGCCACCTACACCATGCTCGACCGCACCTTGCGTCAGATGAATCTCTCTGAAGAACCCGCCATGCGCGGATTCTTTGTCAAAGAAGCTGTCCTGCCCTTCAAAAAGTTTGAAGGCGTGGATGCTCGCCTCGGCCCCGAGATGCGCAGTACGGGCGAAGTCATGGGCTTTGCCGATTCCTTTGGACATGCCTTTGCAAAGGCCCAAGCTGCCGCAGGTGATCCCCTACCCGCCAAAGGCAGCGTCTTTGTCAGCGTCAACGACTACGACAAATCCGCTGCCCTCAAGATCGCCCGAGATCTTCACCGCATGGGTTTTCCGATCCTCGCAACACGCGGAACCGCCGAATACTTCGAGCGAAACAACTTACCTGTCGAACGCATCAACAAAGTCCGTCAAGGTAGCCCCCACATCGTCGAACTGATCAAGGCCGGCAAAGTCGCCATGATCCTCAACACTCCGCTCGGACAAGTCGCTTACGAAGAAGGCGCACAGATCCGCACCACCGCTGTGCGTTATGGGATCCCTCTGCTCACCACCCTCAGCGCAGGACAAGCCGCCGTCCAAGGTATCCAAGCCCTCCGCGCCAAACAACTCAGCGTCCGCTCCCTCCAAGAACACTACCGCCAAATCCCCGCCCTTCTCCAATACAACTTCGATCAAAATCCCTAGCGATATCGAACAGGATAGAGATCTGGGAGTGTGCGGGGTACTTGGTCATCGTAGCCAAGCAGACCAAAAGAATTGTTCCCCCAACACTTGAGCGTGCCGTCGTCAAGGATGGCACAGATCGCGCCTGTTCCGAGGCGGATCTCCTTGGCCGAACGGCCTGCGCCGACGTCAACGGTTTGGGGTGTGGTGCTTTTCCAACATTTCAGGCTGTTGTCATCGAGGATGGCGCAGGTTTGGCTTTGGTTCGAATCGGCAGCGATCATCTTGGCTGTGCGGCCCGCGCCGAGATCGATGGCGTTGGCATCCGGTGCGAGGCGCAGCGTTCGATCACCGTAACCAAGCTGCCCTGTTTGGTTGTCGCCCCAACATTTGACCGTGTTGTTGTCAAGCAGCGCGCAGGTGTGCCTGCCTGCAACGGCGATGGCCTTGGCTGTGCGACCGACCCCAAGGTTGATCGGGTTGGCGTCGGGAGCGTTGCGATCGATAGTATCGCCGTATCCGAGTTGACCGACCGCGTTGTATCCCCAACATTTGACGGTGTCGTTGTCGAGCAGCGCGCAGGTATGGAAAAAACCGACCGATAGGGCTTTGGCGGTGCGACCGACCCCAAGATTGATCGGGTTGGCGTCGGGGGCTTGGCGATCCGCAATGCCGCCATATCCAAGCAAGCCATAATTGTTTTGCCCCCAACACTTGGCGGTGTCGTTGTCGAGCAGCGCGCAAGTGGTGTTGCCGCTTGCTGCGACCGCTTTGGTGGTGCGCCCTGCCCCCAGATTGATCGTCGTCGTCTCGGAGAGAGAGCGATTTGTTTTGTCGCCGTAACCAAGTTGACCGAGATCATTCTTCCCCCAACATCGGAGTGTCTGGTCGTCCAAAAGAGCGCAAACATGGTTAGAACCTGTGGCGATGGCCTTTGCAAAGCGCCCTCCTCCAAAAGCAACAGGGGATCGAGGAGAACCACGTGCGATCTTGTCGCTGTATCCGAGTTGAGCGAAGCCGTTTTCCCCCCAGCACTTGAGATCTGTGTTGCTTTGCAGAGAACAAGTGTGGGTCACTCCGCAGGACACCGCTGTGACGGGGGAAGAACAACGGCCCGAAGCACAGACATCTGCCCCTGTGCAGGAGGTGTTGCAAGACCCACAATGCGGGGATTTGTAAAGATCCGCACAAACACCACCACACATGGCTTGCCCCAAAAACACCTCTTTGCTTGGGCAAAGAAGGGGATTCTCCATCTCGTCGCTCGCTTGACCGACATTGTTTTTTCCCCAACATTTGATCGTGTCATTGTCGAGGATCGCGCAAGTATGGGATATTCCGAGGCTCAACGCCTTGGCGGTGCGACCAAGACCCAGATCAATCGGCGTGGTGGGTGGCTTGGTTTGGCCGTTGCCTGCGCCGCTCTTTCCGTCGCCAAGCTGACCTTGCGAGTTGTCGCCCCAACAAGTCGCTGCGTTGTTGTCGAGGATCGCGCAAGTCGAAGACCCCATCCCCATGAATACGGCCTTGGCCCGACGCCCTGCGCCAAAGTCCAATACCTCGGTGGGTGGGGCCTCACGGCTGATCGTATCGCCGTATCCAAGCTGACCGACATCATTTTTTCCCCAACATTTGACCGCATCGTTATCAAGCAACGCACAGGCAGAAGCGGGGCCGAGTGCAAGCGCTTTGGCAACACGACCTGCTCCAAAGTTGACGGTCTGCTGCGGCGGGGCGTTTCGCGGGTTCTTGTCGCCATAGCCAAGTTGCCCAAAGGCATTGTCTCCCCAACACTTGACCGTATCGTTATCGAGCAACGCACAGTTGAAAGCATCTCCTGCACCGATCCATCGGATGTTTCGGCCAGAACCAACATCAATCGACTTGCTATCAGCGGTTTGTCGTGCGATTCCATCGCCGTAGCCTAACTGTCCACGATCATTTTTTCCCCAACACTTGGCGCTTTTGTCATCCAATAACGCGCATGTATGCCAAGCCCCCACCACGACTTGTTTCGCAACGCGCCCAACCCCCAACGCGATCTCCAAAAACTCTGGTTTGGTGCGGGCTTTGGTGTCTCCGTACCCAAGCTGCCCCTCTCGGTTGAGTCCCCAACAGCGAAGTTTTTCATCCAACGAGATCGTGCAGATGTGCCACTCTCCCAAAGCAACCGATCGCATCCGAGACTCCTGCGTCCCGTCTACTTCGACAGCGGCAAGGCCGGGTGCATAACGGTTCGACACAAAGTCATATCCGTGTTGGCCTTGGCCAGAGGCTCCCCAACACTTGAGCGCCCCACACGGCGTAATCGCACAAGTCTGATCGAGTCCCGCAGCCACCGCAAAAGCCGAAACGCAGGCTCCGCTTTGGCAAAACTCACCCACCCCACACGCCTTTCCACATCCTCCGCAATGGGTTGCGTTGGATTGCGTATCGACACACCCCCCGCTGCACCGCAACAACGGTGCTTTGCAAGTGCATTGTTTGTTTTGGCAAGACTCCGTCTTGGTATCGCAAGGTCGGTCACATCCGCCACAATGCTTATCATCCGTCGCAAAATCGGTGCAGACACCATGACACATCGCGTATTTGGCGGTGTTGCATTCGCACTTTCCGCCTTTGCAAGAGTCCTTGTAATCACAAGGTTTGCCGCAATTTCCGCAGTGAGCGTCGTCGGAGGAAAGATCCGCGCACGTTCCGCCACAATCCACAAACGAAGGGCGACACACGCACTTGCTTTGTTGACAAGCCTTGCGATCTCCACAAGCGTTGTTGCAAACGCCGCAATGGTTGTTGTTTTGCGTGGTATCGACGCAGGTTCCCATGCATTCGGTGAGTCCGTTGGAACAGCGACATTCGCCATCCCGGCAAGTGTTGTCTCCCGTACAAGCGCGGTTACAGCGTCCGCAATGTTGGGCGTTGCTCAACACATCGACGCACTCTTTGCCACAACGGGCGCTGGGCGCTGCGCATGGCGGAACCTTGCAGCTTCCTGCCTCACAACGCGCTTCGTTTGGGCAGTCCGTGTCTTTGGTGCAACCGCAAGCATCGTCGATCTGGCCGTTGCAATCGTTGTCTTTGCCGTCGCAGATCTCGCTCTTCGGCAAGACCTCGTTGGTGCAATCCCCCCATTTTCCGTCGGCTTGGCACTCCATCTTTCCCGAGCGACACTCCCCCACGTTGAGGGTGCTGAGCGCTCCTGTATAACAACTCTCGGTATCCTTTGCGTTGCAAAACACCGCACAATCGGGATCATCTCGGTCGGTGAGTCCATCGCAATCGTTGTCTTGGCTATCGCTGCAAGCTGCAAGCGTGTTTTCGGCGGTAGGAACGGGGGGGATGCAATCACCCCACAAAAGCTCCTTGAGTGGCACGGGTTGGGCTTCTTGCCTGCCCGAGTCGCAGGAACCCACTTTTTGTTGCAGCTTGCATGAACGAACCTCTCCTTGCCGTTGGGCCGCTGCCCGCGCAAAAGACACACAAACACCGGCCACACAAGAACCTTCGTACCGAAGATTGCTGCAATCACACGTTTTGCTGCATTGAAGCCCGCTTGTGTTGTACTCGCTCAATTGGATGTTATTGATGCACTCCGCTCCCCCTCCACACGACACCATACCTACACCCAATAACCCAAACCAAACCACCAAAGCCACCCAACGCATCATGCAGCCTCCTTACCTCTACTCTCTACGCTACGCCTAGAATCGCGCCATCCTACAACCAAACCCATACAACACAAGACCACCCTAGAAAAGCCCACCGACCCAGCATCCCACCCTCTACAACTGCGTAAGTCCTATCCTAGCAAAGAAAAAATCGCGGGTGCGTTTGGCGGGATGTTCGAAAGGTTTCAAGGCTCGAAGATCGCGGTATCTTATCGGCGAGACGGCATCCCGAGCATCGAGGAATTAAAAAAGATGCTGTTGCGCTTGGGCAAAAAAGTGAGCATCCAAGAAGTCGATTACAAATATGTTTTATCCACCAAAAAGGACAGCAAAGAAACATTGATCATCGCGGAATAAGGACAGCAGTGTTCGGATGAAGAACGTGGAGGGAAAGGATGGGTTTGCAGCGAGAGATATCACGTTGGTGGGAGATCCTCCAACGCCGAAAGCAGCGAAGGACATCGGCAGCGCCAAAAGAAGGGGAGCCTGTGGATGTGCGTTGGGGAGGTCTGCGCTGGTGGTTCTTGCCGATATTTGTGTTGTGTGTGGGGGGTTGGGCGGCGTGGGTGTTATGGAAGACCACGGAGATGGCCGATTCACCTTATGGGATGGTGATCTTGGATGCGCCCTTGCCCTCTGCATTGCGAACACAGCCTTGGTTTGGGCAAGATCGGCGTTATTTCATCCTTCAACCGCAGACCGATCCTGCGCAGGTGGTGTTGTCGAGGCCGGGGCAAGGGGTGCGAGCCTATCGTGGGCAAGAAGGCGTGCCGCTGTTTGGAGCGCAAACACCGCTAACAGAGCTTTTTCTTCCGCCTTGTGATGCGCCGCCCGAGGCGGATGCAACGTACTTTTACACAGGCGACGGGATGATCTTGTGGGCATGCCTCCAAGATCACGAACGCATCGCGTTGTATCGCGTGGGCTGGCGTTTTTCCGAAGCGGCATGGCGCAAAGGCCGCAGCCTCGGATACAGCGCAGACAATGCGATCGTGATGGGGGGGGCGATGCTGCCCTTGCACAGCGCGACCTTGCGCCTTCAAGGAAATGAGATGCGCCTCCGCCCCGAAGGGACGTGCCTATCGCTTCCTCCACACACAGCGCCCTCCGAAGATACCCTCACTCCGCAAGATCCCCCCAAAGATGCCGAGGAAACCGCCACACAAGCCACCGTCGAAGGCGCAACGCAAGAGGCAAAGCCATGCGACAAAAGCGCCCGAACGATCGCGGCAGGGATGTTGTTTCGTTTGCATAGTCCGAGGTTTCCGCATCGTGCGGTGACGTTCCGATGGCAGCGCGCCTTGCAACCGAATGAAGGGATCGATCTGTGGCTTCATCCTGCGCTTGGTGAAGGAACAAGCATCCGTGTCCTTTCGATCGAAGGGCTACGATTGGCCCGTCAGCGGGGCTTTTTGGTGGGACGAGCAGATCTATACTTTCGGGATATCTTGCCTGACGCGACGCGCACCCGCGACTTGGAAGAAGTCGTACATCGGATGGTTCTGTCAGGCGCATTGCATTATCTCGAAGGCGATGACTTGCGAAAACGCCTAGAACATCCGCCCTTTGCACCTGCACCCTTGGATACTTGGCTTGCGGGTGCGCTCCAAGATCAACAACGGCGGTTGTTTTCCCCGCTGCAAGAAGATCCCTTTCTCCGCAATCGCCTTGCGATGGTCAACCAAGCTCTTGCACGAGGGGATAAGACTCGCGCACGCGCCTTGTTTCGTCTCCAGCGCCGCAACGATACACAAAAAAGCGAACTGTTGGGCCTTGGCATCGGGAGCATCATGCTCCAATCTCCGCGCCGCAACCTGCTTTCTCCACGACAACAACGGCGCTCCACACAGCCCGATCTTCGGCTGCAAACCACGCTCACCGCCCGCCGTACTCCACGCCCTTTTTTGATCGAAGTCCTCCCCGAACCCCTCACTTCGCCCCCGCGCATCTTGTACCTGCACAACGAACAAACCGAAGTGATCGCCTTGGATATCCTGCCCAAAGAAGCAAAAAAACGCCGTCTGTCCGAAGTGTTGGCGGTAGCAAATGGCCGCGCCCTGATCTGGCACAACGACCAATGGCTCCAAAGCCCCGACCCCTTCTTTGCCACCGCCGACGCCCTCCAAGAACAACCCTCTACCCCTTCCACAACATCTGATCCATCGAAGCCTTCTACAACATCCGACCCATCGAAGCCTTCTACAACATCCGACCCATCGAAGCCTTCCGCCAACACTTCGACTCAACCTTCGGAAGGTTCGGAGCCTTCGAGGTTTTTGTATCGCGTCACGGGGCGTTGGTGGCAACGAGAACCCGGGCGTCAACGCAGCAGCACATGGTGGCCGCTACAGGCGATTGCGCGGCAACTGGCGGCCCCGAGCGAGGAGGAGGCATTGGCCCGCCTGATCCTCGAAGCCAACCGCGCCCAAGTGCAGACGCGCCCGCATTGTGGAAACCAGAGCGTACGCCAAGGCAAGCGTTGGGTGCATCGCCCGGGATGTTGGGAAAGTACGACGCTGTTTGCGCAAGATGCGATGTTGGTAATCCCTTGTGGAGCCTTGTTGCGGGAGGCATTGCGCAAGCAACGATGCCGCGCAGGGCAACCGACGGTGACCTTGGATCGCAGTGGACAACCGCTGTTGCCACCGATCACTTCGTACAACACGCCTTATCACGGCATCGTGATCTCGAAAACAACGGACGCATCGGGGATAGAGCGCTACTTTCTTGTGCCGCTCAAAGAAAGCCAGATCGTTCAGCGCAACCACTACGATCTTGCGGCGCAAAAGCGTTATCCGCTGCGGGATGGGGATCTTTTGTTGCTTGGCAAGCGGCAGATCCGCTTTTCTGCGCCACCGATCAGCGTTGCGTATTCGCGCTTTCAAGGCGATCGGATCGTTCCCGTGTATCCGCATGGGCCGTTGTACGGGCATGTGGTCGCAGGGAGCGTGGGTGGGCCGTACCGCAACCACCCCGCCGATCTGCGCACACAGATCCCTCCGCCCCCAACCGCATCAGCAAACGGCGCGCTTGTTCACGATGGGCCGCGCAAGATCGCACTCACCCTCGATCCTGATCTGCAACAGATCGCTTTTCGCGTGGGGCTACAGCATTTTTCTCGCCTTGATTCCGCCGCCTTTCAACAGCGTTTTCGCCGCCGTTTTTTCCGCAATCCTGACAAGCCCCACGCAGGGGCGATCTTGTTGCTTGAACGCAAACAAGGGCAAGTCCTGACCGCCTTAACTTTTCCAGCCCTCGACCCCAATCCCCCCGCCCAAACCGAGGCACTCCAAGATCAAAGCGAACGGGCCATCCGCTATTTTTACGGCCAGATCCTTGATGCGCACGATCTGACGCGGCCCTTGCTTGCCTACCGACAAGGTGCGCTACCGCCCGATCCACCGTCCGCAGCGAGGCGCACCCAAAAGCCTCCCCTGATCCCTTCGCTGCTAGAGGCCCTTGCATGGGAGAGAGAAGAAGAGCAGCGTGGGATCCGCCCGATGGATCGGAGTGGTTGGTTGACAGAACGTGCGATCTACGGATCTCTGACGCCGGGATCGACAGCCAAGATCGTGACGGCTTCGGCGTACGCTCGTTTTCTTCGTCAACAAGGACGCCCTGTTCGCTTTCCAAAGCACCAATGCGCGGGCGGGATGATGTTTCAATTGCAACGCCGCATCGGGGATAAGCAAACAGCATGGAGAGATTCACCGATCCACTTTCGCTGCCACAAGCGCGGCGGGCATGGGCATATCGATCTACAAACCGCGCTGGCGGTCTCTTGCAACGTCTACTTCGCCAAGCTTGCGTTGGCGATGGTTGGGATCCCTGAGAAGCAACTGGATCGGCCCGCTGCTTCGGTGCGTTGGCATGCAAGCCAAAACAGCGGAACGGGCCGTTATGAGGTCTTTCGCTTTCCTGCCGATAGCATCGCGCAACACGTTGATGATCCCAAGCACCACGCTCTTTGGGAAACCGCCGCAATGTTCGGCTTCTCGATGCGCTACACCTACCAACACGCTCCCAAACAGATCAGCCATTACACCGATCTGCTCTACACCCCTCGCCACGGGCCTTGGAAACGCCCTCCCACCGATCTCAAACCCGCGCAGCAACAGCAGATCGCACAACAGCTTTTGCACGAACGGATCGTCCAACAACATCCGCTCGGACACTTCGGCATCGGACGCAGCTTTGCCTTCGCTGCGGCCTATCCGGCTTGGCAACAATGGAGCCGACAAGCCCGCGAACCCCGCTATCAAAAGAAAACTTCGCCGCAAGCCACCTTTGGCTCGTTTGCGGCTTCTTTGCGTGGGATGGCCTACGTCGGTTTCGGCCAGAACTTAACGATATCCCCGTTGGTGATCACCCAAAGTCTCGCTGCGGTCGCCAACGGCGGCTGGCTCCCTGCCCCCCAGATCTGGCTTGGCGATTGGCAACACAACACACCTCCCCCCCAACCTCAAGCCCGCAAACCCACCGACCCTGTTCGTGTGCTTTCCGCCCCCGATGCTGCGGTGCTACGCGAAGCCCTTGCTGCTGTGACGGCTCGTGGTACAGCCGCACAGCCGTTTGCCCGCCTCAATCGACGATGCCTCGCAGCTTATGGCCTCCGTATCATCGGCAAAACCGGAACCGCCGAAGCCCTCAGCGCTCGCGCTCGCAAACATCTGCTTCAACAAGTCATCGCCACCCGCCACACCCACAAAGGCTCCCACGCTGCCTTCCTCAAAGACACAGGCTGCCACCAACGCTCCTCATGGCGCTACAACTACCCCGATGAAGCCGTCGCAGACTCTCTCTTCGTCGGTGCCTTCGTCCCCACCGAAGCCCCCGCCACCCAAGCCCTGCCCTCCCCCCTGCCTTTTCCGCTCCAAGATCTCACCTTTGCCTTTGTCGTTAAACACGGCTACCACCCCGAAGGCGCTCCCTGCCGCAAAACAGGCCAAGATATCGACCGCTCCGAAGCACGCTACCTCGCTTATGATACTGTGCTCGCCATCCTCCAAAGCCTCGGTCTTTGCTTGACAATGTGATCTCCGACAGAATCAGCGATCTCCGAAAGAAGTGTACACAAAGGGTAGGTGCGATCCGCTGTAGACGCCCTGTGGTTGGGCATCCCCCTGTGGCTGTCGCTGGACTGGGCCGATCGGGATCGTTGGGAAGCATGGGGTAGACGCCCTGTGGTTGGGCATCCCCCTGTGGCTGCCCCTACGTTTTTCGATCGCACAGAGATCGTATGAGCGATCCTAGCGGCACTCCCAATGGATCACGCGACCGTCGCCTCCACCGGAGTAGAGGGACTTTCCATCAGGACTCCACACTAGCGCGTTCACACCCTCGGTGTGCCCGCCTTGATTTTTTCCGAGGACTGTCGGTGGGTCGATCGAAGAGACTTTCCAGATGCGGATATCTTTGTCATCGCCGCCCGAAGCAAGGAGATGACCTTCGGGATGGAAGGCGAGACTGCGGATGATCGAGGTATGACTGACTCCTGCTCCAACAGGAAGGGTTCGCAGATAGGTGAAGTTGTTGCGTACGTCCCAGATCTTGATGGTGTGGGTTGTTAGATCAGTTCCAGCGGTCGCGAGCCAACTTCCGTCGCGACTCCACGCGACCGCATTCACCACGCCATTGTGGGGCTTGCCGTTGCCATTTTCATTGAGGGAGATGGTCGGTAAGGCGAAATTTCCGATATCTCCGATGCGGATGGAGCCGTCATCACTAACAGACGCAAAATTGTGCCCGTCGGGAGAAAAGGCCAATCCGTTGACGGCACTTTTGTGATCCTTCCATTCATGATCGCGACGCCAATCTTGGGTTGTAAAATAATTCCACGCTTTGATCACCCCCGAAGTATCCGCCGACAAAAGATGAGGAAGCCCCAAATGCGGACTCCACGCAACGGAGGTGATCGGGGATACATGGGAGTTGATCGTTGAGGAACCTTGTTGCTTGCTAAATTGGGCGTTTTGAAGAGAGCCGACCTGAGAAGTGGTGGTCCCGTAGAGGAGCAAAAGTGAACCGTTATTTTTGGGGGACGGTTGAAGGCCGAGGTAGACAGAAAAGGCGGATAGGTCAGAACGAGAAGTGATCGAGGAGTTGACGGATGCGAGATCTTGAGGGGGACCAGCGCGATGGAGTGCGCCGTTGGCAGTCCACCAGACGAGGAAATCTTGGTTGGCGGTCATACCTAAGCCTTTGACGGGGTTGGCGTTGGTGTAGAGGGCATTTTGGGATTTGAGAGCAAATTGATCGCAGTGGTTGGGGCAAGAAAAGTAGAGGTAAGAGGGGTTCCCTTGGCTGGCTGTGATCAATTCATCTTTGGTGGGATTCCATGCAAAGTGCCAAAACGCATAGGCATCGGAATAAAGGATCGAGACAACCTCGTAGTCCTTGGTTTCCCAGATTCTAAGGTTGACGGAAGGGAAGGCATCGATAGCCGCAAGGAGCCTACCATCGCGATTGTAGGCAAGTTGGGTGACCTTTGCGACGGCTTGGTGTCGTAAGATTTTGGGGGGATCGGTCAGTTTTCCAAGCGAGTAGATCTCGATCTGCGAAGAGTTCGGGGTTGTCGCTTCGCGGGCGATCGCGATCTCGTCTTTGGTGGGGTGAATCGCCAACGCATGGATGGGTTTGGGGACGAGCGTGGACTGGCTTTGTTTGCCGTCGCTCATCCCCCACACACGAATACGACCGTCGACGCTTGTGGAGAGGAGCTGTCGGCTTGTGCGATCAAAAGCGAGACCGCTGATGCTTGTAGCTTTTGTTGCGACATCAAAAAGCACGAACCGTTCCACGCCCGTTTTCGCGTCCCACACGCGGATCTTGTATTCGTCAGAGGCACCACCCGCCGAAGCCAAGAGCTTCCCATCGGGCGACCACGCTAAGCGCTCGGTGCCTCCTTTGTGAGCGTAGCTTTGGTTAGTTTGCTTGAGAAAAAGCAGGGTCTGATAACTGCGCGTACTCAGCAACAAAATGCTTTCGTCTTGCATCGCAAGGGCGATCTCCTCCCCCACAGGATTCCATGAAAGCAACGGAGTGGCTGAAATGCCCAAATTACTTAATATCGGGAAGGGGGTAGAGTTTCCGAGAAAAAAGAAGCGCAGTACACGCTTCGAATCGACCGAAGCAAACTGCAACCCATCCCAACGAAAGGCAAAACGAACGTCAACATTCGCGTCCATCGAACCAACAGAAAGAGCATCATGGCGTGTTGTTGGAATGCACTTGCGGCACAGATCCGATCCGTCGGGTGCGTTATCGATTTTTCCGTCGCAATCGTTGTCACGGCCATCGCAGGTTCGTTCCGTGCCTTCGTACACAGCGCCGAAGCTTGGGGTTCCTGCACATCCCACAAACGTCCCACCCACGCAAGATTCGATGCTTCCTGCACAAACGCCTTGTTGTTGCGCACAAGGCCGAGTGATCTGATCCACTTGGCCGTTGCAATCGTCATCCACACCGTTGCAGACCTCGGTTTGGGGCGTGACTTCGCCAAGGCAAGCACCCCAGACACCGTTGGTTGTGCAGGTCGCCTTGCCTACTTTACAGGGGCTGATGTTGCGGGTATTGGAAGGGCCGCTGTAGCAGTCTTTTTGTTCGCCGGGCTTGCAACAAGTTTGCCCATCCGCGCAGGCGCACACGCTGCTTTTGCAGATCTCACCCACCGCGCAGGCGTTTCCACAAGCACCACAATGCTTGCCATCCGACACGATATCCACGCACTTCCCCGCGCAATCGGTCTGGCCTTGGGCGCAACCACACCCGTTGTTGACCACACCATCGCAATCTTCGTCAAAGGGCGTGTTGCAATCTTCTTTTTGAGGTAGGACTTGGTTGAGGCAGGCGCTGTCCCATCGGTTGTTTTTGCAAAATTGGACGCCTGCTTTGCATCGACCGTTGGCCAAGGTGCCGACGGGTCCGGTATAACAAGCGCGGGTGTCACCATCGGCACACAAACAGCCGTTGGACGTGTCGTCCACTTTGCCGTTGCAATCGTTGTCTTTTCCGTCGCAGACCTCGGTAGATGGCAGGCCTTGATCGCGGCAAGCCCCCCATCGATTTTGATCGGTACACGCTTGTACGCCTGCTCGGCACTCTCCCACGCCCGAGGATGCGGCATTTCCAGCAAAGCATGGTCGCTCTTTGCCTTTGTCTAGGCATTGACACGCCGCGATCCCCCCTTCGACGTTGTCGATTTGGCCGTCACAATCGTTGTCTGCGAGATCACAGATCTCGGTGCTGGGGAGTTGTTCACCCAAGCAAGCGGACCACAGACCAAAGACTTCGCAGATCTGGATGCCTGCTTTGCAAGAGCCTTGGCAGGAGAAATCTCCCTTTGCGACCTCGCGTTTACAGCCTTTTTCTCCCTGATAACACGGGCGTTTTGTTCCGGGAGGGCATTGGCGCACGTTGCAAAAGCCGTCCATGCCACAATAGATGTTTGGGGCAGACCCTGCACAGTCCACGTCGGTTTCGCAGGCACGACGGATCTTTTCGATGCAGCCACTCCCCCCAAACCACGAAACCAACAGCACAAACAACAACAAACAACCCATCCATCGACGATACATGATCCGTCCTCGACCTTCTCGCAACAACAAGTCGCACGATATTTTTGACAACCGCCACAAGATAGAAAAAGGCAAAGCGACCCGCAAGAGGGAGGGGGGTTATCGCGAGACGCGGGTGATGCGCAACCACAACGTCGCATGTGCGCCCCCTTCAGGGCGGTTGCTTAGCGCAAAATCCCCTCCATGCAAGAAGCTGACTTGTCGGACAAAAGGCAGTCCAAGGCCCGTACCTTTTTTGCCTGTGTCGGGATGTTCGAGGGAGTAAAAGCGATCCATCACGCGGGGCAACGCATACTCGGGGATGCCGGGGCCTGTGTCCGTCACATGGAAGGCGACTTGCCCATCAGGCGAGGGTTCGGCGGAGAGATGGATGGTGCCGTGGGCAGGTGTAAAGTGCAACGCATTTTGGACGAGGTTGGCGAGGGCTTGGGCGATCAAGAAACGGTCCCCAAAGATCGGGGTGGGCGCGTCTTTGTGGATCGTGCGCTCCAGCGTGATGCAACGCTTTTGAGCTTGCGGCAAGAAGCGTTCGGATATCTCCGCAAAAAGCCCTTCGAGGTCGATGGGTTCGTCTTTTTCGAGAGAGTCACGTTGTTCGAGAGCAACGAGATCCAAGAGGCGTTGGACGATATCGTGTAGGCGTCGCGTTTGATCGCTGATGTTGTTGAGAAAGTGGCGGCGCATCTCTGCGGGCATTTCTTCGTCTTCGAGAAGTTCTGCGGCCCCTTGTATCGCGGAAATCGGTGACTTGAGTTCGTGCGTGAGTTGGGTGACGAAGCGTTCGAGGTCTTGGCGTTCGATCAGGGCATTTTTCATCTCGACGAAGGCTTGGGTCAATTCGCCGATCTCGTCATGCCCAACAGGGGGAGGCTCGACGCGACGGCCTTTGGTGATATCGCGAGCGTATTGAGTGAGCCGAAAGATCGGAAACAACATCGCTTGGGTCAGCAGCCATGTAGACAAAAAGACGATCACCCCACCGATCAACACTCCCCGAAACACCTTGGTTTGCGCACGTCGCGCCCATCCCACCAACGAGCTTTTGGAACGGCACACCGTCAAGGCCCCAAAGATCCGATCTTCGCGCATCAACGGAAAAGCCACAAACATCGCGTCCACCTGCCGCCCTTGTTCATCCACAAAATAGCTCGACGAGCGCGCTCCGTACTGGCCACGCAACGCACGAAACACATCATTCCAACGGCTGTAGTCCTTTCCCACTTCCGAAGGCAGCGTCGAATCGTAGCGCACAACGCCCTTGGTATCCGTCAAATAAACCCGTGTATCTAGCTGTTTCTTTTCCCATTCGTAGATCCGCGCACGCAACGCCCCTTGACGCAAACGCTCGATCACTCCGGCAAGATCGCTGCCGTGGAAACCTTCGGGGCCTTTGCTCTTGGGGATATCGCGCTCCACGATCCGCGCCAAGGTATAAGCATGCTCCACCATCCCATCTTCCATGATCCGCAAAAATTGTGGGCGGATATTCTCAAACAGCCAATCATAGGCCGCATAACCACCCCCCAAGCACAGCAACATCAACCCCAACAACACCTTGATCCGCAACCCCATCCACGATTCTCCCCGTCCATCCGCACTTTTCTTGATCTGGCGTGCCACACATCCAGATTACAGCTCCAGCGCATAACCCACACCACGCACCGTTCGAATCGGATCATCTTCGTCGCGGATCGCACGCATCTTTTTGCGAATGCTCTTAATGTGCGCATCCACCGTCCGATCCATCGTCATCTCAGGCTCTTCCCAAGCCCGTGACAAGATCTCTTCGCGTGAAAAAACTTTGCCGGGTCGCCCCAAAAACAAAGACAACAAACGGTACTCGTAGCGCGAAAGGTCCAAAGCATCGCCATAATAGGAGATGCGCATCTTTTCTTTGTCTTCGACAAACGGTCCGATTGTTTGGGGAGGCTCTTCGGAGGCATCGCTTTCGCTGTGAGGCCCACCTACACGCCGAAGGATCGAGCGGATACGCGCCACCACTTCACGCGGCGAAAACGGCTTGGTCACATAGTCGTCCCCACCTAGCTCCAATCCGATAATCCGATCGACTTCTTCCGCTCGCGCACTCAAAAACAAGATCGGCACTTGGCTTTCTGCGCGGATCTCTCGGCAAAGATCCAAACCGTTGCAATCTGGCAAGCCGATATCCAACACCACCAAAGAAGGCCGATGCCCTCGAAACCACGCCAGCCCTTCGGCTCCTGTCATCGACCAGTGCGTGCCAAAACCTTCTCGACCCAACGCATACAACAGCGTTTCCGCGATCGGTCGCTCATCTTCGATCATCAAGATCGTTTCTTTGCTCATGATTTTTTCCTCACCAGTGCGCCAAAGCAAAGACACACAAGGCTTTTTACAGTTCGGTCAGTCGCAGCACATAGTAAGCGAATGGCGTTTGCCCGGTCGGGCATGTGGAGCCGCGCCAGTTAAAGCGATTGATCGAAGCCGCACGATAGCGGTGCTTTTGATCATCTCGCACTTCCATCACTTGGCCCGGGGAAAGACGGAACGATTGGCTCGATGTCTCCAACAAAAGATCGCGATACACTTTCGTCCCACAAGTATCCAACTGCGTTCCCGCTTCGGTGGTGGTGTCTTCTTTGAGCTGAAACTGCCCAAAGCGCTCGTCCTTGAGCAATGTGCCTCCTGCACCGCTCGTCACCGTAAACAACAACGAACCATCCTTGTGCGTCATCAACATCGCGTACCCTTGGCCGAGTTTGTCTGCTTCGAGGTACAAAAGTTTGATCGGAGTCGCTTGGGTCAACGGAGCATTGTCATCCCCGGGAAGCCGATAATACAGGTCGTGCCGCGCTCCTGTTGTGTCTACGATGCCGATGCGCTGATTAAAGCGGCAAGCCGTACAACCCGAAACAGGGTCTTCTCCCGGACTCACCACAGCCAACGAATCAATGGCTCCTTCGATCTCCCACCGACACGGGACATTGGGTGTCGCATCTGAGCATCCTGCCGCTTTTTGCGCCGTCACCAAACGAAAGATCGCCTCCGACAACGGCACGATCGGCTTTCCACAACCCCACACACACCACAAGATCACACAACCCCACAACACACAAACACCTCGATTTACTCGGTGCAATCGCTCCCTTCGTCGATCATCCATCCTTCGATCCTTTCTTCTACACATACGACCTACGCACACACCACACAACGCTTCGTCACCTGCGCCAAAATCGGCCCCATCGTCGCCCAAAAACAGCCTTCACACAAGGGCCTCGAACAACGGTCATCCCCGTACGCAACAACCGCTTCTTTGCACTTCTTCTTGCCCTTGTTTTGTCACTCCGCTACCATCACCCTTGTTTTCTTGTGCATCGCGTTTGAGTATGTTTCTGCCCACGATGTTTGTCCGATCCGTGGCAGGTGCGGGCGGCTCGTGCGAGTGCATCGCGTTTGAGTATGTTTTTGCCCACAACTTTTGTCCGATCCGTGACGAAAATGGGCTACCAGCTTTGAGCAAACAGGAATCGAAGTCCATGCAACGTACCATCCCTCCCTCACCCAAAGCACAAGGGTCGATCTTGCTCGAAGATCCTTTCTTGGGCATGGAGATCGGTGCGCTGCGGATCATCGAACTGATCGGAGAAGGCGGATTTGGGGCCGTCTACAAAGCACTCAACCTCCACACCCAAACCCACCAAGCCATCAAGATCCTCCGCGTCAATCGCAATGCCCACCTCAAACAATCCATCCACGAACGCTTTCAACGCGAAGCGCATATCCTTCAACAGCTCGATCACCCCTACATCGTACGCAGCGGTGAATTCGGACAGATCGCCGATGGCGTGTTTTACCTTGTCATGGAATACCTGCAAGGCGAATCCTTTCACGAACGCCGCTTGCGCCTCCAACACATCCCACCCACCGACCTTTTGCGTTGGCTGCCTCAACTCGGCTCCGCCCTTCAATACATCCACCAACGCGAGATCATTCACCGCGATCTCAAACCCGAAAACCTCTTCCTTCACCGCGCCCACCCCCACAGCGAAGAAGTCCTCAAACTCCTTGACTTCGGCATCGCCAGCGCCGCCGCAGAAAGCTCGATCACCCAAACAGGAAAAGCCTTTGGCAGTCCGTTGTATATGTCCCCCGAACAAGTCAAAGGCGAAGGCAAACGCGCTACCCCCCAAACCGATATCTACTCCCTTGGCGTCATCCTTTTTGAAGCCCTCACAGGCGTCCCCCCCTTTCAAGGCGAAGGCCCCGCCATTATGTTCGCCCACATCATGACGCCCCCTCCCCGCCTTTCCGTGATCTGCCCCAACATCCCTTGGAACGATCAGATCGAACAAACCCTCCAACGTGCGCTCGCCAAAGAACCCGAAGAACGCTGGCCTACGATCCACGCCATGCTTCAACCACTCCTCCAAGGACTCCAACAGCTCGCCCTCGAACTCTCAAACAAAACCTCTGGGGATCTCTCTCGCATCACCGCCCCCCATCGCGGAACCTCCGCTTTTGGACAAGCCCCCCCAATCTCCCGATCTCCCGATCTGCTCTACCAAGACGACGACGATCACCACCAAACCGCCGCCATGACGCCCCCCGCGCTCGCTCACCTGTCCATCCTCTCCGACCCCTTCGCCCAAGAAGAAGCCACCCTCGCCAAACCCAGCTCACGCATCGGTTCCTTCGACCAACTACCCGCAACCCAACAGATCACCTCCACACAAGAAGAGATCGAAGTCGCCTTCATCGAACAAGACGAACTCCTCGACATCGACACCGCTCACGCCGCTCTCGATCTCCCCTCTTCCCGCGCACCCATGACGCCCCTTCCACGACACACTGCGCTCCCTTCCACCACACCCCCCATCCCGCCGCCTCCTCCGCCACTCAAGTCCACCCATCCTCCGCTATCTTCGGCCTCGCCTCACATCCCACCCCCTCCTCCGCCTCCCGCTCGGCCTCTTACCCCTCCGCCCCCTTCTTCTGTGCGCGCACCGCTTTCTCCCTCGGCCTCCCCCCAAACGCAAGCCGCTGCCTCTTCCCCATCGCCGCTTTCCTCCCATCCGCCGCTTTCCTTCGCAGATACAACGCCCGCGCAAAACGCCTCCGCGCAAGGTCTTTCTCCGATCGCGCCTTCGCGCTCCACCGCACTCCCTTGGTTGCTGCTTGTGCTAGGCATCGTTCTTTTGCTCTTTGGCATCGTTCGCTTGTTGTTCAACGACGATATCCACCGCGCCGAACAAGTCGAACCATCCCCCCCTTCCAACTCCACACAACCCCAACCTCCCGCCCCACACTCGCAAACCTCCCCCTTCTCTCCCGATGGACGGCCTTCTTCAGCCTCCCCAAACCAACACACCGTTCCCTCCGCCTCGCAAAACCGCCATCCTGCCCAACGCACATCGCACACTCCCCCCTCCGATCCCAAAAACCACAGCAAACAGCCCTCCCTCAAAAGCATCGGAAAACAAAGACCCTTCCTAAAGAAAAAGAAGAAAAAGAAGAAACAAACCAACTCACCCCAACACCGCAAAAAAGACCCCCGTGGCCTGTTTGAATTTGAACCCGAACTTTCACCTTAAAAGCGAAAGCGAGACACGATGCCCCGACACCCCAAGATGCTTTGGTGGATCTGGTTTTTTTTCTGTGGCGTTTCTGTGGTGTGTTCAACCTCCACGCCTTCGCACGCAAGCCAAGCCTCTCTTGAACGCCTCTATCAAAACGGAAAGCGCTTGGTTGTACAAAAAGAATACAACGAAGCGTTGCGCGTCTTTGGGCGTGTTTTGGTGCTCATGCAAAAACAAGAAGAGGCACAAACGACGGCCAAACAACGCGAACATTGGCGACAACAACGTGCGCGTTTGTTGTACGTGATCGGTCGCACCAGCGAGTATGCCTCTTTGTGGGCCGATGCCTACCGCGCTTATCGCGGTAGCGAATCGCTTAAACCCAGCGACGCCATGCGCAACGCCATCCACAAACGCATCGAAGCCCTCCTCTCCCACATACCCGCCACCCTCACCCTGCACACAGAACCCGAACAAGCCGAGATCGACTTGATCGATGCCCAAGGCCGAGTCCATCGAGGAAAAAGCCCACTCAAACTCACACTTCCTCCCGGTACCACCACCTTTTCCATTCAACAAAAAGGCTATGAAACCAGAAAACGCCGCATCGCCCTCGCCCCCCTCCAACACACACAACTGTTTCTCGAATTACCCTCCCTTCAAACCACGCAACAGCCGAATAATCCGCCATCCGCTTCGTGGCGCGTTCCTGTCGCATGGGCCAGCATCGGGATGGGGATCGCCTCTTCCATCGCAAGCATCGCCTTGATCGCCGTCTCTCAACAACAACTCGCGGCCTACGATGTCCAACGCGCCTCCCCCAAAGCCACCACCCAATTTTCCCTCGACCCCGAGCGCTTTGTCGATCCACTGCGTAGCGCACAAAGCACCGAAGCCGCCAGCATCGGAACACTCGCGGGTGCCTGTGTGTTGTTTGGTCTCGCCGCTGCGTTGCTTTTTTGGTCTCCCCCCAAGCCTACACCCACCGCCACACCACCCACTCCGACTTCCTTTCTGCCCGTCTCCCCGACCTCTCCGACCGTCTCCACGCCCCCATCACTCCCTCAGCGGCTGTATCCGACGCCTTAAAACGCCGCTGCCTCCCAATGTTCGGGAGAGATGCGTTGTTTTCTATCCGACGCCTTAAAACGCCGCTGTCTCCCAATGTTCGGGAGAGATGGCGTTGTCTTGGATGATCTGGGTGTACACTTCGGCGCTCTTTCGGGGAGTCCGTTGGAAGTCGTGTAGATAGTCCACATGGATCAAGCCAAAACGAGAAGTAAAACCTTCGGCCCACTCGAAGTTATCGAGCAGCGACCAATGAAAATATCCCCGTATATCGGCCTTTGCGTGATGGATGGCGTTCCAGACTTCGCGCAGATGGGTGACAAGAAAGTGTTGACGCTGTGTATCGTCCAAAGACCGACAATCGATCCCATTTTCGAGGACATAGATCGGGCGTTGGTAGCGTTGGTGGGAGGCTTGGAGGATGCGATAAAAACCGTGTGGATACAGCGCCCAATCGAGCTCACTTTTGCGTTCGTTGGGGTCATGCGGATCGTGCATAAACAGCGAAAATCGCTGCGGCGAAAAAACGTCGCTTTTCAAGTAGAATCGGCCATAATAGTTGATGCCGACATAATCCATTTTTCCTGCGAGCCCGGGGATCTTTTGAAACGGCGTTCCCATCACTTTGTAAGTGCCTGTGTGGATCGCATCAAGAAAGTCCCAGACAAAGGACTGTTCGGCGATCCGAGCCGCCAAACGGTCGAGAGGTGCGCCGTTTCGGTAGGGTTCAAAGGCGCGGGTGTGTTTGGCGATCCCGACGGAGATAGTTTTGTTGCGCTTGGCCGCATCGGCCTTGAGGATATCGTAAGCGAGGGTGTGGGCCTCCAAAAGTCGCACCGCAAGGCGAGCCACAGCCAACAAACCGCCTTTTCGCTGCTCGTGTGGAGGAAAAACTCCGACAAGATAGCTCGTGTACAACCAGCCCACAGGTTCATTGAGCGTACACCAATGCGCGCAGCGTCCGCCGAAATGCTCGGCCACCACCTGCACGAAACGGCCAAATTGATCGAGCGCATCGCTGCGTTCCCATCCGCGTTTTCCCTGTTTTTCTTCCCAAAACCACGCGGGCGTCGTGAAGTGAAACAGCGTCACCGACGGCTTGATCCCAAGGGTCTCCAGTTTGTCAAAGATCGCCGCATAATAACGCAACCCTTCTTCGCTGGCCTCTGTTTGCTCGGCTGTCGGGAAAAGACGCGCCCAGCAGATCGAAAAGCGGTAGGCATTGTGTTTCATTGCAGCGGCAGTGTCGAGGTCTTCACCAAAGCGTGCATCATAATCTGTTTTCTTGGCGATCACCTCCGCAGGATAATCCCCGAGTTGATGGATATGCCCGATGTTGTTGGCCTCAGGTGTGTATTTCTCGAACTTTCCCTCGGCCATGGCGCGCTTTTCAAAGGCTGTCCAGTCCGTGTTTTGTTGGGATTCCACTTGTTGGGCAGCGGTCGCTGTCCCCCACCAAAACCCTTCGGGAAACTGATACGGCGGCGCGTCCGTAAAAGGCGAAAGATAGTGCGGATGGCGCAACGCTCCGATCCATCGAATAAACCACCATACTCCCACTCCGCCCAAAATAAAAACGCCCAACAGATACCACACGATGCGCCTCCTTGCAGACAACAACGACACCTTTTCCGACAAATCTCTCCACAAGCCACCATTCCCCCCTCCCAAACATCGTGCGGCTCTCCACCGCAGACAGCAAGAGCCACCCCACACCCAACCACTCCAAACAGCAAGAGCCTGCCCGCGATCAAAAACGCGTTGCACCTGTGACGCGTCTCTTGTATATCTGCCGACGTTGTGTGGCTTCTTGGCGGAAAAACACCCCGACACGTGGAACCCCGTGTTCGCGCCACTCCAAGCGAGAGAGTCGTTGGTGTGAAAAACGATGATCTGTTCGCCGATATCGGGGTCAAGGGGCGACAGTCCCTTGCGGGGCGTGGGGCAGCGCCCCACTCAACTTATCCAACCCAACAACCTAACAACCCCTATCCACATCAAAAACATGGAGTGATGGCGCGAAATGACATCTTTGGAAGCGATCTTTGATTTTCTGGCGACGGGTCAACCACCGCATCGGGACGCGGGGATCTTTGGGGCGACGATCCCGCCCGAAGAAGCGCGGATTCATTTGATCGGCGTACCTTGGGACGCCACTTCTTCGTACGGCCAAGGCTCTCATGCGGCACCTGCGGCCATTCGTAGCGCAAGCCACCAATTGGACTTGCTCGATCGCGTCTTTGGTCGGGTTTATCGGGCGGGTATCCTGCTTGATGTGTTGCATGAGCTCGCCGAGAGCAACGCGATCGCACGCACCAAAGCCGACCAAGTGATCGCCTCCTTAGAAGGAGGCGAGTCGCCTGATCCCGATATCCTCGCCCAAGTCAACGCGCTTTCGGATGACGTCAACCACAAAGTCTACGAAGCCGTCAAAGCCAGCCAAAGCCAAGGCCGATTTGTCGGCTTGGTTGGTGGGGAGCACAGCATCCCCTTTGGTGCGATCAAGCGGATGGCTGAGGTGTATCCGTCATTTGGCATCTTGCATCTGGATGCTCACCACGATCTGCGCGATGCCTACGAAGGATTTACACACTCCCACGCTTCGATCTTTTACAACGTGATGCGATCTTTTCCGCAAGTCGAGCGCCTTGTCTCCGTCGGCATCCGCGACTTTAGCGCTGATGAAGCCCGATTCGCCGAAGATTCCAACGGGCGCATCCGCGTTTGGTATGACGAAGACTTGTTTGCACAAAAAGCCGAAGGTACGACGTTTTCGAAGATCACAGATCAGATCTTGGCTGCATTGCCCGAGACGATCTACCTCAGCGTCGATATCGATGTATTGTCCCAAGCCGACTGCCCCAACACGGGAACGCCTGTGCCGGGCGGTCTCAGCTTTCACGAAGTCGTGTACCTGCTCAATCGCCTCGGTCAAAGCGGACGCAAGGTGATCGGCTTCGATCTTGTCGAAGTCGTCCCGAGCGAAGACAGCGAATGGGATCTCAACGTCGGATCGCGCTTGCTTTACAAACTTTGTGGCGTCTTGGCCCATACACAAGGGCTTTTGCGCTAGGCAACAAGTCACACCTATCGAGAGCCTGTGGACGATGTTTTACCGAGCGCTTGCTTATCGAGAGCCTGTGGATTATGTGACGCCTTGGGCGCAACAGCCGTGGTGTCTGTGGCTGGACTCTGCGCGGAGAGACGATCCACGCGGTCGCTACAGCTTTTTGGCGGTAGAGCCTTCACAAAAGGTGGTGGTGCGGGGAAGGCGAGTCGAGATCACGGAGCAAGGGCAGACTTTGGTCCAAGAAGGCGATCCATTGGGGATCTTGGAAGCGCTTTGGCGGGAGAGCAGCGGCCCTTGCCACCCACAGATGCCTCCCTTTCAAGGCGGTTATGCGGGTTATTTGGGATATGATCTTGCGCGAACACTCGAACGACTCCCCATGTTGGCGAAAGATGATCTGGGCCTCCCTGACGCGATGTTGGGACGCTACGAAAAAGTCTTGGCTTTCGATCACCAAACGCGAGGTTGTTGGGCATTTGCCCGCGATGCCCGACAGTTGGAAGAATGGGTCAAGCAGCTTGTATGCACCGATGCACCGCGCTATCAGGGGCCTGCTTTGGCATGGCAGGCGCACTTTACCCCCGAGACTTACGCCGATGCGGTCGCGCAAGTGATCGCGTATATCTGGGCGGGAGATATCTTCCAAGCCAACCTCTCGCAACGGATGGAAGCGCTATGGCCCGAAAGAGGGGCCGCGTTTGCGCATTATTGCCATCTTCGGCGCGTCAATCCCGCTCCCTTCGCAGCGTACTTCCACACCGAACATGTCACGTTGGCGTCGAGCTCCCCCGAGCGTTTTTTGTGGATGCACGAAGGCAACGTGGAAACGCGCCCAATCAAAGGGACGCGGCCACGCGCTCTCGACCCACAACGCGATCAAGAACACCAAAAAGAACTGCTATCGAGTGCCAAAGATCGCGCAGAGAACGCCATGATCGTCGATCTCATGCGCAACGACCTCTCGCGTGTCTGCACAGACCACAGCGTCGAAGTCCCCGAATTGTGCGGACTGGAGTCCTTTTCAACAGTGCATCACCTTGTGTCGACGGTGATCGGACACCTGCGCTCGGATGCAACGGCATGGAGCTTATTGCGCGCTTGTTTCCCGGGGGGTTCGATCTCGGGCGCACCCAAGATCCGTGCGATGGAGATCATCGAAGCCTTGGAACCCACACGGCGCGGCCCCTACTGCGGAAGCATCGGATACATCGGTTGGGACGGAACCTTGGACACCAGCATCACCATCCGCACCCTTGTCTACACAAACCAACGGGTCTATCTGCAAGTCGGCGGTGGGATCGTCGCTGATTCTGTACCCGCCCAAGAATACCAAGAAACCCTCGATAAAGCCCGCGCCTTACTCGATAGTTTCGCCTACGAAATTCCGCGCATAACTCGATAGTTTCGCACACATCCCTGAGACCACCGATGTTTTTGTTGATCGATAACTACGACTCCTTTGTGTACAATCTTGCGCGCTATCTCGGGATCCTCGGAAAGACACGACAAGTCGTCCGCAATGATGCCCTTTCGTTGGCCGATATCGAAGCCCTGCAACCCGAAGCCATCGTGATATCGCCCGGCCCTTGTTTTCCTGATCAAGCGGGGATCTCGCTAGATGTCGTGCGCCACTTTGGGCCGAAGATTCCGATCCTTGGGGTATGTTTGGGACACCAATGTATCGGGCAAGTCTACGGGGACTCGGTGGTTCGCGCCATCCGCCCGATTCACGGGCAAACCAGCCCGATCCAACACAACGGCCAAGGTCTATTTGTCGGACTCCCCAGCCCGCTCGAAGTCGCTCGTTATCACTCGTTGATCGTCGTCTGCAAACAAGACTCTCCGCTTGTGGTGACCGCACGCACCGCACAAGGCGAGATCATGGCGCTGCAACATCCCACGTATCCGTCTTATGGCGTACAGTTCCATCCCGAATCGGTGCTTACGCCGCACGGTCTCGATATCCTGCAAAACTTTCTGTGCATCGTCGAGGCATGGTGGCAAGATCCAATCAGACAAGACGCCGAACGGACGGAGGCAGCGTGATGTGGATGGTGTGGAATGGGCGATTGATCGAGGCGGAGGATGGGGGGATTCCTGCGATGGATCGGGGGGTTTTGTTGGGGGACGGCGTGTTTGATACATTATTGGCAGCAAGCGGAGAAGCGGGCGCAGAAGAAAAACTGCGGGTGATGTGGGGAGAAGCTCATTATGCGCGTTTGCTCCGTCATACGGGCGAGATCGAGATTGCGTTTCCTTGGCCCGAACAAGAATGGCGGGGACATCTTGGAGCCTTGGTCGAGGCGAGCGACGGAAAAGGCGGACAGAAAGGGCATTGGGCGATACGGACGACCATCACGCGGGGGGTGGGGCCGCGAGGAATCGGGCTCCCTGCGCAAAGTGTGCCGAATGTATGGATGACGATCAGCCCCTATGTTGTAAGAAAAGCGCAAGCTGCGCGTGTGGTCTGTGGTTTGATGCGGCGCAATGAAAGTGCGCTGAGTTCGCGGATCAAGGCGTTGGGGTTGTTGGATACGGTGTGGTCTGTGGAACAAGCCCGTCGTTTGGGATACGACGACGTGGTGTTTTGTAATCATGCGGAGAAGTTGGCGTGTTGTAGCACAAGCAATGTTTTTTGGGTGTTTGCGGATCGCATCCAAACGCCTCCGTTGCGGGATGGCGTGATGGATGGCGTCACGCGGGCTTGGGCGCTCGACAAAATGAAGGAGTGGGGGGTTCCTTGTGTGGAGGACTCTTTGCCGATGGGGGAGATCAAACAAGCCGTCGCCGCTTTTTCGACAAGCTCGCTGGTGGGGATTCGGTCGTGGTCTTGTTTGGCGTGGGAAGGACGAGAGTATGCGTTGGAGAGGGCGCATCCTTGGGTGGAACGGCTGCAAACAGCGTGGTGCGAGATCGTGTGTTAGCTACGCGGTCGGCTTTCGAGGGTTCCTTCGGTGACACCGAGGCGTTCGAGCGCACCGAGACGCCGCCAGAGCTGTTGTCCATCTGTTTGGCCGGACAATAGGCGAAGATAAGCGTCGATGTGTGAGGTGGTTTGTGCGGCGGACTCATCGAGTAATTCGAGACGGTAGCGGTGTAAGCCGGAGGCTTGGAGTTGAGGGAAAAAGCGTGCGCCTGTTTGTGCGCGGCCATTGAAGAGGGTATTGCGACAGCCGACATCCGCTTGGAGGCGGTGGAGTTGCCCGACGCGGTCGCGCAGGTGAACGGAGTGTGTTTCGCAGGGGCGACCGCAGTCTTTGTAGTCTTTTCCAGAAGAAAGGAAGGCGCAAAAGACGCAATGTTCCATGTGAAACATGGGGATGTGTTGGTGCAAGATCAGTTCAAACCAAGCAGGGGGAGCCGAGCGCAGCAGATCGATCACTTGTTGGATATCGAGGTCACAAGAGATCGTAAAGTGCCGAAGAGCCGTATGTTCTCGCAACAAGCGAGCCGTCAAAGGGTTGGCGATGTTGAGAGAAAAGTCCCCGACGAGTTGAAGGTCCGGCATATCGCGGAAAAAATGCAGCGCGCCAAGATTGCGGATCAACACCCCGTCGGGTTCGAGTTTTTTGATCAGGCTAAAATAGCCGATCTCACCGGCTTTTTGGATGCGTGGGGTGGCAAGCAAGATCGGAGGGGCGTTTGTGCGCGAGCGAGCGAGTTGGAGGGCGTCTTTGAAACGGCGAACGTCTTCAAAATCCACATAGATCGCGGCAAGATCGAAGGCGAGGGCCGCTTCGATCTGTTCGAGCGTGCGACACAAGACCCGAAGCGTAGGAGGGGGAGATATCTCGTTCGGTCGTTCGGGCAAAAGTTGCGTATAACGAAGCGGCATTTTTTCAGGAACAGCGGGAGGGAGAGCGGATGGGAGAGCATCGACAAGGGCGCGGCGTAAGCGATTGAGTACACTGACGGGCAGCATGACGTCGCCTTGCAAGAGATTTTCGATAGACTCCAGAGAAAAAGGCGTTTCGCCAAGGCGACCCAATTGGGATTGGAGGGTCTCGGTGGTGAGCGGATGTTTTTGAGCGACCTCAAGGGGTGTGGTGCTTTCGACGGAGACGCCGCGAGCCGAAAGGCGCAAGGGAACGCCCGCATGGCCTTCGACACGGATCGTCAACGGATCTTTGGGGATATCCAACGGAAAGCTCTCCCATGCTTGACGAAGCTCTTTGTTGAGGACGGGATCATCGGTCTTCCAGAGCTTTTGTCCGATCTGGATGCGAGGCCAATGGAGTTTACTGCGGTGGTGAAAGAACAAACGCTCGCCTTCGATGCGCCAGATCCGAGCGCCTTGTTCATCGTTGCGATCTTCGCCTGCGTCAAAAACCACACCATCTTCGGGCTTAAGGGGCGTATGGAGATCCGCACGACGCAACAACACCCATCCAGCGCCTACTTGAGCGATCTCACCAAGGAAGACACCGCGCTTTTTACCAAAGCGACCGTGTGTAAGGCGCGGATGGTTGGTGCCTTCCAACCACCCCGAGGAAAGGCCGCGAGAGAAGGTCATCTCTAGCGCGTAACGATCCGCCTGTTTGATGATCTCGGGGCCGCCTTGTCCAGCGATGGCGGCATCCAAGGCTTTGCGATAAACACGGGTGACAGCGGTGACATATTCTGGCGATTTAAGGCGACCTTCGATCTTGAAGGTGGCGACCCCAAGGCGCACAAGAGGCTCGATCAAGTCCACCGCAGCGAGGTCTTGGGGACTCAAGAGATAGCGTTGTTCACCCATTGGGCGGGTTTGCCCATCAACGACCAGTTCGTACGGCATCCGACAGGCTTGGGCGCATTCTCCACGGTTGGCGGAGCGTTGGCCGAGGCTTTCACTGGTGAGGCATTGCCCAGAGTAGGCCACGCACAAAGCACCATGAACAAAGACTTCGAGGGGGACGCGCTGCGTGTGGGGAGAAAACTTCTGGATCTCATGCAGACTCAGTTCGCGAGCAAGCACCACGCGATCGAGGCGCAAGATCCCATCAAGGAAGTGAAGCCCTTCGGGGGACGTGACGGTCATCTGTGTGGAAGCGTGAAGTTCGAGCGAAGGAGCAACTTCGCGCATCAACCACGCCAGTCCGAGGTCTTGGATGATCACAGCGTCAACCTTCGCGGCTTCGAGGGTGCGCAAGTACGACTCAGCTTCGGCGATCTCTTGTGGAAAGATCAGGGTGTTCATGGTGACGAAGCCCCGAACACCGTGGGCGTGAAGATAGCGCATCAGGTCAGGCAGATCTTCGTTGGTAAAGTTATCTGCGCGCATACGCGCATTGAAGCTTTGGAGGCCGAAGTAGATGGCATCAGCCCCTGCGGCGACGGCAGCGCGAGCGCAATCCCAGTTTCCCGCAGGAGCGAGCAGTTCGGGCGTGCGAGGCGGAAAGACCGCTGTTGGAGCGCTATCGGCAAGCGAGAACGAAGCGCTTGGGGCGCTATCGGCTAGAGAGAGCGAAGCTGTTGGGGTGCTATCGGCAAGCGAGAACGAAGCTGTTGGGGTGCTATCGGCAAGCGAGAACGAAGCGGGCCGCTTCGTTGCCGAGGATGAGTCGTTGGATGGGTTCGGTGAATTGTTGGATGGGTTCGGTGAATCGGGGGTATTGGGGATCCTCATCGTTTTCCTGTGCGGTATATTGGGCGTTTTATCGGTGGTTGGGGGTGTTTGGGGGTCGTGATATGGGGGGATTTGTCGTCCAGTCGATCCCGTGAGTCAATAGGTTTCTTGAAGGCGTTTGTGGAGGGGTAGGACGCGGAGCTTGAGTTGTTCGAGAAAGCGGAGATAGCGGGGATCTTGTTGAACGGGTTGGAAGAGAGGGCATCGAGAGAGCCAATTGAGATCATAGAGTTGGAGATCAAAGGCTTCTTGGAGGACAGAAAAAGCAGCATCCCAATCTTGGACAAAAGCGAGGATCTCGATCAGTTCTTGGCGCATGAGCAAGTGAAGACGTAGACTTTTGGTGGCGTCGATGCGTGTTTGGTAGAAGCGATTTTGGAGGGTTTTGGGGAATTGTTTGGTGGCGCGGACGTGGTTCAGGATGCGGAGGCTTTGTTGTGTCTGGTTGTCTGCGGCGATAGGGCCGGATATCTCCAGTCTTTGGGGGTCGGGTCGCCAGAGGTTGAGGCGGGCTTGGTACAGGTTGCGTGTGCGTTCGTCTTGTTCGTTGGGAGCGGGAAGTTCGAGCAGCCGATCGACGTCACTCCATTGTTCAAGAAGCGCGTAACCACGGGCGCTCTCAAAGCGTGCGGTCAGGTAGGTGGGATCGAGGGCAAGAGCGTGTTGGAGATTGTCGATCGCGCCTCCGAGAGAGCCGATCTCCAACATGATGCTGCCAAGCAGAGCGTGGGCTTTGGGATGGGGGTGGCCTTGTTCAAGGAGTTTGGCAAGATGACGAAGAGCATCCTCCCAAGCGTGCCGATAAAAGTCGATCAACGCGAGAGCATAGAGGGAGTTGGCGTGTTCTGGGTCAAGAGAGAGCGCGGAGAGTGCGGTCTTTCGGGCGTCTTGTAGGGGTGGATCGTTGGGGCCTGAAGTGGGAAAGGCTTGACGTGCTTTGATGATTGCGATGCCTGCGAGGGGGGCGGGATCATGGGGGAAGTCTTTTTGAAGAGATTCAAACAGCGCGAGAGGCTCCGAGAGATCCCCTTGCCATTGTTTGTTGAGGCTGGCTTTGGCGCGCAGGAGTTGTTGAAGGGCTTCTTTGGAAGACGAGATCCGCATGGGAGCCACAGGTTGGGGAGGCAACGTAAGCGGAACGGACGAAGCGGATCGAGCAGACGCAGCAGCCGAAACGGGCGCAGCAGCCGAAGGAACACTTTTGTGAGGCGGAGGAAGAGGGCTGAGGAAGTCTTCGTCGATGCTGGAGGTAGGGAGCAAAAAATCATCCCCGATCGAATCCGCAGAAAACAGAAATTCCTCTTTTGTGGGAGATTTTGGTGGAAAGAGATCGTCGCCGAAAAAAGCGTCTGTGGCGATGGCTTTGGGATCTGTCAGCGGAGGAACAGTTGCCCTTGAAGGAGAGGGCGGAAAAAGCTCGCCAAGATCGTCCTCAAGCGACAGTGTGCCCTTGTCGTTTTTGGGAGGCAGACCTTTGTCGTCTTTGAGCGGGAAAGTGGATTGTTTGGGAGCGGCCAATTCCGAAGCAAAAGTCGCTTCGGGTATCAAAGCGGTGTTTTTTTTGAGTTCGGAAGCAGCGGGCTTTTGGGCTTGCGAAGCAGCGGGCTTTGGGGTCTCCGAAACAGCGGGCTTTTGGGGGTTGAGGAGTTGAAGAGGTTCGTGCAGATCACGGAGGATCTGTTGAGCAGTAGAGAAAGCACTTTGGGCAGAAGATTGAAGACGGCTGGTGTGTAAGATTTTTCCGCCGACAGTGGCTTGGATGCGGATGCTGATTTCGATATCGTTGTTTTGTTGGTGTTTGATTTGGAGAGTGAGGAGAAGATCAGCTCCGAAGTCTCGATGAAATTGTTTGAGGGTAATATTTTTTCCACGCGTTTGAGAAGTGACTTCGGGTGGAGAAACGCTGATCTTTGGAAAGAGGCTGAGTTGTTCGGTGAGTGCGCGAGCGAGTTCTTCGGAGAAAGCGGCAAGATGCGGAGGCGCACCCGAGACGGGCAAAAGCAGGAGAGTGGGGATCTCAGGGAGAGCGAGATCGTCGGATGGGGCAGTCGATGGAGAGGTCGATCCCACAGGCTTTTCCGAAGTATCCGAAGAAGAGGTCAGAGCAGATTTTTCCGAAGTATCCGAAGAAGAGATCAGAGCAGATTTTTCCGAAGTATCCGAAGAGGGCCTCGGTTCGGGGTTGGGAGCGATGACGGGGATCGCAGAAGGCGGTTTGCTGTCGTGTTTGTGTTCGGTGGTACCGGAGAGAGTTTTGGCGCGGAGGGAATCTTGTTGGAGGGCGACTTCGTGTCTGGAGGGGGTGCCTGCGACAACATCAAGGGGAGAGTCGAACAAGGAGTGAGGGATTTGTTGTGCGTAGGGATAAGACGGAGAAGAGCGACGCGGGAGGGATTGTTCTGCGTGCGTATAAGAAGGAGAGGTAGCGCGTGGGCTGGTGGGGGTTGTGGCGGAGGTGGTGGCATTCGAGGAGAAGTTTCGTGATGTGGCGACAGGGAGGTGAGGGGGAGGCGTGTGTTTTTGTTCGGGAGAGACGGGTGTTCCGACAGGTATAAGAGAAGGGCTTTGTCGAGACGCTTGTTGGATGTTTGAAGAAGGGAAAGGGGTATGAGAAGAAGCGCGTGGGGGGGGAACAGAGAGGATATCAAGAGAAGCGATGGTGGCTTGGTTGTCGATGGGCGGGCCTTGCGGGAGGTTGCGAAGAGACTGGAGGGTTTGGAGGACGTTTGCGATGTGGTGGGGGCGTTGATTGGGTTCGCGTTCCATACATTGGAGGATCAGTTCGGCGAGAGGGGTGGGGAGAGAGGGGTTATAACGTCGCGGATCAGGGGGTGGGTTGGTGAGCCGAGCGGCGATGATCGCGAAGATGTTGTCGCCTTGCCAAGCCTGTTGTCCTGTGACCATCTCAAAAAGGATAGCTCCGAAGGCGTAGATATCAGCGCGGGCGTCGATTTGGGTATTGGTCGCGATCTGTTCGGGGGCCATATAAGCGGGAGTGCCGATGACGCTACCGACGACGGTTTGAAAGTCACGAGATCCCGAGGCGTGTCGAGCGATGCCAAAGTCCGTAATGACGGCACGTCCGCTATATTCGACGAGGATGTTTTCGGGTTTAAGGTCGCGGTGGATCACTTCGACGCTGTGGGCGGCGTAGAGTCCTTCGCAGATTTGGATAGCGAGGTCGTAGGCTTCTAAGAGAGGGAGCGTACCACGATGTTCGAGGATGCGATCAAGGGATTTGCCGTTGATCAGTTCCATGGTGAGATAATAGCGCCCGTTTTCTTCGCCAAGATCGAAGACGCGAGCGACGTTGCGGTGTGTAATTTTTCGGGATAGTCGGACTTCGCGCTTAAAACGGGCGAGGATCTCGGGATTGTTGAGTTGCCCGGGGAGCAAGAGTTTGAGGGCGATGATATCGTCGAGTTCGAGATCGCGTGCGCGGTACACTTTGCCCGTGGCACCTTCGCCGATCAAGGAGATGAGTTCATAGCGGCCCGCGACGCATTGCGCTTCGAGAGGTGCGCCTCCGCCCGCATCGAATTCGGGGGGGGCGTTTGAAAGCATGGTGGCATCGCCGCCGTCTTCGTCTTCTTCTTCTGAACCGAAGTCTTCGGAAAAATCGAAATCAAGGCTGTTGTGGGAATAGCCGCCAGAAGGGGCCGAGGAGGTTTTGTTGGAGTTGTGGACGATGGTGGAGTCGCCGTCGTCTTGTTCGGATGGAGGGCTGTGGACGTGTTGCGGATCTCGGGGGTTGAACTTCGTCATGGGGGTTTCCTGTCGGCGACTTCGTGCATCCACAAAGATACAGGGAGTTCGGTGGGTTGAGGAGGCCACCAGAGGAGAGGACTGTACCGAGAGAGGGAGTCGGATGTCAAGAGCAGCACGCAGCATCAAACGAACGCAACGAGGTTGCGTTGGCTGTCCTAACGAACTTGGGGGAAAGAGCCGAGCGCCGAAATAAAGTGTTGTGCCTCTTTGTGGGCAAAAGGATGAGGGCGGTGCTTTTCTTTTTGGGGGGTGCATGCTACAAGGCGGAACAGTCCGTCGTTCGGTCACAAAGATATGCAGAGCGCGAAAGCGCGGAGCGCGTGCTATGGTTGTATTAAAGTCATCGCAAAGCCACCATGAGATCCATTTTTCGGAAGCCTTTCGATTGGCCGAAGGGGAGCCGATCTTGCGCTTTCGGGTATCGTTTCAGATGGGCAGCCTGCCATATTTGACGGTGTGGGTCTTACATGCCCATCCCGTGGACTTGATCGAATACTTTCATCGCTTGTTGCGCCTTGTGCGTTCGCCAGAAGAAGCACGCCGCCAACTGAATGTCGAAGCTTTTTCTTGGCGTTCTGCGGAGGGACATCTTTTGTTTCGTGGCGAAGAAGCGGATGCGGGGATGCTGCGCTTGGATAGCGCGATCTGCACCGTTCCCAGACGCGATCCATTGGGGACTTCTTTATCGATGGTCGTCTCGGATGGTACGTTGACAAAGTTCTTAACCGAACTCGCGCAGTTTTTTTCGGTGGATCTACCGGGTTCTGTGATGCTTCCCCAAGAAAACTGGGATGAATGGACCGCCACAGATCCACAAAGATTGTTGGTGCAAGCGGGTTCGGCACAAGGGGCAAAAGTCTCACCGTACCACCAAGCGGCCTTGGGGGAAAAAGCTGCACAAACCACGGAGACGACGAGAGCCGCGCAAGACGCACGAGAAGATATCTGGTTGGAGGGACACACTCCCCCTCCCGCAAGCCCTTCGCAAGTGGATCTCGAAGGTTGGGGGGACGATTGATCGGAAAATGCGGGAAGAGCGACAAAGAGATCGCGTGTTCGCGCCACTCCAAGCGGCGGAGTTGTTTGGGTGAGATACGTCTGCTCGTTCCGCCAACACGGGGTCAAGGGGTTGCGACCTATGGCGGGGTTTGGGGCAGCGCCCCAAAAAACAGGAGCCAACAAATCAGGACGATCAGTACATGGATTCGAATTGGACGGCAGTTTCGCGTTCGTGGAAGGTGATCCCGTAGCGTTCGAGTTCTTGGAGGACGGGGTGATAGATCGAGGGGAGGGTGGGGCGTTGGACGCCTGTCAGTTGGATGGTGCGGTCGAGGATCAAGCGAGCGGCGATGCCAAGGGGGAGACCGACGGTGTGCGCCATCGCGGTATAGGTGCGATCTTCGCCGAGGATGGCGGTGGAAGAAAAGAGTTGGTGGCGTTTGGCGTCAGAGTCGAGGAAGTGGATCTTGTGGACCATGACGATCATATCTTTGTCGTCAGGATCGAGGTTCCATTTTTTCTCAAGGATATGTTGAAGAAGCTGCGCGGGCGTACCCGGCTTTCCGAAGCCGATCGGTGTATCGTCAAAGATGCCGAGCCAATCGAGCTTTTCCATCTCAGGAGAGTCGTGGTCAAGTCTGAGGTAGTGCATAAGGCGAAGGCGCGTGCTGTCTTGGGTGTCATAGAGCAAGAAGGAGTCGATGAATTCGCGGCAGGTCATGTCTTCGCTGCCTTCCATCAGATAAGAATCATCGGTCGCGCCGAGTTGCACAAAGACATCCCATGCCTTGCAAAATCCGGGACGTCGGAGCGTTCCGCGATAGATGGTGGGGATACCGCGCAAACGGTACACATCGATGTATTTGAGCGAGTCGCGGTTGGCGTATCCTTCGAACTTGCCGTACCCTTCGATCTCGATGATCTCTGTGCGACGAAAAAGCCGCTGATAGGGGATATATTTATAACGGTCTTCTTGGACGAATTTGACGGCAGAACCCGACCCTGCAAGGACGACGTTGCGGGGGTTCCATGTGAATTTGTAGCGCCACGGGTTGTTTGCTTCGCTTTGGGGAGCAAGGAGTCCACCCGCGAAGGACTCGAAACGAACGATGGGAACGCCTTGTTCGCGGAGTTTGTCGAGCATACGCATCGCAGACATATGATCGATGCCGGGGTCGAGTCCCATCTCGTTGAGCAAGAGTACACCGGCTTTTTGTGCATCGGCGTGGAGTTCTTGCATCTCATCGGAGATATACGAAGCGGTCAGAAGATGTTTTCCGTGATCGATGCACTCGCGTGCGATGGGGACGTGCATCGAAGCCGGGAGCATCGAGATCACCAGATCAGACCATGTGATATGGTCGCCATAGGTGGCACGGTCGAGCGAGTCAAACAAGATGGCTTGTCCACGCGGATGATCGGCGATCTTTTGTTTGGCGAGTTCGATGTTGATATCACCGACGCGGATCTCCCAAGATTGGGCCTCGGCGTTTTGGAGAAGATAACGAATCAAAGTAGAAGCGGAGCGTCCTGCACCGATCACGAAGATCTTGCCCATCGTTTCGCGCCTTTTGTGTGAGAAGTGAGTGCGTGCAACCTGCCGTCGTCTTTGTTGCACACAAAGCGAGGCGGAGAGCGGTTATGGCTTACCTCGCCTCAGCGTATTGATGTTGAGCGTGGTGGCTCTGCGTTAGCAGGCGCAGATCTTGGCCAACGAGGGCGGTTTCGTCAAGGCTTGTTTGCAAAAACAGCGATGCTGTGGGCGCTTGTGTGTTGGGAAAAAGCTGTTTGGAGAAAAACAGCCACAGGGCTTGCTGAGAGCAAGGGGATGTCCCAATGTACAGCGCGCATATCGCAAAAA
>CAUJFU010000383.1 GCA_963169055.1 Myxococcota bacterium
AGTTTTGATGAGTCTGAGGCTTCGGAAGATAGGGAGGTTTGCGAGGCTTCGGCCAGTTTTGATGAGTCTGAGGCTTCGGTCAGTTTCGATGAGTCTGAGGCTTCGGTGTGATGGGGGGGGGCGAGAAGTGGCGTGATGTCGGACGTTGCGGTGGATGGGGCGGTTTGGGACGTTTGGGAGAGCTCGGTGGATGGGGGAGAGAGAGGAGACGGGGCTTCTTCATCCCAATCTTCGGGGACTTGCTCGCGCCATCCGAGGAGATAAAGGAATATCGTGACAACGACGCCTTGGACAGAGGCAAGGAACACGACCGTAAGTGTGTTTTTCCATCCGACGAAGGCCCCGATCAGCGCGAGAAGTTTGACATCGCCAAGTCCGAGACCTGTTCGTCGCAAGACCCATTCATAAAAGAGATGGATCACCAGCAAAGAACCGCCGCCCAAAGCTGCGCCAAGTGCGGCGTCTTCCCACGTCGGCAACAGGGGAGGCCCAAACAAGGCAGCGGCTCCGATGGCGAGGGGGATTGTTGGGAGAGACAGAACATCGGGGATGATCCAGTAAGCCAAGTCGATGAATGTGATGACGATCAACACGCAGACAAAACCAAAGATCACAAGGCTCTCCCAACGCGGCCCAAAACGCCGAACCACCGCGACAGCCATCACCGCTGTCATCAGTTCAACAAGCGGATATTGCAGAGAGATCGAGTACTTTTCGCAACGACAACGGCCTCGTAACCAAAGGTAGCTCAAGATCGGGATGTTGTCGTACCAAGCGATCTGTTGGTTGCAACCGAAACAGATCGAGCGTGCGGGCGAAAACACAGACATCCCTTCAAGGGGGATGCGGATGATGCAGACGTTTAGAAAACTTCCGATAAAGGCCCCATACACAAAAGCCATGCCGTAGAGATACAGCGGTGGAAGTTGTTCAAAGAGGTTGACGGCAAAGAGCAAAGCGGGACTCCTTTTCGAAACGACAGATGTCCACAAAAGGGGATGCTACAAAGGAAAAGTGGAGTTAAGGGGTGTGGGGGAAATAAAAGATGTGGAGCTCTTTCCAAAGGGTTTTGGGATCTTGTCCTGTGACGTCTTGGATGGCTTGCCAAAAAGAGAGTTTGGGGTTGTTTTGAAGGTTTCGCACGACGACCGCGAGGGCTCCGCGACTGAAACGATCTTCGAGATAGCCGAGTACAACCATGCCGAGGCGGATGGCGCGTTCGTGAGCGGCAGTCGGAAGTTTTTTCTGTTGAAAAAGAGACCAATATCGCTGCATCTCATCGGGGGAAGGGCGCCCCGATTCTTCGAGGATCATGCGAAATTTGGGGAGAGCCGTTTTGTTGTATTCGGCGTCTAGCATGGCGCAGATCCCGCGAAAGGCAAAGTAAGCAGGGATCGCGATGCTGCGCCAATAGTCGTTGGGATGGGGCTGGCTGTGTTGGGTGATCAGGACGCGGGTGGCGGCATCGACCAAAGCGCTGACACGCCCGTAGTTCGAGAGGTAGGGGGCTTGGTCGCTGCCTGTGTAGATTACGACCCGAGGTTCCAAGGTTTGGGGTCGAGTAAGGCGAGGTTGTTCCCAAGGGAAGACCGTATCGGATGGATCGGATTCGGGCATCAAGACGACTTGGATACGCCGCGCAAAGGGGCGATCAAGCCATTGACGCAAAAAGGCGGTTGCGCTATCGGCGACCACAAAAAAGCTGTGGGCGATCATGGCGTTTTCGCGTTGGAAATAAAACTCAAAGGCTTTGCTGCTGCCTTCGCGCAACCAAGGTTGCCCTTGAAGGCGCACAGGTTCGGGTTGAAAGAGACGGCCCGGGAGGGGTTGGCTGATCTCGGTCCAGACGGGAAGATCGGTCGGAACCTTGACTTTGAGTTGTGCTGCGACGATCTGCTCTTTGGAGGCGGTGCTTTGTTGGTGTTCGGGAAGGCGAAAGCGTTCTTCGTCATCACAACCTAGCAAAAGGCCGAAACAGGCCGACCATGACAGCAAAACGATCCACGAAGCGCACAGTCGCTTGGGGAGACGCATTCTACTTTTCCTCCGTTGTTGAGAAACTGTTTTGCGGCGCATCGTGCGCCATCACAAGAGAGCCAAAGTACATTGTTCTATCGAATCCTTCAATGGTTAACACGCCTGCGTCGCGCATCTTCGTATCCACGGGGATTTTTCTTTCATGGCGTTGTGATCTTTGTGTTCACGATCATTCCATTCACGTTATGGATGCGTCGTTTGCTGGAGTCTCCTGAGGTTCGCTTGGATCGCGAAGCCTTGAGATACTGCCCACCCACGGCTCCTGCTGTGCTTTCGGATGTCTTGCGTTATCCCGAACGCTACCAACTACGCTCGATCTGGTTGACAGGGATCTTGCGTGAAGGCGAGCGGCATTGTTTTCAGCGGGCTTGCGCTCCTCGGAAAGTGTGTTGCCATCCCTGTCATGCGCGGTTGATCTTGGAGTCGGGTTCCGTTCGCCTGCACTTGTCGGGATTGCCGAAGGAGGGGGGGTTATCGTGTCAAGGAACTTCGTGTTCGATGGCTTGCGGTGCTTATCAGGTTGGGCAACCTTATGCGGCGTATGGCCTGCCGCGCCTGCGGCGGGAGTTCCCGCCTGATGGAAAGCCGATCCGCTTTTCGATGAAAAGTTTTTGGGTGCAACGCCTTTGTAAGATGAATCACACCCTACCTTCGTCTCCATACGCTTTGCCTGATCCTCGGCTTCCTGCCGTGCTTCGCCGTCTCCCTGTTTCCCGTCCTATTTCGAAAACATTGTTGCGTCCGTAAGTTTTGCGCGCCGCTTGGTTTTGTCCTATTTACAAACCCTTGTGGGCGAAAGACAATCAAGTTTTGTGCGTTCGTCATGCCCAAAGAAGGGTCGTGCCGTCGGCATTTGTTGGGTTTCGTCGTCGTGTGTGGAGCGTGGTTTCATGCGTCGTTTGATCGGTTTGTGTGGGATGGTGGTCTTGTTTTGGATGGTGGGGTTGGTGGCCTGCGGGGATCCTGAATGCAAATTCGATGGCGATTGTGTCGGTGTGAACAGCCTTTGCGAAAGTGGGAAGTGCGTGAAACCTTCCACGCCAGATGCGAGCGAGGTAATTCCCGAGACGAATCCGACCGAATGTCAAGACGGAAACTTTCGCCGCTGTTATACAGGCCCCGAAGGGACGGAGGGCGTCGGACCTTGTAAGGGCGGGCGACAGCGCTGTCAAAACGGAAAATGGGGGGCTTGCGAAGGTGAGTCCTTGCCCAAGACCGAAGAATGCAACCAGATCGACGATAACTGCAACGGTCTTGTAGACGAGGGCTGTGCTTGTAAACAAGACGAAGCGCAGCCTTGTTATCCCGGGCCGACCGAGACACGTGCCAATCTTCCTTGCAAGGCAGGGGTGCAACGATGCCAAAGCGACGGAACATGGGGAAAAAGCTGCGAAGGCGCGAGCCTACCGAGCAAAGAAACCTGCAATGGCATCGACGACGATTGCAACGGAAAGATCGACGATATCGCGGCTTGTGCTTGCAAAGAGAGCCAGACTGCACCTTGTTATACAGGGCCTGAAAAGACCGCAGGGATCGGCATCTGCAAAAAGGGAACGATGACTTGCCAAGCCGACGGAACATGGGGGGCTTGCGTCGATGCGATCCCGCCGTCTGGTGAAGATTGCAACGGAAAAGACGATGATTGCGATGGAGTGGTCGATAACAAGTGCGATTGTATCCCGGGGCAAAAAGAAGAATGTTACACAGGGCCCGATGGAACGGGTGGAAAAGGCATCTGTAAAAAAGGTTCACGGACCTGCGATACGGGCGGAAAATGGAGTCCTTGTGACGGGGAGATCAAACCCGCCCCCGAAGAATGCAACGGCAAAGACGACGATTGCGACGGCCAGATCGACAACGGTATGCAAGCGCCCCCATGCGACAAGCAACAAGGCGTTTGTGCGGGTAGCAAAAAAGAATGCAAAGGCGCGCAAGGTTGGGCGGTTTGTGATGCTGTTGCGTACCAAAAAACCGATCCGAACTACGAAGAGACGGAGACCAAGTGCGATAACCTTGACAACAACTGTGACGGTCAGATCGACGAAAACCTCCGTCGGTCGTGTTATTCGGGGACAGGTGGCTGCCGTCTGCAAGGGAATACATACTTGTGCGAAGGTGTTTGTGCGGCAGGTTCGCAGACGTGTACGGCGGGGCGTTGGGGAACTTGCGCAGGCGAAGTGTTGCCAGATCGAGAGCTTTGCAACGGAAAAGACGATGACTGTGACGGACAAGTCGACAACAACTGCCTTTGTGTACCCGGCCAGACGCGCAAGTGCTACGATGGCCCTGCAAACACCCAAGGTATCGGACTTTGCAAAGAAGGCGACCAGACCTGCGTAAGCATCGGAACATGGGGAGTCTGCCAAGGAGCGATCAAGCCTATTGCGGAGATCTGCAACGGCCAAGACGACGATTGCAACGGCCAGATCGACGACGGTTTGCTTGGGCCGCCGTGCAGCAAGACTACAGGGGCTTGTGCGGGAGCGCGTCAGATCTGTGCAGGGGCCGCTGGATGGCGCGATTGCACCGATGCCCAGTACAAAGCCCACAATCCAGCATACGAAGCCACCGAAGTAAGCTGCGACAATATCGACAACGATTGCGATGGGACGGTCGATCAAGGTGTATCGCGTTCTTGTTATGCTGGACCGTCGGGGACAGCGAACGTCGGCATTTGTCGAGAAGGCACACAAACCTGTATCAGCGGAGCATGGGGAAGTTGTGTCGGTCAGACGTTGCCGCGAACGGAGGATTGTGCAAACAACGTAGACGACGATTGCAACGGGCAAGTGGACGAATGTCGAGAGTGCAACGTCGGCCAGACTCGCGCTTGTTATACGGGTGGAGCGGGGTGCGTTTTGGTGGGGGCCAATTACCAATGCACAGGCACTTGTCGCACAGGTAGCGAAGGTTGCGTGGCAGGGCGCTGGTCAGGCACCTGCAACGGGCAAGCGGGCCCAGTGATCGAGTCTTGCGATTGGAACGACAACGATTGTGACGGAAAGATCGACAACAACGGCGCGTGCCTTTACAGCAATTGGAATGGCCTGTCCTTTCCGACAGGGACGCAAGGGGCCGTGTTTGTCGATCCTCAGATCGGCGTTGCCTTCGGAAGCAACGGGAATATCTGGCGCACCGTCAACAGCGGAGGTGTGTGGGCGACCGTTTCGAGCAATAGCGCCAACAACCTCCTTGCAGCGGCTTCTTCGACCGCTGGTTTGTTGGTGATCGTCGGTGGCAGCGGTGAGATATTGCTGTCACGCGACAAAGGGGCGTCTTTTACCAAAGTCAGCAGCGGAACCACCGCTACCTTGCGCGCAGTCACTTATACCACAGGCAACTTTATCGCGGTCGGTGATGGCGGTACGGTAGCTGTTTCGCAAGATGGCGGGACGACGTGGACGCTGAGTACCCAAGCCAGCGGACAAGCTCTCTTTGGCGTCTCTAGCCGCTCCGAGACTTCGGGGACGGTGGTGGCCGTTGGAAACAACGGAAGCATCGTGCGTTCCACCGACAGCGGTGTTTCGTGGGCTTCGCAGACCTCGCCCACCACCAATCACTTGCGGGCGGTGGCGTGGACCAGTTTTAGCGATGTCGTGGCGGTAGGTGTTGGCGGAACGGTGGTGCGCAGCAGTGATAGCGGCGTTGTGTGGGGGCGGATCACCTTTGCGGATACCGTCACGTTGACGCATGCCATTTCGCCCGGAGGTGGGACGCTGGCGATCGCTGCGAGCGGAAGCAGCGACTACTACCTCAGCCAAGATCACGGGGTGATGTTTACCAAGCGTCCGCTTGGAAGCAGCGGAAGCTACACAGCGATCGCGTTGCGCAGCCCCACCGCACTTTTGGCGATCCGTTCGGGCGCAGGTGCTGTGGGCGAAGGTCCGATTCAATTTGTCTCAAAAAGCCGCAGCGTGATGCTCTACGGCACCACCTACGACAACGGCTACGGCGGATCGATCGCTCTTTCCGCCGGAAGCTACGGCGTGATTATGCGCTCTTCAAATAGCGGCACGACATGGGCTGCCGTCCCCACACCGACCACCAACACGCTTTATGCGATCAGCCTAGCTGATAGCGTCGCAGTCGCCGTGGGTTCAAGCGGTACGATCTTGCGCTCGTCGGATGGTGGGATCTCTTGGACAGCCGTGACCAGCCCGACCACCAACACGCTTTACGGTGTGTCTGTGTACGAAACAGGGACGAGCACTTACACAGCGATCGCGGTGGGATCGGGGGGAACGATCTTGCGTTCCACAGATAACGGGGCGACGTGGGTGTCCGTGTCGAGTCCCACCACTTCGCTGCTTTATGCGGTCTCGCTCAAAAGCTCGACCGCAATCGCCGTCGGTTCGGGGGGCGTGGTGATCCGTTCGACCACAACGGGGACTTCGTGGGCGACTGTATCGAGTTCGACGACTTCCACGCTGTATGGGGTCTATCTCTATGACATCGGCAGTACCGCGATCGCGGTGGGAACCAGTGGCCGCGTCATCCGTTCGATCAATGGGGGGAGTTCGTGGACGACCGTCACCACACCCACCACCAGCACGTTGCGTGCGGTGTCGATCGACTTTGGCGGTGCTGTTGCGGTCGGCACGTCGGGAACCATCGTTCGCTCGGGGGATAGCGGCAGCACATGGTCGGTCGTCCCCAATCCTACACCCGTAAGCACTTGGCTCTATGGTGTGTTTCGCAACTATGCGACCTCCAACTATATCGCTGCTGGAGAATATGGCCTGATCCTGCGCACTGCCGATTATGGGGCAACATGGACAGTCGCCTCACCTTCGATCGGTGTGCTGCGCTCCGTCACACAAAGCGGCAGCAATAACTTTGCCGCAGCGGGTTTTGCAAGCAATCTTGTGCGCAGCAACGACAATGGTGCTTCGTGGTCGGATGCTTCGGCTACGGATGGTTCGTTTTATGGGATCGATGCAAGCAACGGCACACCCGCAACGCTGATCGCCGTCGGAACATCAGGCTTGATCCAACGTTCGACCGATAGCGGCGCAACGTGGTCTTCGGTGACAGCGCCCACGACATCGAGTCTGTACGCCGTCTCAGCCCAAAGCACCAGCGGGTTTGTGGTCGTCGGAGCCTCAGGAACCATCCATTACAGCAGCAATAACGGCGTCTCTTGGTCTACACGCACTTCGAGCGTGACCAACACGCTCAACGGCGTACATTGTCTTTCGACCCGTTGTTTGGCCGTCGGTTCAAGCGGAGCCATCGTGCTTTCCACCGATAGCACCGCCAATGTCTGGAGCCGATCGACCAACCCCAACACCGACACGCTGTACGCTGTCGCCCAATACTCCGCGACTAGCGCGGTGGCGGTGGGGTCGTTTGGTCGGATCTTGTGGAGCGGAAACGGCGGCGTGTCGTGGACCCCCCTCACCAGCCCAACCGCCAACACTCTCTATACCGTCGTCTCTGCCGGAAATGGCCGTTATCTGGCCGCAGATAGCGCAGGCGTGGTCATCGCCTCTTCGGACGGGCAAGAGTGGCACATATTCTCTCCTTCTCTCGGAAATAGTCTCTATGGCCTTGATATCCTCGGCAACTTTGGCGCAGGCGTCGGCACCGACCGCCTCTTCCTTCGCGTGACACTTCCATAAACGCCGTTGCTTTGGGCGGGTCTAAACAGAGATGTTTCTCGATAGGAGGGACTTTTCTCTCGGAGATCGTATGATTTATGCGGGAACGTCGGGGGAACGGAGGGTGAGGACGGGGCATGTTGCTTGGCGAACGACGCGCTCGGCGGTGCTACCGAGGAAGAGGTGTTTGAGTCCTGTGCGGCCTTGGGTACCCATGACGATCAGGTCGATGCCGAGGTGCTCGGCTTTGTGAAGGATCACACGGTAGGGGAGACCGGCTTCAACGATCTCTTCGACGTCCAGCCCTGCGCTGGTGACTTGGTTTGCGAAGTCGTCGAGGTTTTGTCGGCAGCTTTCGCGCAGATAGTCTTCGAGGCTGATCAAGGGGCCTTCTTGGCCTGCGCGGATCATCGCTTCGGTCGATAACTCTGCGGGTACGTCGATGACATGGAGCAGATAGAGCTTGGCTCCAAAAGCTGCGCCCAGATCTTTTGCGTAATCAAGGGCTTTTTGGGAACAAGTCGAAAAGTCGGTTGCGACGAGGATCTTTTGGAGCTTCATGCAAAAATCTCCCTGCGTTGGCGCTTTGGGCGCGGTGGCGGATGGCTTTGACGAACAGCCGACGCTCTGGTTTTGTGGTGTAGCACAAGCGCTCTTTGTTGTCGTGATGTATATCAAACAGGAGTGATGCAGTTGCCAAAAAAAGCCGTGTTCGCGAGCGCCCAAGCGACAGGGTCGTTGTCTCGAAAAACCTGCGATCTGTTCGCAAATTCGGGGTCATGGGGCGACTGTCCCTTGTGGGGCGTGGGGTGAAACTCCACAAAGCTTATACGAAATCCGAGTGATG
>CAUJFU010000384.1 GCA_963169055.1 Myxococcota bacterium
GTTTTGCGACGTCGGATGGTGCGGATATAGCGGGGTGTTCGATCTGGATGTGGCTTGTTTTCGGTGCTTTCGTGCGTTCCAGACAGGACGCGGTTTATTTGCCGCGTTTTCTTGCCTCTAGATCGAGGTAGATCGAAAAGAAGCAGTAGAACAGAGGATAAGATACAGAAACCCACACGATCCACGCGGGGGTTTGGGGCTTGAGGGGGTCTTTCCCGGGGTGGTAGAGGACAAGCATCGCTACAAAGAAGATCGTCCAAAGGAGCGCGCCTCCGATGAAGGTTTTTTGGAAGCGAGGCATCCGACTCGGATAAGCAAAACGCATCGGACTCACCGTCAACACCGTTAGGATCATCAAGACCGAAAGCGAAAAGTACGGACTGATCGGCGTCATAATCAGATGCACATAGATCGCAACGAAGTTCCAATAAGAGGGAAATCCTAAAAAGAAGCCTCCTTCGGCTTGTTTGGCATTGGCGTTGGCGAAGCCAAACAAACTGGCGATCATCGGGAAAGAAACCCATAGCCACGCAGGTTGCGGGATCAGTCCCGTGTGGGCGATCAAAAATAGCGGAAGGAAGGTGTAATTGACGTAATCGACGATGTTATCGAGGTCTCCGCCGTAGATGTGGGGGAGGACTTTTTTGACTTCGAGTTTGCGAGCCATGAAACCGTCGGTGGAGTCGATGACTGTGGCGACGAGCATCCACATATAAGCGGCGTAGAGGTCTTTGTTGATGATCGCCATGAGGATCAAGACCGAAAAGAGTATCCCCGAGGCCGTATAAAGGTGGAGTGCGTAGCAGAGTATCCTGCGCGTAAGGGAATACTCAGTGGGTGCATGGGGGGCGTTTTGGCGCATAAGCATCTCTCCTGTGCGTGATCTTGTCGTCATCGCGGTTGTTTTGGAGGATTGGAGGGTGGCTGGTGTTGCCTGTGCCTTGTGGCGGGCAGTAGTGATATCTTGAGGCGAGCGAACTTGTCTAGGGTCTTGGGGGAGGTGTTGTGAAGGAGTCCGATGGACGGGGGGAATGGCGGTCGATGGTTTGTCTTGTTCATCCCATCCAAAATCAAGATCGTTTGAGATGCAAAGGACTTCGCGTTGTGGGCGCGATGTGAGGAATATGTTTTGCTAAACCGAGCGATTTGAGAGATCAGGCGCAGTACACAAACCATACGAAATCCGCCTGTTGTGCGTGCGGAAGATGTAGGGGCAGCCCCCTGTGGCTGCCCAACCGCAGGGTGTTTACAACGGATCGCATCGACCCTTTGTGTACGCTTCTCACGGATATCGTACAACGCGATGATTCGTTGGTTTGGGCGGATATCCTCGTGGGTAGCGCAAGATACCGTGTGTTTGTTTTGCACAACGAGATACTGTGCGTTCGTTTTTTTACGAAGAGGAGCGGGTGATGCGAGAAGAAAGAATGCAGATCGGGAACGATATCTTGGCGAATGTCGCGATGCCAGCGCGCGCTCCGCGTCCCTATGAAGTCGGAGAGACCGGGCGTTTGATTCGTGCGGTGTTGTTTGATATGGACGGCACTTTGATCGATTCAGAAGTCCATACGGGTACGTCGATCTCCGATGTGATGGAGCGTTATGGTGTACGCGATGCTTCGTTGCCTTCGACGATGACGCGGGGTTGTACGTGGGAGTCGATCTGTGTTGCGTTGCGCCAAAAGTATCCGTGGGCGGGGGAGATGCCGATGTTGCGGGAAGAGTTGGCGCTGCGTTTCGATGAGCTAGTGCATCGTCGGATTATCCCGATAACAGGGGCAAGAGAAGCCTTAAAAGAGGCGGCGATGCACTTGCCTGTTGCGATCGTATCGAGCAGTCCAAGTGATCTGATCCGAAAGCTGGTGCGTGCGTGGGATCTGGAAGAGTGGCTTCCTGCGGAGCGTTGTATTGGCGGTGAGCTGGTCAAACGCTCGAAGCCCAATCCAGAGGGATATCTATTGGCAGCGGAACGCTTGGGGGTCGATGCTGCGCATTGTCTGATCTTTGAAGACAGCTTTGCGGGGTTGAGTGCAGCGCGTTCTTCGGGGGCTTATACGGTGGCGGTTTTGGAGTCTGCGGGTGAACACCTCGAATTTCAATCGATTGCGGATGTGGGCCTGCAACATTTCCAAGAACTCTATCCCGGCTTTTGGAGTCGTTTGCAAGCTGGCCTTACGCTGTCTTGGCGTCCTTAAACACCAAACCGACTAAGTTTCGGAAACACCGCGCAGGAGTTCGGCTTTGGTGCGGAGTTGGGATTCCATCTCTTCGGCGGAGAGGTAGCGGGAAATGCAGCGGGCGTTGGTTTGTCGGATGAATTCGATGGTGTATTCGTCGTGATGGATATCGGTGAGAAATAGGATGCGATCTGCGACGGCAGAATGACTGGCTTTGATCTGCGCATAGAATTCGAGGCAAAAGCTGGAGAATCCGTGCATATCACACAGGACGAGGTTGAGGTCGGGGTGTGCATCGACGAGGTCGGTGGCTTCGGTGACTGCGCGTGCAAGATAGAACGTATGGGGCGGGCTAAGGGTGCGGCGTAAAGCGCGCATATATCGTTGATCTTGACCGAGTAGAAGGATCGTAAAGCGGTCTTTTTTGATAGGATTGTAGGGTTTGACGGCGGGAGCGTCTGGGGCATAAGGTGAAGAAGCCGTTTGGGAGGGGTTGTTTCGGACATGGGCGATCTCTTCGGAGATGGTCGAGGTTTCGAGCGCGAGGTGAGAGAGCGCGGGGAGTTCGAGCGCTCCGTGTTCGCTGGCGACGTCGACGATAGAAAGAGCCGAATCGATCGAGCCTTCGGACTCTTCGTTAAACATCACGGGGAACCAAAGGTTGATGGTGCAACGATCTTCTTTAAGGTTGAAAAAGAAGCTGCCTTGGGCTTCTTCGATGACGTGGCGAGCAAACAAATACTCGTCTCCGAAGTCTTCGAGAGCAGAGAGCGAAGGGGTGGCATAGGAAAGGCGCAAGAGGATGCGTTCCTCTTTTTGTTCGGCGTGGATGGAAAGCGTGATCGGATGGGAGCCAAGGGTGCGGAGGTGGCGGCGCAGACTAAAGAGTAGCATCAGAAAGGCTTGTTGGAGCCGGGTTTTGGGGGCGTAGAGTTGGGATTGTGTTTGCCAATCGATGTGGAGTTTGAGGTGATCGAGTCCGGCGAAAGCAAGGGGGAGAAGAGGGGTGAGAAGTTCGGAGACTTGGAGGGGTTCGGGTGTGTGGGTGGCCTGTTGGAGCGAGAGCAAGAGTTGGAGAAAATTTTGCTGTTGGAGTAGGCCCTCTTGGGAGTCGCGGAAGACGCTATCGAGTTCAGCGCGGAGGGAGTCGAGTTGTTTGCGAGCGATGAAGTCGAGTGCGCGTTCTTGGGCTTCGGGGGCTGCGCTGAGGCGGATCTCGTCAAAGAAAAAGTCGACGGCTTCTTGGAGGATCTTGAGATCGTTTTCGAGAGCTTCGAGGTTGAGTCCGACATAAGCGAGCGGCGGTCGAGATTCGATCAGGGCGGCTGTTCCGAACTGTAAGAGTCCTTGGAGTGCGGGCGGGTCGAGTAGAGCGCGTTGTTGGTAGCGGGTGAGGCGTCCATCGAGATCATTGATCAGGTGGGTACTTTGCAACAGCAGCGCGCTTTGTTGGGCAAAGAGGCGGAGAAGATCGCGATCCCATCGGGAAAAAACGCCTTGCTCTTGGCTGTGCAGGATCACCAAAGCAAGCGATCGTTGGGGGGTTTTGAGGGGAAGAAGGCAACGATCGAGAAAGGGGGCTTCAAGCGTGGGCAGTCCGTAGAGAGGGTGGCGTGTGGTGTCTTCTTCGATCCAGATATCGCCGTATTCGAGGGGTTTGGCCCAACCGCTGCCCGCGAGTGGTTGCCAATCGCCGAATCGGACGTTGCCTTCGAGGGATTGCCAGACTTGGAGGTAGGCGCTGGTGC
>CAUJFU010000385.1 GCA_963169055.1 Myxococcota bacterium
ATAAACATAACTTCAAGAAAACATACAGTTTAGAACAACCGCACGCTTTTGTATGAGAGCGGCGCGGTTGTAGAAACCTCGCAACAAATGGTCGAATCTTACGGTTCGCGGGATGTGACAGGGCCGTTATGAAGGCTTCCACTCTATCGAGTGCTGATACACAAAGAGGGATTCTTGTTTTATAGAAAGAACCATGTGAGTGTGCAGAGAGGCTGGAAAAAGGCAAACCTCATAAAGAAGCGGGTTGATGCGGAGCAAAATCGCTATGAAGCAACATGATTTTCGAAGGGTTGGAGTGCTGGGTGCGGGTTCTTGGGGGACGTCGTTGGCGCGACTGGTGGCGCAACGAAACCCAGAAACAGAGGTGACCATCTGGTCGTATGAAGAAGATATCGTGGAACAAATTAACCAGACAAGAGAGAATCAAAAATACCTCAAAGGGTTACGGCTATCGGAAAACATCCGAGCGGTAGGAAACCCACTTGAAGCGGTCGTCGATCAAGACGCCATCCTACAAGTGACTCCTTCTCATGGAGTGCGTTCGCTTATGAATGAGATCAAAGACCACCTCCCCGATCAGATCCCGATCATCAGCGCTACAAAAGGCATAGAAAACGATACGTTAATGACCGTAAGCGAAGTTCTAGAGGACGTCCTTCCTGAAATCTACCACCCCTATCTTTTGTTCTTATCAGGCCCCTCCTTCGCTCTTGAAGTAGCCCAAGAAGTTCCGACCGTGTTGATCCTAGCAGCACGAATGGAGCGGATAGCTCAGCGCACACAACCTCTTTTTCAAGCGGATTTTATCAGAACCTATATTTCAAAAGATGTGGAGGGGGTCGAGATTGGAGGTGCGACCAAGAACGTGATCGCGATCGCAGCAGGGGCAGTCGAAGGGATGCAACTCGGCCATAACGCGATGGCCGCACTCGTCACACGAGGACTCTCCGAGATCACACGCCTCGCTGTCCACAAGGGTGCCAACCCGCTAACCTTGGCGGGCGTTGCGGGGATGGGTGATCTGGTACTTACCTGTTACGGTAACCTCTCCAGAAATCGAAGTGTTGGATATCATTTAGGAAAAGGCAAGAAGATCAACGAGATCCTCTCGGATATGGTCATGGTTGCAGAGGGCGTCAAAACCGCTGCATCCGTCTACGAACTCAGCCAAAAATTGCGGGTTGAGATGCCCATCTGCGAGAGCGTATACAAGGTGCTTTATGAGGATCTGTCCCCCCAAGAAGCGCTGTCAAGCCTGCTTTCTCGCCCCCATCTTCAAGAATGGCGAATGCTTTGACAGCAGGCTCCGCTCGAAGCGGTAGAGAACAAACGACCGAAATCTCATCGAGATTCGAGACTGAATCCGTCGTCTGTTAAGTCGGTTGTCGATTTGATCAAGCTTCTTTTTTTTGCGAATAGCGCTGATACATAGCCACCGCAGGAAAAAAACGGCCCAAAGGTTCGATCTGCACGGATATACGGGAACCACCAAAAGCGTGCGCTCGAAACAACGACTGTACAGCTTGTTCCGCCGTTTCTTTTTGCGGAGCAGAGGAATAGAAGATGACTGCCCGTTGGGGATCATCGTCTCGATAGCTTCTTGTATAAACCGCATCTTCTCGTGTGTTCCAAAAAGCCGAAAGCAGCTCATCGTACGAGATTCGACTGGGATCGAACGAGACGCGAACCACAAGAGCGTGGCCTGTGACCCCAGAGACGACATCTTCATGTGCGCGTGGAGTCTCTTCTCTACCGGCATACCCCACACAAGAAGACAGCACACCTTCCAGATCACGCAGCGCATCCTCTAGCAACCAAAAATCTCCCAACCCAAACACCGCTTCTTGCACCGAAAACCTCCATTCTGCCGATCGCAGGGCAGATATCTCCCCCACAGCACAAGCATCCCACTCGTGATATAGTAGCCAGAACACCCCTCATAGAGAGGTTGCTATCATCCAAGCGATCGAGATTCTGCATCAAAAACAACGTAAGGCTGGCCCAAAACTTGTCCAACAATCCGCTCCAAACCTCCGTCCTTTAGAGCAATCTGTTGCAATCGTTCCATCGGTTCTCCTACAGGTTCGTTGGACAAGCGAAACGTATCGTAATGAACAGGCATCAACACCACCGCTTCAAGATCGTGGATCGCCATCTTCCATGCTTGTTCGGGTGAACAATGGTGAAAGATCCAAGGATCATAGGCCCCGATCGGCATACAAGCGAGATCAACGCCCGCACCACGCTCCGCACGCAGCTTGGCGTAAACATCCGTCAAAGCCGTATCACCCGAAAATAACAAAGACAACGGACGATCAGGGAAGTGAGGCGAACGAAGATCCAAGCACTCCAACAAATAACCTCCCCACATACGCCAACGATCAAAAACAGCCCTTGCCCCCCAATGCTTTGAGGGAATCGCTTGTATCCTCAACGCTCCAATCGAAGGCAACACGATATCCAACACTTCGCCCCAACGAAGCGCATGACGTTTCTGAAAGTGCCGAACAAGATCCGCATTACCGCGTTGTACGACCGCAACGGCTTCCTTTGGTAAAGCCCGAAGCGTCGGGATATCCGTGTGATCCATGTGAGAATGCGACAACAACACAACAGACAACGACGACAGCTCATGCGCTCGTAAAGCCGGGGGTCTTAGACGTTTCGCCCCCAAAGTCCACGACCCCACTGAAACGCCGATCCGATCGCTCAAAACAGGATCTGCGAGAACGCAACTCCCACCCAAATCAAACAACACGCTGGCATGACCCAATGCTGTCACGGTCACTTTCACGACGCAAACCTCCATCCCCCCCAACATGCCTTACAATCCAACACGCGGTTCCATCTTTCGGCCACAAAACACCCGCAGAGACAGAACCATACACACCCCATCAAGGCAAGCGCTATTTCGTACGTTTCTCGATCGCAAAACAATCACGGTAGTACAGCTTTTCGACAAAACGATACGCCCTTCGCAAGTTCGCCATCACATCTTTGTAGGAGCAATAATCTCGACAAACGCCTCGTTGCGCTCGATAACGCGGTGAACGCAATTGAGAATCCAATACCCGAACATAAGAAGAACACAACACGCGATAATCTGCTCGACAAGGCCCCGAACACTGCCTTGCGAGTCGATACAAACCATTTTTCGTACACCGTGCAAGCGGGGCGAAATCACCCGGAAGCCCTAGACCTACGGTGTCTTCGACAGAACGGTGAAAGCGCGTTTTTAAACAAGCCCGACAAGACAAAAGATCCTTTTTGGAAAATGGCTCGGAAGAAACCGACACACTCGATGCTCTGCGCCGTGGCGTTATCGTTCGAGACACCTTTTGCCGATTATTCGGAACATCCGATGTTTCTTGCCCGTCTGCGCGATCTGGCGGAGCAGGGCGAGCAGACGGAACGAAAGCCTTTGACGATGAAGACTCCGAATGAGTCCTATCCACGGGGCTTTTCGCAAAAGGCTCTTTCGATGCAGATATTTGTGGGGACGAAGCAGAGACGAGCCTCTGTGCAGAAGGCTTCGCGACTTGCGCAGCATGCTTTACAGAACCTGAGGTCGGTTCGTTTGACGCAGAAGGACTTCGAGGATAAAACACCGAATCGGCATCGTGCGCTTTTTTTGGATGCGTACGCGAAGAGCGCGGCTCATCGGGGAATATCCACAAGAAAGTAAAACTTAAAAACAGCGCCAAAAAGATCCCCAAAAACAAACCCGCGAGTGAGCGCCAGATGCGACGAGAACGTCGACCGCTCCCACTTTTTATCGGAGGAGCGGTAATATCAGAGAAATGAACGTCTGTTTGGCCCGAATCAGCGGCTAATCGCACAGAAGAAGCCGCCCTATCCGCACGTTGCAGCGCAGAGACGTCTTGGCGAAGCGTTGCAGGATGCTCAGCACTGTTGTAAAGCGCCGAACCCACAGTCGAAATATCCCAAGAGTCAGCAGAGGGCAAGCCACTCACCCCCAACATCGAAGGAACTGTGGGAGAAAACGTTTGCAAAGTCTCAGGCGCTTCAAAAGCAGGCGACTGCTGCGAAGGAAGGTAAGGAGAAGAAAGCGGAGCAGAGTTCGATAACGCGGATTGAAGGGCTTCTGCAAAGGCTTCACAAGAAGAAAAACGCAACGCTGGGTTTTTCTCCAAGGCTTTTTGAACAATCGGTTCAAGGCGGGGATCCACTCCCGCATAAAATTCCGATAACATCGGCGGCTTATTCATCAGATGCGCAGCAACAACCGACATAAAATCCCCCTGAGAAAAAGGAAGTTGGCCCGCTGCTGCACGAAACAAACACACCCCCAAAGCATAAATATCGACCCGATGATCGACTTTACGAGCATCTTGCACTTGTTCTGGAGCCAAAAATGCCGGCGTGCCGAGAAACACGCCGGTGCTTGTCACTTGCTCATCTTCCACACTTTTGGCGATCCCAAAGTCCATGACCTTCGGAACCAAACGCTTGCCGCTCTGTTCAAGAACGATGTTGGACGGTTTCAGATCACGATGGACGATCTGGTGTTGGTGTGCGTAACCGACCGCATCCAAGATCGGAATAAACAATTCTAGGATCTCTTGGTTTGTCAGAGGCCGCCCTAAACGACGAAGATGCTGTTCCAGATCGACCCCGTCGACCCAATCCATCACCATCCCCACCAAACCGATCTCGTCGATCATCTCCAAAACACGGACAATATTGGGATGACGTAAACGAAATTGAAGGCGTGCTTCTCTCGCGAAACGCTTGCGGACCAGTTCTTTACGAGCATGTTCGGGAAACAACACCTTGATCGCGACAGGGCTTTCAAAATCCACTTGCACAGCGCGATACACACAGGCCATGCCCCCCTCACCTACTTTTTGTTGGACGCGGTATTTCCCGATGGATTGGCCTTCCAAGGCTTCAGGCGTCAACATCACCGCACCTCCAAAAGCAGACCACACACCCGAGACGTGGCCTGAGACGGCACGCATCGACTGGTTTTGTCCTCTGTTTCGGGTTTTAAAGTCCGAAGATAGATATCTTGGCTACGCAAAACAGAGTTCGAGCGGTCTTGTTTGGAAGAACCACCGACCAACCCCGCGACTAACAACGCCCCCCCAACCAGCATCAAACCCCCTCCCCCACCAAAAAGGCCGTAGCTCACTTTGTCCAGAGCATCTTTCCAATCGGTTTCTGTCTGGCACCCGTCTGGGGTGAGCGGATCGGTATGAGGCCGAGCACAAAACCCTTTGGGAGGAGAAAAGATCACAGAAACAGGCTGTTTTTGAAAACCTGACATATCGGCTTGAATAATGATGCCACCGATAATGCCCAATAATCCGACTCCGGCGATGATAGCCCCCGAAATCACCAAAGCACGCGAGCCGTTTTGGCGCGCAACGCGTTCTTGCTCGAACTGGAGATAAGCCCCTTCAACACGCTGAAAGATCAGCGAAAGTTTCTTTTGCGTTTTTTTGATCTGACGCTTGTTTTGAGCCGCGTCTTCTTGGACGGCCTTGAGCTTCTGGATCGCTCCCATCGACTTTGCAAGCCGTTCTTGCAGCAAACGCATATCTTTTTGATTTTGCTTTGCAAAACGCAATAACGCGATATAGATCCTCGCGCTTTGGATGGTGCCTTCTAAATCACGTTCAAGGCTCAACGAGGCTTGAAGTTGAAGTTGCCCCCGAATATTCGACTGTTCCGCCATTTGTTGATAAAGTAGGTTGTAGCGTTTGAGATAGGCATGCGCCTGTTGTAGGGCTTCAACAGCCGCTGCGTAAGACAGAATGTGCGCGTCAAAATGCGACGAAGACTCGAATGTTCCGATATCGCGGACGGGTGGGAGTTTACCTTTGTATTGATAAAACTTCGACCACATCATCCACAGCCAAAGCCGATACATCTGTTGTTTTTCAGGCTCCATCCCGCTGCGTTCGCTCAAAAAAGCCTGTTCCATCCGCTCGATCGCACGTTGCCATTGTTGCATCTCTCCGAGAGCAAGAGCCTCACGAGCCATAAGCAAAAAAGACGCTGTCTTTTGATCCTTTGCCGCTGCCCACGCCAACGAAGAATACAACCACAAGAGCAGTCCAAAGCCCAAAATACGCATCTTCACCAAACCTCACTCGATCTGTCCGTCGTTACGCATCCACGATGCACGACACAACATACACCAAGATCCACAAAGAAAGAAACGCCCTCCTTTGAGAAAAAACAACGCTCGCTCAAGCAGGCTTTCAAGGACGAGGAGAAGAGGTCGGAAGCTTCGCAGAAACAGAAGACGGGCGAGTCACCGAAGGACGAGTCGACGGACGGTTTATCGGCGAGGGGCGCATCGGCGAGAGAGTCGGTTGCGGACTCTTGCGGTTTGTCATCGCCGATGGCTCTAGGGTTTCAAACAGCATCGGTCGGGAGTACAAAGAAAGATCGGCGTTGGGCTGATAACAATCGCGGATCATCCGCAGATATTGGGCTGCAAGTATACAACGCGCCCGTCTTCGGCGGTTCTCAGGGCTTTCTTTTTTAGAAGAGACCACTTTTTTTGGCGAAGCCGCTACCTTCGAAGCATCGGGCTTTTGTGGCGTAGCCATAGGTTGAACTACGTTGGGCTTTTGTGACGAGGCCGTGGTTTGGGGTGTGTCAGTTTTTTTCTTGGGAGGCTCCGTCGTTTCGGCGGTACAGAGCGCAAGAGCACGCTGCTTACCCTGTTTTGAACGCAAACGCTTTTGTTCCTCCTCCAACACATCAGCTTGTTTTTTTTGGGCTTTGGTGGCCTTTGGGGACGCGGCTTGCAAAAGGGCCGACTGTGCTTCTTTTTCAACGATACGCAAAATATGTTCGTAAGCTTTGCTACACAACAAAGAAGGTTGGGAAGGATTCTTCTTTTTCCCGCAAGCTGCGAGCGCAAAAGCGAGGCAAAGAACAAACCCCAAAGAACCCACACGGACGAAGAACGACATCAACGATCTCCTTATCGATCAAAGAGAAAAGTACAGACCGCGTTTACAGCTTCACAAAAGCCAAGATCATACCCGTGATGCTTTCTCCTGCGATCACGCCCGCAGCAAGGACAATAAGGAATCGTGCGGACCACTTGGGAGCCAACGAAGAGATCGCCAAAGCGATGATCCCACCAAAGAAAAAAGACATCGAATAAAACGCAGGGATCACAAACGCCAAGCCAATACTCGCAGGGCTAGGAACCCAGTTTTTCAGGTGTGTTGGTAAAACTTTTTCCAAGATAGCCAAGATCATCCCCGCTAATCCGGCATAAAAGATCGCGTCAAGGCTTCCGGGAGGCATATTGCTTAGGCCCTTTTTGAAGACCTCCGCAACGGCCATCCACTGCGCGACTGCGGGAGCAGCCCATTCTTCGGTCATCAACATACCTTTTGGATCGGGGATCAGCAGCAAATAAGCAGCAGATCCCGCAAGCGCTCCCGACAAGACACCAAAAAACTGCGCGATGGCCTGATAACGCGGCGAAGCACCGATCAGCGCACCTGTCTTCAAGTCATGCAAAAGATCGGCACATTGACTGGCTGCACCACCCGTCACGCCCGCTGCCATGAGGTTCGCGCTGACGTTGCCGGGGTCCAACACACCAAAGGTTAGCTGCGTCACTTTGCCCATCGGCCCAACAGGTGTGATCCCCGTCTCGCCCGAAACACGGCCCGCAACCACCGCAAGCAAAAAACTCAGCAACACACCGAACGTCGCGATGCCCATCCCGATCCCAAACAACGAGATCTGACAGATCACCGACATCGCCAAAGTCAGCACCAAGCCCGACAAAAACCAAGTGCGCGGTACATCATGAGAAGCCCCCCTATCTTGGACTTCTTGAGTCGACCGACGTCCCCCTTGAAACACCGCCAATACCGAGCGCCAAGAAAAAGCAAACGAAGTCAACGCCGCAACCACCATCATCGAGACTCCCGGCCACAACAACCACTTCAACATCGGGCCATAAAACGAGGCGCTCGGATCAAGGACGGTCGTAAGACCCCACGGATCGAGGGCGCGTGTTGGATACGCCACAAAGCCAGCTTCCACCGCATAAGGACCCACAACAGTCCAAGCAACCACCGCCCCAAGCAAGATCGAGACACATGCCCGCAACCCGATCAACATCCCCACCGCAACCATCATCGTGCTCGGATCAAAAGCAAAAGACACTTGCGAAAGAGACAACGAAGAGATCCCCGCAGCTTGCATCTTTGCACCCACAGGAAAAGATCCGAACATCGCGAGTTTTTTGATCTTCCAGATCGCCACCGCGATCTTTGCAAGCGAAGCCGCAAACGCCCCACCCATCAGCATTTTGACTCGCTGGATGGCCTCATCACCACGGGCATACATCTGTTTGAGCGTTTCTGCCGTCGCAATCCCGCTAGGAAATGGCAGTTTGTCGACCATCAACATTTGACGCCGCAAACCAATCGCCACCACCACGCCCACACAGGCCACCGAAAACACCCACACCGAGAGGATCACCCAAGAAAAGTTCTGCCCTGTCATGATCGTCAACGCAGGGATCGGCGCAACCAAACCCGCAGACGAGATCATCGCAGCGCTCGAAGCTGCCGTCTGGTTGACGTTGTTTTCGTAGATATTCCATTCACGCGAACCCGTCAGGCTTGAAAGCGCTTGCCAAAAACCGTAGCTCAAAAGAGCCGCAGTCACCGACATATTGAATCCCCAACCGATCTTCAAGCCGCTGTAGATATTGCACAACGACAACAACGCCCCCACAAACATCCCTGTAGCGATCGCACGCACTGTAAGTTGAGGGGTGGACAAATCAAGCGGAGGGAATGTGGTTTCTGCGACCACAGGGCTTTGCTCAGAGACAGACTGCTTTGATGGTGTGTGTGGGTTCGTCTGTTTTTGAGAGTGGCTTGTCTGTTTGTTCGGACGGGCAGAAGACGGCGCTTGCGATGCGTTTGCTTTCGGCTTATTTTTTTTGGGCTTCTTCGTCAAAGTTTTTTCCTCCGTGTTGTCCATGCCTCCGACAAGATCGAAAGCAAAAACCAAAGCCCCACGGATATACACAACCCCCCCTTCTAACGCAAGCAAGCGCCGCACAAGAGACGCATCGCGCAGCACCAACACGGTAAAAAACAAAGCC
>CAUJFU010000386.1 GCA_963169055.1 Myxococcota bacterium
CTGGCGCACTTGCCATTGATAACGCAACGCTTCGGTCGCTCCTTCAGGGGCGATACTTTCGGAGCCATCGAGTTCGATCTCTTGGGGAAAGATGCCTTTGCGATCTTCGCCTGCGTTGGCGATCGGCCCCTTTTGTTCGGAAGAAACGCGGATCGAGTGCTCACTAACCGCGATATCTCCTTCACTATCGCGTACTTCTAACACCACAGAAAAATTCCCCACTTGATTGGCGCGGGGCGTCCATTCCAAAAGCACCGTGGCAACGCTGCCTCCATCGGCCACACGAATAGCTTGCGCACTAGCAGGAACCGACATTCCGTCTGGTGCGCTGCGCAAGCGAAAAAACAGCCACGACCCACCCTCTGAGGGGCGGCGATCGATATCTTCGGCTTTTACAACACAGTTGTATTTTTGACCCGCGATCGCTTCAGGGCAGATCGCCGAAACAAAACGCGGCCTTGCGTTTCTGCCTTCCACCCATAGCGCAAAGCGTTGGGTTGCGCTTTCGCCCCTCGTATCGACCACAGCGATCTCGACGGTGTGCTCGCGAGTACGCGCATCTTGTGCGTTGGGAGTCCAAGACACCACACCGCTTTGTGCGTGGATCTCCATTCCATGTGGAGCTTGCAACAGCGAAAAAGACACCGAGGCATCGGCGATTTTTGAGACCAACACGGGATAGATCAGCCGTTCTCCTTCTGTGGCGCGACTGGGTGGGGAAGAGAGGATTTTGGGTGATACGGGAAGCGGATGAACCGATAGCAGATACGACTGTGTGGCCGTCAGGCCCGAAGCATCGGCAACAACCAACGACACCGAAAAAAGCCCTTGCGTTGAGGCAGGAACAGACCACGAAAGCGTCCGACTTTGGGGATCAAAGACCATCCCCTGCGGAGCTTGCGCGAGACTGATCTGCAAAGTCGACGGCGCGTCATTTGGATCGTCCACACGCAATTCATAGCGATAGTTCTCGCCTGCCTGCGTAAACAGCGGCGGCTTCGACAAAAACCGTGGCCCTGTATCCGCCCCCCGCGTAACCTCAAACGGTATCTGCAACGAGGCCACCCCGCCGTTGGGATCGACTGCTTGGATTTCGGCCAAAAAGCTCCCGACGGCTTTCGGGGGCGGCGTCCAGAGCAACTCACCGCTGACTTCTGCGATCACCAAACCTTCGGGCCCAACGGCGATACGATACCATACACGATCACCGTCTGGATCGGTCGCAGCCACGGTGCTTTTCCACACTTGACCCGTGACGAGCGCGATCGGAGCGGGCAATCCAATCGGTTGTTTTGTCCACGTAGGTGGCCGATTTTGCCCAACAACGTTCAAGACAGCAGCTTGGACAGTTTTGGCCCCGCGCTGATCTTCGACCTCCAAAACCAACAAACGACGCCCGATATCCGACATCGGAGGATTCCACAAAAGATTCGGTGGAGAAGAACCCGCAACGATCGACGCTCCGCTTGGGGCTTGCCAAAGAGACCACCGCAAGGGCGTATCGGGAGGTAGATCCAATCCATCGTTCGCTGCAAGTGTCGTGTTGGCGGTGGTCCCCGCCACGAGACCGAGCCACGGCGTACTGGATATCATGGGCGGATCATTGCGATCTTTGATCACGATGCTTCCTGTGATCGTGCGTTGTTCGCCTTCGGCCTCGATCTGCAAGACCACCTTGTGCGTCCCGACATCACGGGCGTTTGGAAGCCAACGGCCCACCCCGCTGTAAGGAGCCACATCGAGGCCCGATGGCCCCTCGATCAAACGCACAGAAGACCATGCCGCGCTGTGATCTTGGAGCAGTTGAAACGACGAAGAAAACGGCTGATCTTGATCTCCCGTCGCACTACCTCCGCCTTGCGAGGGAAGCCCTACCGCAACAGCCTCGACCCACAACACAAACGATTGTTCCAAGGAAAAAAGCACTTTTTGAGAAGCATCGAATTTCTTTGCAAGCAAGCGCACCGTGTGAGCGGTCGCTGCATCCGATGTTTTGGGCGTCCATGCCAGCCGCCCACTTTGAACATCGATGCTCATTCCGCTCGGCGCACCGCTATCCAAGGCGAACAACCACGTTCCCGCCGTTGGGATGATCTCTTGGATGCGGGGTTGGTAGAGCATCGATTTGCCCACGTAGGCTCGTGTTGGTGGCTCGCTTTGGATCACAGGCTGCTCGTTTCCCCCCAAAGATTCGGGGATACCGACTTCCACCATCAAACGCAATCGAAAGATCCCACCGCGCCCATCTTCAACGCGGACACGCAAAGCATGGAGTCCGATCTGTCGGGTGTTTGGAGTCCACGACAATCGTCCAACGTACAGATCTTCGGTGGTCTCTTTGAGTGTGGCGAGGGCCACACCTTCGGGCGCATCTTCGAGGATGTAGGTCAACGCATCTCGATCGGCATCGCTGGCAGAAGGCAACAAAAACTCCCACGCCCGATCTGCGGGGAGTTTGTACAAAGAGCGCAGCTTGCTCAACGTCTCTTGTTTGATCGAGGGAGGCTGATTTTTGGGGTAGACCTTGAGCGTGATCTCTTGGCGGGCCTCAAGACCCGAGGGATCACGCGCCACCCACACAAAGCGAAACGTCTGATCCGCGTCTGCATCTTTGGGAGTCCAAGCCACCCAACCTGTTTCCTCCACGCTCATCCCCAAAGGTGCTCGCTCCAAAGAAAAGTGTAAACGATCTCCGTCAGGGTCACGAACCACCGGCAGATACGTGTACATCACGCCCACCATCGCCGCCCCTCCCGGATTGGAAAGGCGCGTATCCAATACAGGAGCTTGGTTGACGCCGCGCACCTCCAAGGAGAGCGCCTGTTGGGCGCGCAAACCCGCATCGTTCCATGCTTCGATCCACACAAGATGCTTTCCGACATCTTCCCGCGTCGGAGTCCAAAGAAGCTCTCCTGTGGACTCGTTGATCTGCATCCCCAACGGCGCATCTTCGATACGGTAGCGGATGGTGCGCTGGTTGGGATCGGGATGGCTTGCCGAGATCAGAAAACGCCATGCTTGGCCTTCAACCAGCGAAAATGCGGAGGGAACAGACGCAAACACAGGGGGAGAAGGTTCTGCGATGACTTGAATCGTCCAGCGCAGCGGGGTTTTTGAACGAAGTCCATGTTGATCTTCGACGGTCAGTTCAACCTCTTGGGGCTTGCCAACGTGCGTAGCGTCGGGCGTCCAATACAACCAGCCCGTTTCTCCATCAAGGCGCATCCCCACAGGCAAACGCAGCGGAAGAAAGCGTAGGCGCGCACCCACGTCTGGATCTTTCGCAAAGATCTGCGTCTTGTACGCCTTTCCCTGCACAGCCACCGCCAGCGGCCACGGAGCCACAAAAGCCGGTGGATCGTTGATATCTTGCGCATGGATCTGCGTGCGCGACCAAGCCACCCCACCACGTCCATCATCCACCCGCACGACAAGCGTCTGCACACCCACCTCTTCGGGCCGAGGCGTCCACACCACCTCTGCGCTGCGGCTGTCTTTGGCAAGGATCTGCGCTCCAACGGGCGATTGTTCTAGGACAAAACGCAACGTGTCGGTTTGATCTGCATCGCTCGCTTGGATCAACGCCCGATACACCGCGCCTTGCGTGGCCTCGATCGGAAATGGCGAGACGATCTGCGGTCGTTGATTGCTGGCAAACACCTTGAGCGTCCAGTTTTGAAGTGCGCTCAATCCACCGCTGCTGCGGTCGCGTACTTCGACCGAGACGGCGTGCGTGCTTCCTGCGCCGCTGGGCGTCGGCCAGACCAACCACCCCGTCGAATGAACGGACATCCCCGCAGGGCCTTGTTTGAGCGTATAAAACAGCGTGTCTTGGGCATCAGGATCCCGAGCGCGCAAAGCGTACACGTACGGCTCTCCAAGGGTCGCTCCTTCCAGAGGCACGGAGACAAAAGCGGGCGGAGCATTCTCTGGCTTGACTTCCAAAAGATAGCGCAACACTCCCATGCCTCCGAGCGGATCGGTCGCACGCATCACCACACCATGAAACCCTACATCGGCTGCGCCTGTCTGCCAAATCAACTGCCCTGCCCCTGCATCCCACGTCATCCCCGAGGGGCCTTCGACAAGCGAAAGGCTGACCTGAGAGGCCGCATGATCGGCATCTTGCACTTGCGGCGAGTACGTATACTTTTCGCCACGACGCGCTTCTCTTTGCGAGACGGTAGGCGGTGTGAACGCAGGAGGACGGTTTTTGGGAGCCACTTCCAACTGAAAACGCTGCGTCGCAACCGACGTTGGCTCCGCGATATCCACAGCCTCAAGAAGGATCTCTCCCTTTTTCCCTGCATCTTCCGCCGTCAAACGGCCCGTCAATACGGCCTGCCAAACACAACACCCCACCCGCCCAAGCATCACCAGACGAAAGTTCCCCCACGCAGGAACTCCCTTCACTTGCACCGACAATCGGGCTTCTCGGCGATCTGGACGCCACACCCGCACAAGATAACGATAGAGATCACCTACGGGCGCTTTTGTGACAGGCGTACTGACAAAGGCCGGACTGGCCTGTGCCTGCACACAAAAGCCCCAAAAGCCCCAACACAACAAGCTCCATACGCTTGTATATCCCCAAACACCAACACGACACAAAGCAAGCCTCCATCCAACACACCAACACACCCTCACGCGCCCTCAACCGTCCACACAAACATCCATCCACACACCACCCGCTGACGCGATATCTCAAACCTATCGCCTCTTTCCGCTCTTGGCAACCACCACACGCTGCTTCTTCTTCCCGACAACACAGCGCCCTGATCGCCAGAACTCTTCGACCGCCTCCGATGCTTTCCACTCACACAGAACGCAAAAAACGCTGGATCTCTCGGGCCGCCAAGCAACCTTGACCTACACACACCGAAAGCGACGGATCGATCGGCGTACATACATCGCCAACCGCCCAAAGACGCTGGGCGCTGGTTCGTTGCGTCGCGTCCACCACCACATACCCCTGCGGATCAAGGCGACACTGCCCCACCACCCGCTGCGATTGCGGTGCAAAACCGATCTTGATCAACAATGCTCCAACCTCTACTCGTTGGATCTCCCCGTGCATCCGAAGGATGACCGCCTCGATCCGTTCGCGGCCCTCCACACCTTCCAATACACTCCCCGCCCACAAACGAATCTTCGGATGCGCCTTGGCCTGCTCCACAAAGTCCCGACGCGCCCGAAACACTTCACCACGCGAAGACACCATCACTTCGGGGCAGCCGCATGTATCCGCCAACCACAGCGCATTTTCAAACGCACCGTCTCCTCCCCCAAGAATGCACACACACTGCCCCACAAATGCCTCCCGCGCACCGCTCGCTGTATACTCAACCCCACGCCCCTCCCACGCCCGCAGATCGGGCTCCCCTACCCGACGCAGCACCATACCCGTCGCCAACACCACCGCCCCCGCTCGCAAGACTTCTTCTCCTTGCGCCCCTCGAATCTTCACTCGCCCCTCTTCTGCGTCGATCTCCGTCACCTCACCCACGATCCGCTCAATCCCCGATAGCATCGCCAGATGCGCTTCCATCCGCTCAACCATCTCCGCACCATCGGCACACACCAACCCCGGATAGTCCGGGATCTCTTTGTGGATCATCCACAACTGGCCACCCAACCGCTCTTTCTCCACCAGCCCCACACGCAACCCCAAACGATGCCCCCACACCGCCGCCGCCATCCCCGCCATCCCTCCCCCCACCACCAACATCTCGAACTCTCGCTCATCCTTCATCACTCCAATCTCCCCGATGCTGCGCGATCTTCGCGCTTTTTTTCTGACATCGTATTGCCTCGGCCCTCCAAACGTTTTAACGATCTCCGCCAAAGAACACAAATCCCTTCGACCTCCGACAACCTGAGAGGACACAAGCTACCGTGAACAAACCACCCAAGACCCAACAGCCTACTCCCTCCGACTCCTCGGAACTCTCCCCCATCGAACAAGCCCACGTCTGGCTCGATATCTGGCAACAACTCCCCCTGCCCAAACCCTCTTGCCCACCCACCCCCACCCAAGGCTGTCAGCGCGACCCCAACGTCCACTTCGCCATGCACGGAGAACTCGGACTCGTCCCCGAGATCCACTGCCAACGATGCTCCTTGCATTGGCGCTCCCCCGAAGACTTTGTCGTCCAACAAAAACCCCTGACAGCCGTTTACGCTGGGTTCGCCTTCCTTGGCGTCGCTGTCTTTGCCCTGTGGTGGCGGGCATGGCCCACAGGATGGCGGATCGCTGGACTTGTCTCTTGCGCCCTTGCTGCCCTCCAACTCGCTTTTCGTATGCGTACCGCCCTCCGAAAACGCCGAGGCATCGAGGTATTGATCCGCCTTGCACAGCCCATTTCCGATCAATCCCCCCCTTGGACCACCGAACAACTCAGCTCTTGGCTTCATCAACTCTCCCCCAAAGATCCCGATTATCCGTCTTTTCTTCGCTTTACTCGTCGCCTCAAAGACCGCTTCTATCCGCTCTGGCAACTCTTCCAACACGCCCGTCTGCTACTCAAGCAACGCCCCCTACCCCGCCTCAAACGGCTGCTCCAACAAGCCGATCTCCCCGACCCAACACGCGCTGTCGCCCAATCCCGCCTCCGCTGGCTCGAAACCCTCGATCAACAAACCGATTGGCTCTCCGATCTCGACGCCTTCGACGACCTCCTGACACACCTCGCCGATACCTTTCAAGCTCTCTCTCTCAATATCGCACAAGACCCCGATACACCGCCCCTTTCACAAATCCTCGATCAGGCCGAAGCCCTGATCGACCGACTCGAACAACACATCCTCCCGTAACAACCGCCTTCCATGCCACCCTCTGATCAGGATGTTGTATCGTTTGTTTCTATCCAGATCTGGCGTGCAGCATCCTGCCCCACCGCGCAACGCTCCGCACCAAGCGCAACGATGACGCTCCCACCGTACGGATCTCGCTCCACCACACAGATCTCTGTCCCCGGAAACAACGTCCGTTCCGCCGCATAACGCAACAAGGCTGGATCGTGATCCTCGATCTCCGCCACGACCCCTCGCGTCCCCTGTTCCAACTCCCATAACATCCGTAGATTCCGCACCGCGACACGGCCATCCTTACAAGGAATCAATTGGCCGTGTGGATCGACTTTTGGATCGCCCAAGATATCCGCCAAACGATCCTCCAAATACTCCGATAAGGCGTGTTCCAAGCGATGCGCCTCGTCATGCACTCGATCCCACGGAACACCCACCACTTCCGTCAAAAACAACTCGATCAAACGATGATGGCGCGCCATCTCTGCGGCTGCCTTCTCCCCATTCGCCGTCAATCCCACCCCCCGATACGGCTCATGTTCCACCAAGTCCATCGACGCCAATCGCTTCATCATCTTGGTCACCGACGCAGGCGCAACCCCCAAACTCTCCGAGATCATCGACGTTGTCACCATCGCTCCTTTTTCTTCGAACTTGTAGATCGTGCGCAGATAATCCTCCATCGCCGGACTCAGTTCTTTTTTGTCTTCGTTGGTCATCCCACAGCCTTTTCCATCTAACACGATATCCGAGAGAAGTGTGATCGAAGGGTAGGTGCGATCCGCTGTGGACGCCCTGTTCTTGGGCAGCCACAAAGGGCTGCCCCTACGTTTTGCGGTCACACACCCTGCGGATTTCGTCTAAGCCGCATCCGTCGCCTAACATCCCAAAACAACGGCCTCCGCATCTCTTCGCAAAAGCCATCTCGCGGCTGCGAACCTTCGATGTTGAGCCAAACCCAGATGCAGAATTGAGCCGCGTCTAAAAATAACCAAGGCCGAAAAGAAGAGCAAGCGGGGGATGGGTGGTCGTGACAAAACAGCAGACAAGGGGGGATGGGTGGTCGTGGCAAAACAGCAAACGAAGGGGACTGCGCGTTTGCAACGTCTACCGCCGTACAATCGGGGATTAGTGGTGATGGCGGAACAGCAAGCGAAGGGGGACGCCTTCAAATCCAAATTCAGCGCGCAAGCTGTTGATGATAAAGCGTTGGTAAGTGACGTGTGCAGCGTCCGGCTGGTTGGCGCTAATCACAAACGTCGGGGGCGCGACTTGGACTTGGGAGATGTAGTAGAATTTAACGGGCTTGCCTTTGTGGACGGGTGGTGGATGGTAGCGCATCATCTCATTGAAGAAGCGGTTGAGTTCTCCTGTGGGGACACGCAGTTTGAAGGACTCGTAGGTTTGATCGATCAGTTGGAAGATGCGTTGGACGCGAGACCCCGTGATGGCGGAGCAAAACACGATCGGGGCGTAGGCGAGGAATTTCATCTTGTAGCGGATCTCTTCCTCGAATTCCTTCATGGATTCTTGGCCTTTGGGCTTGAGATCCCATTTGTTGACGACGATGATCACACCACGGTTTTTGTTGTGTGCGAATCCTGCGACCTTTGTATCTTGTTCGGTGATTCCTTCGGCAGCATCGACCAGAAAGAGCGCCACATCACAACGATCCAAAGCATCGAGGCTTTGATTGATCGTCAAGCGTTCGAGGCGTTCGGTGATGTACTTTTGGCGACGGATCCCTGCGGTGTCGATGAAGAGATATTCTTTGTCGCTGCGTTTTACAACGACATCGATGGCGTCTCGGGTGGTTCCTGCTTCGGGCATGGCGAGCAAGCGTTCCTCGCCGAGCAAGTAATTGATCAGGGTAGACTTTCCCGCATTCGGTTTTCCGACGACTGCGACGCGGGGGAGTCCTTCGTGTTCGTGGATGATCTCGGTCGCGCTTGGGATCTCGATCTGGGCTTGATTCATCTGCTGAAGAAGATCGTCAAGCATATCGCCGACTCCCACGCCATGCGTCGCGCTGATCGGGTAGATCGTCTCGATCCCAAGGGCATAAAAATCGGCGGCAAGGTCTTCTTGTTTGGGATTGTCGACCTTGTTCACAAGCAGAAAGAAGGGTTTGTTTTGTCGGCGCAGTTCGTTGATGATCTCCTTGTCTTCGGAGATCAAGCCGTGACGGGCGTCAACGATCACCAACACAAAGTCTGCTTCATCGATCGCCATCTGTGTTTGCTTGCGCATCGCAGACAGGATGTAATCGTCGGTGGTGGGTTCGAGCCCACCTGTATCGATCACTTCGATGGTTTGGCCGTTCCACTCGCACATTCCGTACTTTCGGTCGCGAGTGACACCGGGCATATCTTCGACCAACGCGTCGCGTTTGCCGATCAGACGGTTAAAAAGGGTGGACTTGCCCACATTGGGGCGGCCCACCAAGGCACAGCGGGGAAGTTTTTCTTCCATGGGATTCTCGACAGCTTTCTTTCGGAAGGAAGGGACGATGGTTCTCGATCCTTGATCGCTTTCTTTTGGGGGGAAGGGACTATTGTTCTAATTCGCCGCCGTAACCGAGACGGCGAACAGAAGACATATCGCGGCTCCAGTTTTTGTCGACGCGGACCCACAGCTTTAAAAAGACGTGACAGCCGAGGAGATTTTCGATCTCTTCGCGTGCGCGTTGTCCCACTTGCTTTAACATCTCACCGCGCTTGCCGATCACGATGCCTTTTTGCGAGTCTCGCTCGACGATGATCGTGGCTTCGATCCGAACGAGAGGTCGGTCTTGTTCGTCGCGTCGCTCCTCGTCAAATGCTTCGACCAAGACCGCGCAGCTATGGGGAAGTTCTTGACGCGTCAACAAGATCAGTTGTTCGCGGATCAACTCTGAGACCAAAAAACGTTCTGCCCGATCGGTCGCATATTCGGGCGGAAACAACGGTACGCCTTCGGGGAGAACCTGCAAGATCAAGCGCACAAGCTGATCGGTATTTTCGCCCGTCGACGCCGAGATCGGGATGACTTCTCGAAAATTGCTTCCTTCGGTGTAGCGTTGAATCAACGGAAGCAACAGGGATTTGGGGACGATCTGATCGACTTTATTGATCACCAAATAGACGGGAGTTTGGGTTTCTTTGAAGCGCTGCAAGATCATCGCGTCTTCGCCAAAGCCCGGATCTTTGCGTGAGTCGTCGCGATGGGGCGTACCGATCTCCGAAGGGAGATGCGCGGCGATCTGTGGATCAGGACGTGTGGCATCCACAAGGTACAACACAAGGTCCACTTCGTCGATCGCTTGCCATGCGACGTTGACCATGGTTTGGTTAAGCGGATTGCGCGCTTTGTGAATTCCGGGGGTATCAAGATACACGATCTGCCCGTCGGGATGATTTTGGATCCCACGGATCTGATTGCGCGTTGTTTGCGCAACAGGCGTTGTGATCGAGATCTTCTCGCCCACAAGATAATTCATTAACGTGGATTTGCCGACGTTGGGTCGCCCCACCAACGCCACCATCCCAAAGCGGCTCGTCATCTCAATATTTCCTCCATCCAAAACCAAAGCCATCCGAACAAAGCGCAGGATGATGCCTCGCCTCGCTCCCCCTGTCAAGCCTAACAACGTCTTTTCTACTTTATCCGAAAGAATTGTGATCGGAAGCGTCAAAACGCCCCACAAATAAAGTTTATGAAGGGCGGCGTTTGGAGGCTGATCGCGCTTTTTTCCCTGTGGGAGCGTCGGAGACCGCTTTGAGTTTGCGTGGAGAACTGGCGGCTTTTTGGGTTTTGGGGGTTTCGCGTGCGCGTTTTGCGGCTTCTTCGCGCTTGTGGCGAGCCACCTTGTAGGCTTCGCGCTTTTTTCGCCGTTCTTCCAAGCTATTTTGGATATACTGACAAGCGCTTTCCACCGTAGCATTCATCGCCTCTGTAAAGAGGTGGCTCAACTCTGATTCGTTTTCAAAAGCAAGGGCTTCGTAATAACGAGCGCGTTCTGCCGTGTGGATCACCAAGGCGGGATAACCGTGACGCATCAAAAACAGGTTGGTCAACCAACGCGCCAAACGCCCAGAGAACCGACCGTAAGGCATCAATTGCATAAAACGATAATGCAGTTGGGCTGCGCTGACGATCGGATGTTGCTTGTCTGCATGCAAACCATTGAAAAAATCCACAAACGCATCCAAACCTGCTCCCACTTCGTTGTGAGAGCAATGGCGGTGATAATAAGCGCCATACCGATTGTCATCTTGCCGCAATCCGTCGCTTTTTGCGTTGCTACGCAAACGCTGCACCATCGTCTCGTAGCAGCGCTGAATCAAAGCGCGTGTGACTTTTTCTGAGCGCCGTGCATCGGACAATTCGCGCAACCACTCGATGCAAGCATGAAGGTTTTTGATCTCTTGGTACGCCGGCAAAAAAGCGTCTGTGGAGATCACTTTTTGGTTCAAAGCGATCCCGATCTCTTGGGCTTGCAACACCACGCCCTCCATGCCGTGATCATGGTAGATCCAAGAGAGATCGAGCTTTTGATTAAAATCGCTCCACACAGAGCCATGCTTCTCCACCAACGTCACGAGGCGCTCGTTTTGGGTGTCGACTCGAAAATAAGGCAAGCTCATCTCGGCTCCTTTTCTCACATGGCCCTCCAAGGCGACCATGAAAATCAATGGTTTGCATCCACAAAAATCCACCCCAAAAACGACTTCCCCTCCATAGTCTTTTTTGGATTGGCTGCTTCAGTCCCGTCTCTCAAGTCTTAAATGCTCTTGTCACCTGAAGCTCTAACAGCCGTAACTCCCGATAGACCTCTAAAAATGCGGGCGAAAATGCCAACGCCTCGCGATAAATCTGCAACGCCTCGTCAAAACGACGCATCTGCTGAAAAATATGGCCCAGAAACAGGTACGTTTTCTCGTAATAAGGCTCGGCCTTGCGCGACTTTTCCAAGTGCATCAAAGCAATCTTGGCTTGCAGTTGATTTTGCGGCTGAGACAAAAAAAGCGTCCACGCAAAATAGCATTCATAACGGGGCGAATTCTGCAGTTGAAAAGCACGCGCAAACAACGGTAATGCCTGAGAATACTCGCGCTGCCCTAACCATCGCAACCCCTCCGCAAAGGCTGCTTCCGCTTCGTCATTGAGCTCTTCGAGGCTGTCTTCCTCAGGATCATACAAATCCTGCGTGCTGTGCGCTCCCTGCGTGCTGTGCGCTCCCTGCGCTTCCTGCGGAGCATGCGTCCGCTCGTCTTCAAATCGATGGACTTGCTCGTTTCGGGAGGGCGGCGAAGAGAAGGGATTTTGAAGATCGCGGGGGATACGAGGGATTTCTTCGGCGGTAGACTCTGCGGAGAGTTCTTCAAAATCAGGTGCCAGCCCGTAGTTGCCGGTTTCTGCGAGCTCATCTTGTTCGGGATCTGCGTTGTGAAGAGCAGCGCGTTCGGCGATTTGGGGTGAGGAAGGTCGAGAAAAGATGGATTGCGCCCAATCTTCGGGATCTGTCAAAAATTGCGTAGGGTTGAGATCCGCCGCTCCTTCGCCAGACCAAGAAGAAGATGCGTGTGGCCATGACGCCGCAGCATCAGAGGGAGAGGGAGAGGAGTGGAAAGACGCCGCAGCATCGGAATGTTCGGATGAAACGGGGGGTGTCCACGGGGCAGAGGGGACGCCCCATGAGGCAGAGGCGGATCGTTCGGGCTGTGGGCGCGGAACAACAGAAGAGGAAGAGGGCGAAGAAGAAGAGGGAGCAGGCGTCATCCGTTGTGAGCGAGAAGGAAAGTTTGTGGAGGACGAGGGGTGAGGAAAAGAATACGTGTTGCGTTGCAGTTGGAGCAAAAGGACTTGGAACAAAGCTTCGCGGGGTACGGGGAGATCGAAATACGCCATCGCACGATAACGCGGCAAGGCAGAGTCTCGAAAATGCACAGCAGGGTGGGTATCGCTGACAAAAATCAGATCCACCACATCCAACATCGGTTGTTGCCGTACCCATTCGGCAAACAAAAAGCCGCTATCGTCCTCGCGCATCACATCCAGCACGATGCAGCGCAGGGGTGTTTGGGAGGCAACCAATCGTCCTTCTTCAAAACTGGCAGCATAGATCAGGGGGATTTGGTGGGTGTGCGCAAAGGCCGAGAGGTCGTGGGCCAAGAGCGAGTGCTGTACGATCGAGAGTAAGGCCGGGGTTGGGTGGGTGTGCGATCTCATGCGCCCCTCCTATCGGTGAAGGCGAGGCGGGGTGAACAATGAACAAAAGATCGCCTCGTTTGCATGGTCGGCCTCGTGGGTGGTGTTCCACTTTGCAGAAGAAGAAAACACCGCAAACATCTCAAAAGAAATCTGCGGACAAAACAGAGACGGCGGGCGAGGTGTGTTGTTGCGCTGCGGTATGGTTTGAAACCACCGCACATCTTATTTGAAGCGTCGCCTCGAAAACACAAGCCTTCGCATCATAAAGCAAGTCGCCTTCCGATTTCAAGATCAAAATTTCCCACTCTGAGACGTAGGTGTCAACGCAACGAAACAGTCTCACCCTCCAAGCGATTCTGCCTTTCTCCCAAAACAGCACACCCCACCCGAGGATCGAACCGCCCGACACCTATCAGGAAAAAGAAAGACGCAAAGCGAGGTGGATATCGCGACCCATCGCGGGATAGCGCGAAGGGAACGGGATGTAGGATTGATCGAGAAGGTTTCGGACAGAAAACAATAATTGCATCCACGACATCAAGCGCAGATCAGCGCGGATGTGCATCGTCCACCAAGAGGCCGAAGGCATCCGCGCCACCTGCCACGGAGGAAGATAACGCGCTTCTCGCCCTGTCGCTCCTTGCGCCATGACTTCGATCCCGCCCCAGCCCTTCCAGTCGTAGCGTGTGAGCAATCGACCTGTCCAATTCGATGCAGGCGGCCAGATCGGTGTGGGAGGACGTGCGATACCATTGCCCATCTCATCCAACCATCCGATCTCTGCCCGCAAACTCCATCCACCGATGATCTGCCAAGCCAGCGTAGCTTCCGCCCCCAACATCACGACTTCTTCGGTGGCTTGGTATTGGTATACAGGCAAGCCGCCCACAGCGCTTTGGCCGCGATACGACGCAGGCTGCAAAGCCAACCATCCCGAAAGTGCTTGCAAAAAGAAACGAACGGATGTCTGTACGCGCCCTGCCATCTGAAGCGTAAAAGTCCCCTCCAAAGCACGTGTCCGTTCTTCGTTGAGTTCGGTGTTGGGGATAAAGAAGGCTTGTCCAAACACTCCGAAACGCCCCATCTCCGCCATATTTGGCGTCCGAAACCCGTCGGAGAAAAACAGACGCACTGACCACGCTCGCGCATCGTGCAACTTGATCCCCAAATAAGCCGCATACAAAGTTTTGGCCCAACGCGTGGAAAGGCTCGATGCAAGGGCATCTAGATCGCGCCAATGATTGTGGACTCGTATCCCTCCCTCCATCTCGACACGCAGCCGATCCGCAGGCAACGACACGCGGCTTGACAAAAAAAACGACAAGTCATTTTGCCTTGCCTGCCCAAGAAAAGAACTGCCTCCGCTACTTTGCCCTGTTTCTCGAATCGTCCGATGCTCTAGTGACTCCGTCGAAAACTCCACGCCATAACGCAACAACAATACCGACCACGGGCGGCTCTCTCCGTGGATCAACCCGTCCCATCGCAAGTGTGGCGCTCTTTCTTCTCGCCACCCCACGACTCCCCCGCCCACCGAGGCGAGACGTTCCACCAAGCGATCTTCTTCTAAGAATTGCACACCAAACATCCCGCGCAGCCGCGTTTTCAAAAAAGGCAAGGCCAGACGGCTGTCCACATACCCAAGATGTTGTTGTCGCCCCAACACCACCCGATCACCATACGGCGGCAACTGATCCACACGCACAGCATCTCGCAACCAACCGACCGTGTAAAACAAACGATTTTCCCAAACGCGTGCGGGTGATGAAAACCGCAGCTTTGCAGACAAATTCCCTCGTTGATAACCGCTCTCAGGCACAACTTCCCCCCCGCCTGTACGCATCGCTTGCATCCCTTCATACCCCCCGCTGAGCCGCGCACCAAAGATCGGCATCCCCACCCATGCCTTCGCAAATCCACTTCCTCCCTGCGCGCCGCTCGTATAATGCCCTTCGACCACACCTCCACCTCGCCAACTCCTCCAACCACCGCCTTCTTCCCAACCATCCCCCTCCGTTCGCAACAGCAACCCACCCAACAACCCGTGATCTCCCAAATACACCGATGTCGGCCCTCGCAGCAACGTCACTTCTTTCACATCCCACAGCGCCAAACCCGCCAACGGTCGCTCTCCCACCAACTCTTCCACCCCCCGCAACAACGGCAATCCATCCAAACGAATCGCCACCCGCCCTCCTCCACCGCCTCGCAACCACAACGAACCCCCCGCAGGATCGCTGCCGCCCCACGAAACACCTCCCAAGTCCCCTAGCCACTCCCCAAACGAACGTGCGACAAGTTGCGTCATGCGTTGCCCGTAAAGATGCCCCTGACTCCATAACGCGGCAAATTGCGCAAAAGACAGCGATTCGCTTGGATCCTCACCATCCACAATCCCCGCAGTACTTGACTTTTGCGTGTTGCCTTGTTGACCTCGATCCGCTTTTGTGGTCTCTTTGTTTCTTTGCTTGGAACCCCTCGCGGATGTTTCCCCATACACCAAAAAAGGAAGCCACAACCCGTGGGCCACCCAACACAACCAAACCCTCACAAGACACCGCCCCACACGTCCCCACATGGGCCGCTCTCTTCGCGCTCTTGTTGTCTTGTGTGTTCTGTTCGACAAACGCACCGCGTGGAGTGCTTTTTGGGTTCCACCAAACACCATACAAACTCCAAAACATCCATCCCATCGGGTTTGGGTGTTTTTCGGGGCCTCATCCGCAGATGCCCGCACCACCGCACTTCTGCTCAACAGCCCCCCACTTCGCAACGCACGATAACTGGAAAGACACGAGGCCGCAAGCCACCTTTCGTCTGTGCTTCTTCTCTCCCCCCTGCGCCCCGAGAGAGGATATCCCCCCAAGCCCAAGCCGCCTCCTTTCCTTTCTTTGCGTCCTGTGAGCATATTGCTCTTCGTTCCAAACAGTTTCCTATTCACGGTCTTTTCTCGTAAACACCGCGAGGTTCGCCCCCGCAACCTCCGTCGTCCTAGTGAGCCTTGTAAGGAGAGGGTTAGATGGTTCAAGACACGCCTAAACGCAAACGGAATACTGCTCACCTCACCATCCGCGCGTATCAGCCGCTCGCAAGCTATTCTGAAGCGGCACATCAACTGCTCGCTCAATGGCTCGATGTCGATGCCGCCTTGCTTGCCGAAGTCCACCAAGCCATGCGCTCCGATGATGCCTATTTTCACTACCGCATCCCCAAACCCGGTCGCCTCGAATGGCGCGATATTTACGAACCTTACGGCGCTCTCAAAGAGATCCAACGCCGCATCCTCGATCGCTTGCTCTACCCGATCCCCGTATCCAACGCCGCACATGGCGCAGTCCCCGGTCGTTCGGTCGTCTCCAACGCCATGCACCACCTCCCCGATGCACAACAACTCCTGATCATGGACTTGCGCAACGCCTTCCCCTCGGTTCGGCTCCCTCGCATCCACACGATCTTTCGACGCTACGTCAAGCCGCTATTTCGACAGTTTGGCCCCCTCCCCCACGCCAAAACCCTCGACAACGGCCCTTCTCCCCTTGACGAAGCCCTCCACTTCCTTGCCGCTCTCACCACCATGCGTCAAACCGAAACCACCCCCCAAGGCGCACACACCGTCTACGCTCTACCCCAAGGCGCACCCACCTCAGGCTACCTCCTCAACCTTGCCTGCCTTGAGATGGATCGCAAGATCTTCAAGATCATCGATCAACACAAAGAACTCGGTCTTCGTTATTCCCGATACATCGACGATATCACGATCTCAACCCCCTCCTCGATCCCCGCAAACGTCCAACAAGAACTCGAACTCGCGGTGATCAAAAATGACTTCCGCCTCCATCGCGGAAAAACCCGACTCGTCGACACACAACACGAAAACGCCGTGATCTGCGGCGTCACCCTCCGCTTTGGCCGACTCGAAGCCGACCCCCTCTTGATCGAACGCTGCCAAGAAGCCCTCGAACGCTCCCTCGATATCGCCGACCCCCGCACCGAGATCAAACGACGCAGCAAAATTCGCGGGATCATCTCCTTCTTCAAACAGGTCTACGGCGAACAACTCCCCCCCTCCATCAAAGACGCTTATCAACGTTATCGAAAAACACGCGATCTCCCCGATGAACCCGAGATCACAGCACCCGCGATCGCCGCCACTTCTCCTCGCCCCGTCGAAGCCCAAGATGCCGTCTCCCTTCTTGCCCAATGGCTCGACCTTTCGCCCTCCTACGTCGGACTTGCCCAACAACTCGCCCAAAGCGGACTTGGCTACGATGAATGGGAGATCCCCAAAGGCAACGGCAAAACCCGCAAGATCTGTTCGCCCAAAAGTGAACTCAAAGCTGTCCAAGAACGCGTTCTTGACCGACTTCTCTATCACATGCCTGTCTCTGTCGCCTCGCATGGCTTCGTCCCGGGCCGATCCATCGTCACCAACGCACAAGCCCACCTTGGCGCAAAACATTTGCTCAACCTCGACCTCAAAGATGCTTTCCCCTCCGTCAGCGCCGCTCGGGTCAAGCACGTCATGCAAGTCGGTCTTGGCGCTCTTCTCAAAAAATTCGGACTGCGTTGTCCTCGCGAACTGCGCGATGATGTCGTCGCCCTGATCGCCGATCTCACCACCCACAAAAACGAACTCCCCCAAGGTGCCCCCACTTCGGGCTATCTGCTCAATCTCGCTTGCCTCACCCTCGACAAACACCTGTTTGCATCGCTCCAAGAATACCGCACACCCATCGTATACACCCGATACGCCGACGATCTCACCCTCTCAACCCAAGACGACCTCCCCGAACATCTGCTTCTCCAAACCCAATCCATCATCGAAAACGCTGGCTTCCGTTGGCATCCCCACAAAGTCCATTCCGCTTCCGTCGCCAAAGGCCAAGACCTCGAGATCTGCGGACTTCGCATTGACGACCAACAGATCCGCATCCCCCGCGAAAAAATCAAAACTTTCCGCAGCGTCCTCCGACGCGCTGCCGCCAAGATCCCCACAGGCCAGCTCGACGCCGACACCCGCAACCACGTCCAAGGCATCATTGGCTTCGTCAAGATGGTCTACGGCGATCTCCCCCACGCCCTCAACCAACCCTACCAAGCTTTCCTCCAAAAACATCCCGAAGCCCGACCCTCCGGGGCTGCTCGCGAAAAATTTGCCCTCTACCCCAACATCCTCCCCGAATAACACCTTCCTCAATCCGCTTTCTTTTGCGCGATACCATAACGCTCAAGCAACAGCCCTGCGCGCTCGTAGATCGCGATGGCGGCTTTTTGCAAGTCCACCCGTGCGCGCACTTCTTCAAGCTGCGCACTCGCAAGGTCTTGTTGATATTGAAGCAGCGTAAACAGCGTACTCTGGCCTAATTTGTAGCGCAGCTGTTCGGCTTCAAGCTTCTTTTGCGCCAAGATCAAGGAAACACGGGCGATTGGGATACGTTGGCGTGTTCGCAGCGCGATCGAATGCAGCCTTTGCAGATCCAAACGAAGCTGTTGGCGGATCACCGTCAATTGCATCTCGGCACGTCGCGACTCGATTTGTTGGCGATCGTACAGCCCCTCTGCTTGGCGGTTATCGAGCGGAATCCGCAACACCACGCCCACTTGGAAGTTGTGCGTGTACGGATCAAACAACGTCCCATAAGCCCGTGGAAACGGTTGCAGGTTGGTTGAAGCACCTTGTACCGTGTTGCCCAAACCGCGAAAAGTAAAACCGATATTCCCGTCCAACTGCGGAAGTGTCGCATTCTTCGAGGCGATCAGCGCTAACTTTGCGATCCGAGCGTCGCGATGCGCTACCATCAGCTCGATACTCGAACGCTCCACTTGTTTGAGCAATGTCGAAAGGTCGGGTACATCCGCCGCTTGTGCGGGTGGTTCTGAAGGCTCGGGAACGGCTCCATTCTCCATCCCAAGCAACGTACGCACCGATGTCACCGCATCGTCTACCGTATTTTCCGCTTGCAAAAGACTTCCTCTGCGCTGCGCTACCGCTTGTTCGGCCTCATAACGCTCCAACGGCGACTTTTTGCCCCCTTGGATCAACGCAAGCGTGGTGCGCAACTGCTCCTCCGCAAGATCCAGCGCGCCTTGTTGGATCTGGCGGTTGGCCCGCGCAAACACCAGATCCCAATACGCCCGAATCGTCTGCGCCGCGTACTGCGTGACAACCCCCGCAAGCTGATCGTGGACTTTGCGCAAGCCCTCTTCCGCTTGCCAGATCGGCACAAGGTTCGGCTCCAAAAAAGCCCCCCGCAAAAACGATTGGGTTGCTTGCAGCGTAAACGAAGTATTCACCGTCTCGATCTGCACGCTGCGATCCGCCAACAGCTTCCCTTCGAGATCGTAAAACAAACGATTCACATTCCCCCAACGGTTCGCAAAGATCGCCGATAAGGTTGTCCCTGATTCAAAGCGCTTATCGAGGCGGATATTCCCATCGACACTCCATCCTTCGCGCACCGCATCGACGTTAATCGACGCCCCACCCGTCAAAAAGTTTTGAATCCCCTGTGGCTCCGTAATGTGCGAAGCCGTCAGATCCAAGTTCAGATCAAAACCAAACGCCCCTCGCGCACGCATCAGATCCGCTGCCGCGATCCGCAAAAGTAAGCGCTCGCGTTTGAGCGATGGGTTGTCGCTGATCAGCCGCTTTAGCGCATCACGCAAAGATATCCCGTTCTGCGCAATCCCCATCTGTTCGGCTTTTTTCGCGATCTCTTGCGCTCCTTTCTCCTCTTCATCGCTTGGCCTTGTGGTCTGCGCTATCCAACCTTGATACACCGCACGCCTCACCAGATCTTGATACGGCCAAAACAAACCGGGAGGCCGCATCAATCGCACTTTCCGCTCGCTCTTCAACCACACTTCTCCGCTCGTCGAGCGCTTTCCGTCTTTTCCCTTTTGCGATGCCGTCGGCAACGCAGCAACCTCCGCACTCCAACACCCACCTACGATCCCAAAACACCACAACCATCCACGAAAACACATCGTTCGCATCGAAGTCCTCCAAATCCGTCGCAACAACACGCTACCGCTCTACCACAAAACCACCACCACACGCTACTACCACCCCCCACAGGCAACTCAATCAAAAAGCATCGAGTGGTGTAGCAAAGATCCCTCGGATGTAGCGAGAAGATACACTAGACAGGCAGGGAGGGGATCGTTAGAAACAAAGCCCGAAGAGCAAACGAACCGAATTTCTGCGGTGGATCATCCCATCGTGGATTTTATTGGGTGACACAAGAAGGAGCGAGCATGAGCCAGATCCAACAACGCAAAGACGATCACTTGCGGATCTGCCTAGAAGAAGAAGTCGGAACCGAAGTGAGTACGGGCCTTGGAGGTTTTCGCCTCGAATACGACGCGCTACCTGAGATCGATCTCGAAGATGTCGATTTGAGCGTGGAGATCCTTGGGCGACGTTTGCAGGCTCCGCTACTGATCGGCTCGATGACAGGCGGCAGTCTTTGGGCGGGAGAGATCAACCATCGGATCGCAAGGGTGGCCGAACGCCTTGGGCTTGGGATGGGCCTTGGTTCACAACGTGCGATGCTCAAAGATCCCGCATTATCCGAGACATTCGCCGTTCGGAAAACAGCACCAGAACTTCCGCTGCTGCTTGGAAACATCGGGGCTGTTCAGCTTGGTTTGGGCGTCGGTTTGTCCGAACTCCAACAACTCGTCCACTCCGTCAAGGCGGATGCTTTGTTTTTCCACCTCAATCCGCTCCAAGAGGCGATCCAGCCCGAAGGCGACACCCAATTTCGCGGTCTATGGGGAAAGATGCACGAGGCCATTCAAGCCCTCGGTATCCCGTGCATCGCCAAAGAAGTAGGCTCGGGGATCTCCGAACGCACCGCTGAGAAATTAGCACGCCTCCCCCTCGCAGGCGTCGAAGCATCGGGCGTTGGCGGAACGTCTTGGGCGCGTGTCGAAGCTTACCGCGCCCCCGCACAAAGTACCTCTGCCGTCCTCGGGCAGCGATTGCGTGCTTTTGGAACCCCCACCGCCGAGTCGATCTTGCACTGCCGCAAACACTTCCCCACTCGCCTTGTGATCGGCTCAGGCGGGATACGCACAGGCATGGATATCGCGGTCGCCCTCGCTCTTGGAGCCGATGCTGTGGCCCTTGCACAACCCGTCCTTCAAGCCGCCACCCAAAGCGAAGAAGCCCTCGAATCCTTTCTGCGTGAACTGATCCACGAACTCAAAGTCTTGTGTTTTTGTACTGGCGCATCCGATATCGCCGCACTGCGGAAGGTGCGCCTCTTGCCGATTGGGAGACACCATGCCTAAGAATCCCCCCCCGACCAGCACCCTCCCTGCTTTTTACAAACGCTCGCTCGAAGAGCGACGCACCCAACTTGCCGAACACCTCGGACTGGACACGCTCACCCAAGAAGGCTTGTGGGGTGAGCACCCTCTCCCCATCGAAAAAGCCGAGCAGATGGTCGAAAACGTCATCGGCCTCATGAACCAACCTCTCGGCGTCTGCCTCAACCTCCAACTCAATGGCCGCGATCACCTCGTCCCGATGGCGATCGAAGAAGCCTCCGTCGTGGCCGCAGCCTCCCATGCCGCCAAGCTCTTGCGGGCGGGCGGCGGACTCCATGCCGAAAGCACTCCCCCTTTGATGATCGGCCAAGTGCAGTTGTGCGATATCCCCGATCTGCAACGCGCCATCGCTCTTTTGCACGAACACCAAGATGAACTGCTCGCCCAAGCCGCCAGCCTTGACCCCCGTCTTGTCGAAGTCGGCGGAGGCCCCCGTGCGATCGAAATACGCCGTCTTGATCCGCTCGATCAAGACGATCCGCTCGGCCCGATGCTGATCGTTCACTTGATCGTCGACGTTCGCGATGCCATGGGCGCAAACGCCGTCAACACCATGTGCGAAGGCATCGCTCCTCGACTTGCGCAGATCTCGGGAGGACGGGCGCGACTGCGCATCCTCAGCAACCTTGCAGACAAGCGCCTCGTCACAGTCCGAGGCAACGTCCCCTTCGCCGCCTTTTGCAAACCCAACCAACCCCCCGAAGAAGGCCAAACCATCGCCTACGGTATTCAAGAAGCCTCGATCTTTGCCGAACGCGATCCCTACCGCGCAACCACCCACAACAAGGGCATCATGAACGGCATCGATGCTGTGCTTGTCGCCACAGGCCAAGATTATCGCGCCGTTGAAGCCGGGGCCCATGCTTACGCATCGCAAAAAGGCCGATACACCGCCCTTTCGCGTTGGCGGGTTCGAGAAGGCGCGCTGCATGGCGAGATCACCCTACCGATGGCCGTTGGGGTGGTCGGCGGCGTGATCCGCGTCCATCCCACCGCCAAAGCCGCCCTTCAGATCATGCAGATATCCACCGCCCAAGAACTCGCACAGATCGCCGCAGCCATCGGATTGGCTCAAAACCTCGCGGCCCTACGCGCTCTCGCCAACGAGGGCATCCAACAAGGCCATATGCGCCTACACAGCCGCAACATCGCCGCAGAGATCGGTGCCATCGGCTCCGAGATCGATCTCGTCGCTCAACGCATGGCCCAACGCGGTGGGCGCTTTTCTCACGATATCGCTCGAACGATCCTCCAAGAACTCCGTAAAGCCCCATAATTCGGGATTTTCTCTCACAAGATCGCTTTACCGAGCAAGCTCGAAGTCATGTCCACCATGATCTGCGCTGTCTTGTTGGCGTTATCGAGGATCGGATTGACTTCGACGATATCGAGGCTTGTGGCGATCTTGGCGTCGCACAAAAGCTCCATCAACAGATGGGCTTCGCGATAGGTCAGCCCACCGGGCTCAGGCGTCCCAACCCCCGGGGCCAAGGTCGGATCCAACACATCCGCATCAAAAGACACATGCACACGACTCACTCCACGTCGCTGAAGATATGCAATCGTTTGCTTGGCGACTGACGCCAGCCCTTCCATGTCGATATCCTTCATCGTGTACGTCAAGATCCCGTGTTCCTTGACCAAACCGCGCTCTTTCATATCCACGCTTCGGATACCAATGTACACGATATCCGCAGGATCGATCACCGCTCCCCCTCCCCAGATATCCAACAAACGCGGATCGCCCACACCCAAAAGATGCGACAACGGCATCCCATGAATGTTTCCGCTTGGACTCGTATCGGGCGTGTTGATGTCTGTGTGGGCATCCACCCAGATCACCCCCAAACGACCGTGATGTGCGGCCCCTGCCACCGATCCCATCGCGATCGAGTGATCCCCCCCCAACACCACCGCAAACGCATCGGGCGGCAACTGCCGAAACCAATGATACACCTGCTTGCATGACGCAGCGATCGCCTCGATATACGGCAAAGAAGACGCTCGCTCTAAGGTCTCCACCACGGGAACTTCGACGTTTCCGTCATCGATCACGTTATGCCCCAACCGCAACAACGCCTCCCGCAACCCCGCCAAACGGATCGCGCTCACGCCCATATCTACCCCGCGACGCCCTGCGCCCATATCCAACGGAACGCCTTTTACATGGATCTTCGCCATCTTGCTCTCCTCGGCTCGTATGCCAAAACGCTTGCTTTTGTTTGCTCCCCCCACGACACCAGAATATGCACGCCCCCCCCTACCACACGCAAGACACCCCCGCAATCCCCCAAAACACCGACCCACCCCGTTGAGAAAGGCGAGCGATTCGGCGAAAAGATGGTCTTTTGGCGCGATAGCAAAGGCCAGATCGCCTGCCAGATCGACAAATGCTGCCATCGCGGCGCGCAGTTGAGCCTCGGCCAAGTCCTCGGTGACTGCATCGAATGCCCTTTTCACGGATGGCAATTTGATCAAAAAGGCCACTGCACCTTGATCCCAAGCAACGGAAAAGCCGCACCCATCCCCAAAAAATTCCAAGTCAAAAGTTATCCCGTCCGCGAAGCCTTCGGCTGGATCTGGTTGTACTGGGGCGAGATCCAAAACGGCCAAGAACTCCCACCCATCCGCTATTTTGAAGAACTCAACGACCCCCGCTTGGGTGTTGCAACGTGGCAAGATCTGTGGCCTGTCCACTTCACCCGCGCCATCGAAAACCAACTCGACGTCACGCACCTTTCGTTCATCCACAAAAAAACCATCGGAGATCCCAAACGCCCTGTCACACGATCTCCGAGAGATGGGTGATCGAAGGATAGTGCGTAGACGTCCTGTTCTTGGGCAGCCACAGGGGGCTGCCCCCATACGCGCCTTGTTAAGGCGGAAACACCGAAGAGTCGAGAAGGATCGCTCTTTCTTTTGTCGGCCCCCATGTCCGTTCGCGGCTCGATGTCCCGATACACGGGCGGTTCGCGAACCGCCCCTACGCAAACATGGCCTTGCATCGAACACGGATGGAACGAAAGAATCGTAGACAAAGCAAACGCAAATATACCTAAAAAGACCG
>CAUJFU010000387.1 GCA_963169055.1 Myxococcota bacterium
TCGAATCTGCGGCACGCTTGACGCTTCATCGCCCAAAAAATGTCACACACCACGATGCCCAAGTCAATCAAACACACCTCCCCACAACACACATCCCGCAAAAGTGACCCGAGGGGTTGCTGCTTGACCGCAAAAGTGACCCGAGGGGTTGCTGCTTGACCGCAAAAGTGACCCGATGGGTAGCTTTTCAAGCGCAGGAGGTACCCAAGGGGTAGCTTTTCAAGTGCAGAAGGTACCCTTGGGGCAGCTACCTGACAACAGAAGGAACCCAAGGGGTAGCTTTTCAAGCGCAGAAGGAACCCGAGGGGTCACTTTTCAAGTACGTAAGGAGCCCTCGGGGTCACTTTTCAAGTACGTAAGGAGCCCTCGGGGTCACTTTTCTAGTACGTAAGGAGCCCTCGGGGTCACTTTTCGAGTACGTAAGGAGTCCCCGGGGCTGCTTTGAGGGGCGAAGAGAGGCCCACAAGGGAGCACAAGCCCCCTGACGAGCAGGGGGATGGGTGATCCCCCTACGCCACTTCTCTCCAATAGGCTACATCTCCCCCAAAGAAGGCCAGTCTTCGTGGCGAAGTGGGAGGCTGTTTAACAACTCCCGTTGCTTTTGCCAGTCTGGGGCGTGTTGGTTCATGAGAGCCACAAATCGGGCGTTGTGGGTAGGTTCGAGGAAGTGCATGAGTTCGTGGAGGGCAACGTATTCAAGGCAGCTTCGCGGCTTCTTTGCAAGCTCTGTGTTGAGTGTGATGCGCCTTTCGTTGGGATTGCAGCTTCCCCATTTGGTTTTCATCTGGCGGATGTGAAGGGTTTTCACCTTGACCGCTAGGCGCTCTTGCCACTTCTCTAGGATGGGCTGTGCTTCAAGGCGCAAGCGCTCACGATACCAAGCGGCAAGCTGTTGTTCGCGCTCTTCGGGCGAGGCTTGGGGGCGAACGTACATCCATAACTCTTGCGGGGTGAGTACGATCGTCGGATCAGCGGCGCGTTCCACAACACGCAAAAGATAACGCTTGCCCCAAACATAGTGGCTTTCGCGGGTGAGGTGTTCTCTCGGTGTTTCGCGCTCTTGCTCCAAAAAGCCCTGCTGTTGTTGGCGTATCCACGGCAACTTGGATATCGCAAACAACCGTATCGTCTCCGTCTTCATCCGATGAGGGGCTGCAATCGAGACCCTTCCTTCGGGGGGATGAACAGACAGGCGCAAGTGCTTGATGTCTTTCTTGACCACTTCTATCGTGATATCCGCAAAGTCGAACGTCACTGACATCGGCTAGTACTCTCCTTGCCCTTGAATGACCCGAAAGATCCGCTCTACTTCTTCTTTCTCCTCCGAACCCTTAAAGAGGGCTGCCTCTTTCAACACCTCGCCGATGGCTTTTTTGATCATCATCTGCTTCGGAGTGCTTTCTCTCCAACTGTCTGGACGGGCTGCCTTGACTTTTTGATCGAGCAACAGCGCCAAGCGCAACACAGGATCTGCATCCGCCTCATAGACGGGGCTTCCCTCTGCGGCGTCTGCGGCAAGCATCACATAGGCTTTGCTCTCTTTGAGGTTGTTGTAAAGGGCGCGTTTTCCGGCGGTGTTGAGTTGCGGCGGTAAGTTGTTTGCCTTGCCTGCTTGGACTTGCTTGGCGATCTCTTCAATGCGTTTGAGATACTCTTTGTAGGCGTCTGCTTGTGTCCGTCGAAGCTGGATCACTTCCTCCAAAAGCTCCGACATCTTCGCGTAAAATGCAGGGTCGCTGAGATGCTCTTTGACGATCTGGCGGCGCACGTTGTTTTCGATGGTTTCTGCGACCACCGTTTGATTCTTCTGCATCGTGGGGGGCAGGCTTTGGATGGCGCCTTCCACTCCCAACCGCGCAACGATCTCCAGCAGTCCTTGATCCTCGAAACTTGTCAGCTTTTTCGGTTCTTTGGCTTCGATGTATTGGTCGATCAGGTGGCGCATATCCGCTTCATAGGCTTTGAGATCCAACACTTCGCCGCTGGCTTGGCGGATCGTCTCTCGCAGCTTCACGTAAAAGTCGAGGCGTTCTTTGTAGAACGCTGCTTTTTTCCCCTCAAGATAACCCGCCGCGTTCGCGTACGCTCGCACAAAGCTCACCACTGCTTTGTAAAGGGCTTCTCGCTGGGGGGCGTGTTCTTCCAAGTCTTCGGGAATCTCGGTGTTTCCGCAAAAATGATGAATGTACGCAAGCTCATCTTTGGGCAGCGGGACTGTTTCGCAGAGATATCCCAAGGTTTCCACGCTTTCGGCTAATCTCTCCAAAGCGGCTTCCAAACGTGCGTTGACATGGACTTCTGGGGAGACTCCTCCGTCGCTGTGATCCAGTTCCGACGTATAAACAGAAACCACATTCCTCACCTTTCGGAAGAGATCCTTGTAATCGACGATATAACCGAAGTCTTTGTCCTCCCCGTCCAGTCGGTTTGTTCGGCATATCGCCTGAAACAAACCGTGATCTTGCATCGATTTGTCGATGTACAGGTAAGTGCAAGAAGGCGCGTCAAACCCCGTCAAGAGCTTGTCCACCACGATCAACAGCTTCCTTTGGGCTGGTGCTTCGCGGAATTGTTGCTTGGCTTGTTCTTCGTACGCCTCTGTTTTGCTCATCCCTGCTTGTTGTGGGACATTCTTTAGGAGTTCCGTGTACGTCTGATAAACAAACTGTTTGCCTGTGTTCGTGTTGTTTCCGACATCTTCTTTGCTGACGTCTCCTGCTTGCGGATTGTACGAGGTAATGATCGCGCATTTGTCCTTAAAATGTGTTTTCTCGAACAACGCAAAGTAGCGGCAGGCTTCGTAAATACTCGAACAAACGAGCATCGCTGTGCCCCGCTGGTTCGAGAGTCTTGGCCGCGTTCCAAAGTCAAACACGATATCCTGCACGACGCGCTCCATCCGCCCCGCTGAACTCAACACTTTTTGCATGGTGCTCCACTGTTTTTTAAGCGCGTCTTTCTGCCAGCCATTCAGCCCTTTGGTCTTTGCCTCAAACCAAGCATCGATCCTCTCGACAGAGCCAAGCTGCTGATCGATGTCGCGGGCTTCGTACATAAAGTCCAGCACTACGCCATCTTCGACCGCTTCGCGAAACTTGTAGGTGTGGATGTAACCCCCGAAGACTTCGAGGCTGCTTGCACGATCTTGTTTGAGCAGCGGTGTCCCCGTAAAGCCGATAAACACGGCGTTGGGCATCGCCGCTTTCATCTGTTTATGCAGTTTGCCGCTTTGGGTTCGGTGGCACTCGTCGACAAAAACGAAGATCTCCCCTTGCGTCGGATGTGGCTGAGCCTTGAATCCTTCAAGATAGCTTTCTGATCCATCGGTTCCCTGCCGACCGAACTTATGCACCAACGAGCACAGCAAACGCGGTGCGGCTTTGCCCAACTGTCGCACCAGATCCGAACCCGAAGAGGCCCGAACGATCCGTTCGCCCACCTCCTGAAACACCCCCTCGATCTGTTTGTCCAATTCATCGCGGTCTGTGATGATCGCCACCCGTGCGTGGGGGTTGTTTTCCAAGATCCACTTCGCTAACAACACCATCACGATGCTTTTGCCGCTGCCTTGGGTGTGCCAGATGATCCCGCCTTTTTTCTGGCGCACGTGTTCTTGGGCGGCTTTGATCCCAAAGTATTGATGCACGCGAGGTAGCTTTTTGACGCCACCATCAAACAACACAAAGTCATGGATCAACTCAAGCATACGCTGTTTTTCGCAGATCTTCCGCAGATACTTGTCTAACTTGTACCCTGCGTTGTCTTGTTCATCTTCCTTCCACGTCAAGAACATCTTTTCGGATGTTGCGATGGTTCCATAACGCAGTCCCTCGGTGTCATTGCCTGCGAACACGAATTGCACCGTGCTATAAAACCACGCGTTAAACTCGGGCTTTTGGTTCGAGATATTTTGACGGATGCCTTCGCCCACACTGACGCGACTATTCTTGAGTTCCAAAACGCCGATGGCAAGGCCGTTGATGTACAGCACGATGTCAGGGCGGCGCTCGTATCCCGCTGTCAGCGTCACTTCTTCCACAACGGCGAAGTCATTTTGGTCAGGGTGTTTCCAATCGACCAGAGGGATCGTTTGTGTGTACTGTTCGTCGAGTGTTTTGACTTGGACACCATAACGCATCAAGCCGTATACAGCTTTGTTTTTGTCGTAGAGCGAGCGGCTTGGGTGATGGGCTTCCGCTTTCAACTTGTAGAGGGTTCTTTCGATCTGCGTTTCGGAATGACCGCGCTTTGTGAGCCAAGCCGTCAAGATATCTTCTTCGATGGGTTGGTTGTTGCTGCGCCCTTGCCACGAACCCAGAAAACGATACCCCAGCTCCTGTTGAAATAGCTGTAATACCCGTTCCTGCGTGGCTTTCTCTGACTTTCCGATCTCTTGGCTCATCGCAAACGAATCCTCCCTGTCAGTAGCTCTTGCATCATCCCTTGCTTGACCCTCCGCGCTTTCGCCAGCTTCTCCTCCAACGCCTCGATCTCTTCATCCATCCCACACAACACCTCCGCGATGGCTTCTTGCTCTTTTCTTGTTGGCAGTAGGATCGGAAAGTTTTGCAAGTCCTTCATGGATAATCCCTTGACTGTACTTCCGCCGCCAAGATCCGAGAAGGCGTTCTCTTGATGTTGAAACCAACTTTTGATGTAAGTACCATCCGCACTTTTGTTGAGGCGGAGAGCCTTCAAGTCTTGATTGATCGAGACGTCAACCTGATAAATAGCGACTTTGGCTAAAGCCATCCTCGTAGAGATGATGACGTCGCCTGCGGGTACTAGAGTGGATGAACTCATCCTCAAACCCAGAGGCGTTATATATTCTTGAGTTGAGCGAGGGTTAAAGTTGGAGAAATCTTTCACTGTAGCCCACGGAATATTCCCTCCCCAAAAAGAGCGATTCACGCGGCTTGGGGTTCCTCCTCCCACAATTTGTTCACAGATTTCCCCCAGCCGCTTGGTTTTCCACGCGCCGTTGAATCCGGGGAGTCGAGTGCGGCCCGTGAGCAACTCCTGCATCGCGCCTTCCTTGATCCGCCGCTTCTTCCACAACAACCGCTCCAGCGCATCCACCAGCACATCCGCATCCGACAATGCCTCCGCGATGGCTTCCTGCTCCTCCATTGGTGGGAGGGGGATGGGCATTTGCGTGATCATTTCAAGGCGCACGGAGTCCACGGATGACTTTGCTGTCATTTTCATAATGCGTGCGTAAAAAAACATCGAAAAGTAAAGGTAGAAATAGTATCCCTTGATGTTTGCGTGGAAATCAGATATCTGATAAACCCGTTGGTGAACGTCAAATCTGCCGTTTATGTAATGAACTACCTTTCCTGTTCCAACCCCATCTCCAGCGGTTAAAACAGCTTCTCCATCGTATGAAAAAGTGTTGATTCTTTCGATCGTGAACGATCTCACAAAAAAAGGATATTTTCCTTCGCTTGTTCTGTCTTGTGTGTTTTTGCTGCCGGTTCCGACTTGAGCCATGTCATAGACCGTTACGACTTCCCAATCTTCGGGGATGATGCCGACGTCAGTTTGTTTGTAGCCTTGGGGGAGGGCGGGTGTTGGGGGCGTTGGGGAGGATTGTGTGGGGTGTATTTGCCAAGGGGCGTGTGATTCGCGGGCGGTGTCGGGCATTCGTGGAGCGGCGGATGAGGCGGATGGTGCGGATATTTCGGAATGTCGGGTGGGAGAGTGGGAAACGGAATCGAAGGTGAGGTTGCTTGGTTCGGTGGGTGGTTGGTTGCGAGGTGGTTTGGGCATGAGCGGTGGCTATCCTTTCGGTGAGAACGGGCGTTTGGACGGATCGCAACGTTTGTATTGTGGTGCATGGTAGCGTTGTGGGGCGGCGAGGAAAAGGGGGCTGTTGTGTGGGTGGGAGGGAGAAGCGGCGGGATCAGGCGGGATCTTTTTGTGCGAGGCGTTCGACATCTGCGACGGAGAGACCGATCAGATCGGCGATGACTTGGACAGGCATCCCTCGTTCTAACAGACGGTGGATCATCTGCTTGTGGGCTTCTTCTCGGCCTTCTTCGCGGCCTTCTTCACGGCCTTCTTCACGGCCTTTTTGCATGCCTTTTTGCAAGCCTCGCTGTTCAAAAAACTCAACAAAGGGGTTGGGTTCAAGCATCGACATTTGTACCTCCTCGAAAACGTTTTGCATCCCAAACATCCGCGCCAAAAAGAAGGCGGCGACCACCAAGAGATCTTGTTTGTGTTCTTCGGGGACGCTGCTTTCCATGATGGCACCAACCAACTCTTTGATAAAGGGGCGTTCCATTCCCTGCATCAAGGCAGCGAACGGCAACAAGTAGGGGGGAGCTTGTTTGATGAAGTCATGGGCTTTGTACCCGCCAGGTAACCAGACTTCCTGCCAAGTGACGGAGGCGCGGTGCTTTCCGCGCACAACCATCGTTTCTTCGCGTTCACGTTGCCAAGCCCCTGTCGGCCAATAAGACGGGGCTTGTTCGCTGACGTACCAAACGAGGTGCATCACGGGCAGGTTCTCGCGTTCGCAGAGACCCCATCCGTACATCCCCAAACGTCGACCCATTCGTGTGTTATACGAAGACTCAAATTCCAGATGCACCAAGAATTCTTCGGAGTATTGGCTTTCGGGCGATTTGGCTTTGACGCGAAAAAGCCGATCTGTGAGGCGGTGGGTGATCTCGACTTCACCACCAACAGACTCACAGCTTTCGATTCCATCGATCCCACCGAGATAAGCCACAAGTTGCGGGCCAAAGTGATCCGCAAGATGCTTCATCAGTTCGTCGAAGGGCGTGCTTTCTTCTTGGCGTTTGTTTGCTTCTGTGGTGACGGCCATCTTTGCGATCCTTCTTTCTCACCAAGTGAAGCCCATCCTTGCGAGGTGTTTTTGTACCTTGGTTTCGAGGGAGTGGGTTTGTTCGGTCAGTTCGGGGAGAGTGTGTTCGTAGCGTTCAGCGAGTTCTTTGATGCGCTGGGTGAGTTGTTGACTCACGCGATGCAGTTCGTTGTGGATGGCCTTGTCAAGGGCGGCGAGCCATTTGTCTTGCACCACCAACACTTTCACCTCTTGCTCTGTGAGGTTTGGATAACGTTCGTAGGCTGCCTGATCAAGTTGAGCCTCGGCTTTATTGTTTTGCTTCTTGAGTTCGGCTTGTAGCTCGGACTTTGTAAGCCATTGCTTGAGAATCTTGCGTTCTTCTTCGGCGTCAGGGTCGTCTTTGAGTTCCTTCAGGCGAGCGTTGACGTTGGCCTTGTTGATGCTATCCAGTTCGGAGAAAGCCCCTTCTTCACCGCTGTGTTCTT
>CAUJFU010000388.1 GCA_963169055.1 Myxococcota bacterium
GCGAAAATTTGCCGCAACCTGTTCAGATTCTTTGTGGGAAGCTTTTTGTTCTGGATACGATGCCGTGACCAACGAAAACGCACAGGGATGGTTCAAAGGCTGCGGATGCTATCACCAACTCAACTGACCAGCGCTATCAAACAATCTCCACCCACCCAAGAAATGATCATCTCCGAAGATCTCGTGATCCAAAACGGCAACCTCTATGCCTTTCATAGCACTCCCCAATTAAAGTAAGCACAAAAAAAGTGAAAAGGCTTCGAAATATCCGAGCGTTGACTTTTTTGCTTGTAATTTTATGCATTTGGGGAGTGCTATGATTCACGGTGCGTGGTGTGTGCGCAACGAGGGAGCGTTTTGGGCGGAGTTGCTTGCATTTTTTTTTCTTGACAAGGTTGCGTGGCTTAAATATGCTGAGGCTTTTTCCCATCAACACGGTTGTTTTTGAGGTTCCGTTCTCATGATGGTTGCGGTGTCTGAGGAAAAAAGCAAGCCCTCCAAACGAGCTATCCACTTTACAGTGCTGCAAAGCACAGATCTATAAAGTGGATCCGCTAGATCGTGGTGCGTTCGGTTTCGATTGAACGGGTTTGCGTACGACTGTTACGGCGTGTCGAATCCGTTTGCGTGCGAAGAAATTCGCACACAAAAGGGCGGCATTTTATCTTTTTTAGATAAAATAGTTCGCCGAACTATCTGTTAGAGGAGAGAAATTGTTGAAATCTTTGATTCAAAAGAAAAGTTTTTTAACCGCGTTGGCGTTCGTGTTATTTTTGGGATGGATGGGAGCGGAAGCGAAAGGAAAAGAGGAGGAAGGGCTGGTTTCGCAACTGGGACGGATTTTTAAAGGAATTCGTTCTGGACTTGAAGCTCTTGAGCAAAGGGCCACGCAAAGCGAGCAAAAAATAGCCGCAGCAAAAGCAGAGTCAGCCGCAGCAAAAGCAGAGTCAGCCGCAGCGAAAGCAGAGTCAGCCGCAGCGAAACGGCGAATCGAGAGCATGAAGCGTTTGTTGGATACGCAAATCAAGCGTTGGGAGGTACAAGAAGAGGCTTTTCGTTCGTATCGCCAACGTTTTCGGTGCGTTGAAGATCAATTGGCGTTTGTTCAACGGTGGGAAAAAGAAGAGCAGGCCGAACGGTCGAAGAGAAGAGGTGGAGAACAACGCACCATCCGTGTGGCGGGGGTGGATTTCAAGATCCGCTGGATTCCGCCTGGAGCATTTGATATGGGCAGTTCGGATGACGAAAACGAAAAAGAAAAAAAGGAACAGCCCCAACACAGAGTCTCGATCACACGAGGTTTTTGGTTGATGGAGACAGAAGTCACACAAGAACAATACAAAGCGATCATGGGCCAGAATCCTTCGGCATTCAATACTTGTGGAGAAAGCTGCCCTGTTGAGAGCATCAGTTGGCATGATGCAGCACAATTTGCTAACAAGCTCAGTCAAAAAGATCCATTTTTTTCTCTTTGCGAAAGCAAACAGATAGGTTGTTTTGTGTGTCATGGAAACGAGTGTGAAGGTGTGGGGAACAAGACCACGGATTATGTTGGCTGCAAGGGGTGGAGGCTTCCTACCGAAGCGGAGTGGGAGTACGCGGCACGAGCGGGAACAACCTCACCGCGCTATGGTGAGGTTGAGGCGATTGCTTGGTTCAATAATAAGTCTCCTTCTCCTGCGTGGCAGAAAGCCTCAAACAATTGGGGGCTTTATGATATGTTAGGCAACGTATGGGAGTGGGTGTATGATCGGTCTGATGGGTCGGACTACAGCCATCGGCGCGGGGGAGCGACGGATCCGATACAAGTCGCGGCAGGCAGTTATCGGATCGCACGTGGCGGTGCTTGGAAATATGATGCGTGGTATGCGCGTGCAGCGAATCGGTTGCCTGTTACCTCATCGAAGCAATACGATGACTTTGGTTTTCGCCTTGTTCGATCAAACCCGTGATAGCATGTTCTCTCCTTTGTAGGAGGTGTGGTTTGGACGTAGGGAGAAAGTGAGGGGTGTTTGAGGGCGTTGCGTGTGTTGTCTATTTGGCCGGTGGGGACAGAAAATTCGATGGGGAGGAGTTGGCGTCGGCTGCCTATCCCCACAAGGAAAACAAAACGCAAGCTTGTTTGAGCGTCAAGGTGCGGGATATAGGGTGTTTTTAGGCATGGAGTGGCCTTTGGGAAACAGGCCGCGTTGTTCGATGCTGTGCAAGGCGTCCCAGATGCAGGTGCGGATGGGGCGAGGGGAGAAGCCCAAGACTTGTTGAGCGTGTGTTGCGTGGAGCAATTGGTGGTTGCGCAAGATCTCCATGCTTTCGCGAGTAAAGAGCGGTCGGTTTCCGCGCCATCGGCTCCAAGCCATCACGAACGGCGCACTCATGCGGGCCAACCACATCGGAGCCGCAAAGCGTGGTGTCGAAACCCCCGTCCATTCGCGCACCCAAGCGGCGATATCGGTGATGGGGATGTATTCGCTGGTGAGGATATAGCGCTGTCCTTTTTCTCCGCGTGTTTCGGCAGCGATGGCGGCATCGGCTACATCGCGCACATCCACCCAATGAAAGCCCGAACGCACCAGCCCGGGCAAGCGCCGATAGAGGAGCTGGTGCAAGACTTCACCTGTTGGCGAGGGTTGGTAATCTTCGGGCCCAAAGATGCCCACAGGATTGACGATCACGGCGTCCAATCCCCTCGATACAGCGTCGAGTACAGCTTGCTCGCCGCGTGCTTTGCTGTTGTCGTAGGCGAGGTGAGTGCGGGGATCGAGGGCCAAGGCCCGCGTCTCGTCGATGGCTTGTTCGCGGGGCCAACAAGAGAGGGCGTGGATCGAACTCATGTGGATCAAGCGTTTGACGCCTTCTGCAAGACAGGCTTCGGCGACGCGACGTGTGCCTTCGACGTTGACCTGTTGCAACAAGTCTTTCGGCTCGTTTTCATCGATCGAGATCACAGCGGCCAAGTGATACACGATATCCATTCCTTGGACGGCTTGGCGAACGCACGCTGCATCGCGGATATCGCCTACGATGCGTTCGACCTCAAAAGCCCGAAAGTGCGCGGGTTCATCTACATCCTTGTGCAGCAGGACGCGAACAGATCGGCCTTGCTCCAACAGCCGCTTGACAAGGTGGGTTCCGACAAATCCCGAGGCTCCTGTGACCAATGTTCGCACGTTGCAGATCTCCTTGTGTGTTGGGGCTTTTGCCCACGCATGGTTGGTCTCTGCGCGCCATCCTATCGCATCCCGAAGGTGAATGCACATAGAAGTTCGCAGTTCTTGCGTTGTTCTTTTGCGTGGAATATGCCACAAGGCGAGAGGAATGGGCTTGTGTACCGATCAGCGGTGTTTTCTCGAAGGCAAGGAGATCGATGGGATGTTTAAGCGTGTGTTGGTGACGGGCGGTGGTGGAT
>CAUJFU010000389.1 GCA_963169055.1 Myxococcota bacterium
ATACACAGCAGGGGTGGTGCTACTGCAAGCGTTGTTGATACAGTCCTGTCCAGCGGGACAATCGCAAGCGCTGAGGCAGGAGCCTTTGCACAAGCCGCCTTGGTTTTGGACATTGATGCACTTTTCACCCGCAGGGCAGCCCACTTTGTCGCAACAGTAGGCGGGTGGGTTGCTTTGGACGCAAACGCCCGTCCCTACGGGGGAGGCTTGGCAAGATTGGCCTTGCGGGCAATCGCAAGAGATCCGGCAGAAAGTCGCGGTTTGGCACTTGCCGTCGGGCGCGCAAGTTCCGACCGTAGAGCTTCCTGTGCCGATGCAGGTGCCGTTGCTGCAAGCGGGGATCATTTGTTGACAAAGCTGTCCATTTTGTCGGCAGGATGGCGCGCCACAATCGCTATCGGTGCGACATTGCGCTGTACGCGGTTTGCAAGTGTTGGTGGCGGCGTCGCAGATCGCGTTGCTTTGGACGCTTCCGCTCCCGGAGCATTGGCCTTGGGCGATATCGCATCGGAACATCTCTTGGATGCAGTCGTTTCCGGCGTTGCGGCAGATCGTACCGCCACAATCGGCATCGCTGCGACAAGAGACTTGTTTGCAACTCGAGCTTTGACCGCTGCGATCGATGCACTTGGCTCCGGGAGGACATCCCGGATTTTCGCAGCAGTACATCGCCGCCGACGGATCGGTGATACAGCGATTGTTGAGACAGTTTTGGCCTTGGGCGCAATCGCACGGCGTCTTGCATTGGATCGGAGTGGAGCCACAGATCCCGTCGGGTCCACAGAGCGAATTGGCTACAACGATACCGCGTGTGGTGCCGCATTGACCCGAATCATCGCAGAATGGCTTGAATTGGACGCAGTCTGTTCCGAGAGATTGGCAGGTCGGGGGGCCGCACTCTTCGGGAATCTGGCACTTGGCACTCGGGCAGACGCCGCGTGTTCCGTTGGGTTGAACGCAGGATTGGCCTGTGGGGCATCCCGGCTTGATGCAGCAATACGTGGGGCGTCCGCCGGGCGGGGTGATCTCGCATTTACCGTCGACGCAGGCTTGGCTTTGAGGGCAATCACAGTCGACCTTGCATTGGCTTTCAAGTCGACAGGTTCCGTTGTTGGGGTCGCAAACGCCCGGGCCTTCGTTGACGCTGTTGGTGCAGATCCCGCGTTGGCAAGTGGGCTTGACTTGGCTACAGCGATCGCCCGCTTGGGCACAAGTCGGTCTTCCACAGTCGGCATCGCCTTGGCAAGAAGGTGTGCTGCACGTTCCTTTCGAGCCATCGGGGTTGGCGCATTCGGCGTTGGGAGGGCATCCCGCCAGTCGGCAACAATAGACCGGGAAAGGGTTGACCACGCAACGGCCATTTTGACAGTCTTGGCCTTGGGCGCAGTCACAAGGGCTTTTGCATTGGACTTGCGAGGGGCATTTGTCGCGTTGTCCATCGGAGCGATCGCACACTTGACCTGCGGGGCAAGCGTCGGGCTTGTCGCAACAATAGACAGGGATCGGTTGGGACTCGCACTTGCCGCTGTTGCAGGCTTGGACGGCGTTGCAATCGCAAGCCGTTTTGCAGGCTTGTTGTTGCAGGCAAAGATCGTAGCCGCCTTTTCGGTTTTGGCAGCGTTGGCCTGTCGGGCAGTTGGCGTCTTCGCAACAGTACATCGGTTGGCCTGTTCGGGTACATTGGCCGTTGGTGCAGGCGATCCCTGCGATGCAATCGCATGCTGTGTTGCAAGCCGCACCTTCATCGCCACAGGTTTTTTGCCCGCCGCGTGCGGATTCGCAAGCTTGTCCCGGAGGACAGCCGATGCGCTCGCAACAATACGTTGGATTGCGTGTCGCTGTACAGAAACCATCGACGCATCCGAGACCTTGCTTGCAATCACATGAATGTTTGCAGGTTTGGCGGGCGGCACAGACGCTTGGCTTGTCTTCGTGATCGTTGCAGGCTTGACCGACAGGGCAGCCGTCTCGATCGCAGCAATACACAGGAGCCGTGGTGGAAACGCACTTCCCTTCGCTACATTCTTGACCTTGCGGACAATCGCAGCGTTTGGAGCAAGTGCCGTCGAATTCGGGTTCGTTCTCCTTGATGATCTTTTCGGTTCCGCCATCGGTCGATATCTCGGTGCTTTCGGTGTTTTCACCTGTGGACTTGTCGTCGCACCCACATCCACCCGCAGAAGCGGCCATCAATAACAAACCAAACAAGAGAGGAAGCCATTTCAAAAAGTCTCGCGTTCTTTGCCTACGCATTGCTTTATCCTTCCGTTGCAAGCAACCTTGCGGGTCATGGGGACGCCGCGTTGGGGGAATCTTTTCCTAAACGTATCACAAGAAGGGATCTCCCTTCGAGATTTCTTTTCGTTGGGCTTTGACCCCTCGCTGCCAAAGCGAAGGAGCAACCGACGCGATCCGAGTTCTCTTTTCGTTGGGCTTTCGCCCATGTTTCGTTGAGCTTTCGCCCATGAACTCGGCGTGGTGAGGTGTTGGGAGAAAGGCGGAAATTTTGTGTGCCAGAACGGGGTTTCGTAAGATGCCGTTGCGCCGGCGCACTCCTTGATGCGCCAAGAGAGCGATCTTTTCCATCTTTGTTTGTTTTGTTGTGGGAGCGATGTGCATGAGGGATGACAACACGACCCTTTCCGCAGAAGAAAAGTTGCGCCAACGGGCTGCGATTCGTGCGCTTCAAGCCCCGAATGTGCCGACAGTTGGGGGGGGGCTTCCGCCCAAACGTCCCCGCAAAAAATTATCGGAGCGTGGCTTGGCTGCGCAAAACGCTTTAGAGACCTTTCGGGGGGCGGCTTTGTCTCCTGTTTGGGATCGTTGGTTGGGTCAGTTTTTGGACTACGAACGCGCAGGACGGCAAGCTTCGGAACATACGCTGCGCGCTTATGGGCGTGATCTCCAAGACTTCCTTGCGTACCTTGATTCATTTGAAGTACCCGAAGTGACGGGGATTACGCGCTTTCATATCCGAGGGTTTCTCTCTCTCTTACATGAACAACAGATGGCTGCTACCACGACGAAGCGCAAACTAAGCTGTTTTCGTAGCTTTTTTCGCTACTTGATGCGAAGCGAAGCGTTGGAGGTGAATCCGATGGATGTGATCGACAACCCGCGTGCGCCTAAGCTTTTGCCGCGCTATTTGGAACGCGGAGACGTCGAACGGCTGTTGGAAGTTCCTGATCGGACGAATGTTTTGGGGTTGCGTGATCGGGCGATCTTGGAGTTGTTGTACGCGACAGGGGCGCGGGTGAGCGAGTTGGTGGGATTGGATCTGGATGCCTTTTCTTCGGATGGTCTAGTGCGGCTTTTTGGAAAGCGTCGTAAAGAGCGGCTGATCCCTGTGGGGAGGTTTGCCCGCGAGGCATTGCGAGATTATCTGGATCAGCGCAGGGAGCTTTTGGAGGCAGGGGATCCTGCAGAAGTGGTTCCGTCTGCGCTGTTTTTGAATTACAAGGGTGGGCGCTTGACGGATCGCAGCGTGCGTCGGATCGTCGATCAATGCGTGTTGTCTGCGGCAACGCGATGCCGAATCAGTCCGCATGGATTACGGCACAGCTTTGCGACGCATCTGTTGGAGGCAGGGGCCGATATCCGAGAGATCCAAGATCTGCTTGGCCATGAAAGTCTCTCCACAACGCAGCGTTACACACATCTCGATGTCGCCGCGCTGATGAAGGTGTACAATGCCGCGCATCCTCGCGCACATGTCAAGCCGGGCCCCTAAACAACGCGCCAAATGCACCTTGTTTTTGGATTCCTGTCCTGTGGAGGATCGACGTTGCCTGTACAAGAACAAAGGATGGTTCTTTTTTGGTTGGGATGTTGTGTCTGGCTGTGGGGGTGCTTGCAAGAAACACCGATGCAACCGAAAGATCCCGCCGAAGATCGCCAAGCGCCTCTCGCGAAAAGCTCGCCCCCCTCAAAGCATCCCCCACCCTCGAATATACCAAGCACGCCGCAACATTCTGAACCGACCGATGCTGGGACATCTCCGCGCCGTTGGCCTCCACCGATCCGCAATCTTCTGCCTTGGTTTGAGCGCGCTCTTCAACCATCGCCTGCCCGCCCCCGCCACCCTCAGCACCCGAACCCGCCCCAACCATCGGCTTCTTCACCCACAGACCTGACGCCGTCATCGGCTTCTTCACCCACAGACCAGACGCCGTCATCGGCCTCTTCTCCAGCAGACCAGACGCCGTCATCGGCCTCTTCACCCGCAGAGCGGACGCGGCCATCGGCCTCTTCTCCAGCAGACCAAGCGCCGTCTCAAGCTTCGCCGAACAAGCCCGCACCGCGAACGCCTTCTGGGGCTGTCAAAGCCGAACCAGAAGCCCGTCCCAAGGGCAAAGTCAAGCGTGCGATCGAGGAGAATGATAGCGACGAAGCCTTTTTGCGGCAGCATCAAGGGCGGCGCACTCGGGTGACGTTAAAGTCGGGAGATACGCTGGATCGGGTGCTTCGAGAACGGCTGCGGATCGAACCTGCGCGTTTGCGTGTGGAGATCCGTGATGAGCTTGCGGAGTTTGTCGAACTGCGTTCGATCCGCCCCGGACATCAGGCCGAAGCTGTGTTCGATAAAAAAGGCCGACTCATGCGCTTGATCTGGCACAAAGACCTGCTCAACGAGTGGTGGATTACGGTGTGTTGGAAAGGGCAGCGCTGCGATGAGCATCTTGCGGACAAACAAAAAGAGGCCGACGAGAAGGCCGAGTGGAGCTTGTTTACACAAAAGCTCGAAGTACAGGAGCGGTTGGTTCGGCGAGAGCTGCGTTTGCGCATCTCGTCTCGTACACCAAGCGTCAGCGCAGGAGTTCAACAAGCAGGGGAGGGCGCAGAACTGGCCTTGCGTGTGGCGCATACCTTCCAAAAATACCATCCTGTCGGCAAGCTCTTTCCCGAGGATCGCCTTGATGTGTGGTTTGAACAGATCCAAGTGGCGGGACGTGTCGCAGGATACGGGCGAATCTTGTTTGCGCGGTTTGCAACTCGGCGCAGCGGGGTGTTTACGTTGCTGCATGGTGTGTTGTTGGGGCCGCGAGGTCCCGAGCAGATGTATCGCGCCGATGGAACGCGGCGTCGCAAGCGCCGATTTTTTGGCCCACCCACACGGCCTTATCGGGTGAACAGTCGTTTTGGTTGGCGATACCACCCTGTTTTACGAAAGCGCCGTATGCACCGAGGGATTGATGTCAGTCTGCCGTGTGGTCGTCCTGTTTTTGCGGTGGCTGCGGGCCAAGTCATTACACGCGGTTGGCGCGGTGGGGCCGGGCGTATGGTGTCTGTTCGACACGCCCAAGGATGGGTGACGCGCTACTTTCACTTGTCGCGGTATCGTGTGCGGCGTGGGCAACGTGTGCGCCTTGGGCAGCGCATCGGAGATATCGGTGCATCGGGCCTTGCGACGGGATGCCATCTGCATTTTGAGATGATGCGCGGAGGGCGTCACGTCGATCCCCAACGCTTCTTGCACTTTCGTCCCGACGATTCGATCCCCTGCGCCAAGATGCCCTCCCTGTGGGGATTTCAAATACAGGCTTGTTCTTCGCTGGGGCTACCTTTGCGTGACTGCGGTTTACTTCTCCCCCAACGTTGTTATCGACCGATGCGCCGACGCTTTTGGCAGATCGCAGCCAAAGCCTGCCGCACCCGCCACCGCCGCTGCCCTCACAAACCACCCATCCGCCCCGGGCCTTGGCCTGCCATGCCACGCGGCGAATAACCGCGTCTTGCTTTTC
>CAUJFU010000390.1 GCA_963169055.1 Myxococcota bacterium
CACATCCAAGAAGCCCAAAACAAAGACAAACAGCTTCAACGCATCCGCAAAGCCGAAGCCGCTCTCCAAACCAAACAAGCCGCAGGAACGTGCAAAACCATCAAGCTACCCTTCGTCGCACCCCTCGAACTCTGCATCAAACCCCACGAAGGCAAAAGCACCCTCTTCATCAACGGCTCCCCAAAACCCGTCCCTGCCGCCTTCCACGGCGCAGTTCATGGGCTCAAAAAAGCCTACCATGCAGCCAAAGCCAAAGCCGATATCCTCGCGCAAAAGTTATCTCACCAAGGGAAACAGCGCGCAGAACAAGTCGCAAAACACTCCGCTTCTCTTTTCGACAAAGCCCTTCAAAAATATAAGAAAAAAGTCACGAATCTCGCACAAAAGCTTGCGAATTCCCCCGAGTGGCAAAAGCGATTGGCCGCGCAACTGGCGATCGTCGCCGTCTCCAAAGTCGACGAAGCCACAAAGCTTGCCCAGCAGCAGATGCAAACCAAACTCCAACGCACTCTCGAACTTTACACCCACCCAGAAAAGATCCGCGACCTCGCGCTCAAAAAACCCACCCCAAAAAAAGGCGAAACCTTCGACAAAAAGGCTGTCCTCCTTGGCGTGGGACTCATTATGGCCCATCAAGCCGCTCGCATCGCCTTTGTCTGCTGGCAACAAAGCGGCCAACAAAAACGGGCTTGCTTCGACCGAGAGATCGCAACGAGTATGCGCGATGCCCTCTTTGATGTCCTCGCTCTACTCGTTCGTACCGCCCTCGATGCCCATGTGATCACCCCTCTCGCTCACTCCCTCGCAACCGCGCTGACCGCACACCGCCTCCTTTCCACGGCCAGTATCGGCTCCGCTGCCTATCCCACAGCCTACGCTGCCGCCAGCATCGCCTTTCACGGAATGCTCTCCACCCTTTACGAAGCCCTCTTGCGCCCCGAATACAACAAGCTCTTTGAAACGCGCCTTCGCTCTCCGATCGAGCGCTTCAACAACAAACTGATCCGCCAACTCCCCGAAGCCGCGTTCAAATGCTGGGGTTCCTGCAAATAAGCCTCTCCCCCACCCCAAGGCTCTTTTCGTTTCTTTGCTCTTGCGCTATACCGACATACCTAGCGCACAGCCAAGGCACTCCACCCCGTACGCGCCTCGATATCCACCAACCACTCGCTCCCACCAACGAAAGGAAGCCCCATGCTCCAAGAGATCCTCGACCTACGCGAAGAAGGCGACGCACTCTACGCCGTCTTGCAAACGATGGACGAACGCCATTGGGATACCGTCACGCAGTTCAAGTCATGGACGATCCACGATGTTGTGCTTCATCTGCATTTTTCGGATTACCTTGCGATCACCACCGCACGCGATCGCTCCGCCTTTTCCGATGTCCTCGCGGCCCTTCTGACCGCGATGGGAGAAGGCCAAACCCTCATGCAATACTCACGAGACTGGATCGAACCGATATCAGGGGCAGATCTCCTTGTGCGTTGGCGCAACGCATTCGTCGAGATGTGCGATCTCTTTGCCAGCCTTGATCCGCAAACGCGCCTTGAATGGTTTGGACCCGATATGGGCCTTCGGATGTTCGCAACCGCCCGTCAGATGGAGACTTGGGCACACGGGCAAGAGATCTACGACCTGCTCGGCTTGGTTCGCCAAAACACCGACCGACTCAAAAACATCGTCGTCATCGGCCTCAAGACGTTTGCGTGGACCTTCATCAATCGCGGCCTCACACCACCCGCCTCCCCTCCCTACCTTCGACTCGAAGCCCCGTCTGGCGCTGTTTGGGAATGGGGACAACCAAGCGATACATACGCGATCAGCGGAACTGCCGAAGCATTCGCCCAAGTCGTCACACAAACACGCAACGTCGCCGATACTTCGCTACAAGTCATCGGCGAAGATGCCAAACATTGGATGTCCATCGCACAATGCTTTGCAGGCCCACCCGCCGATCCACCCGCCCCCAACACACGCTTTCGTCACACCTAATCTACCGAATCATCCTACTCCAACGGATCGAACTTGAGAATCTTGCTGATCTCGACTTCTCCCGTCGTCGGGTTGACAGAAGCACGAACCTTGTAAGTGCCGTATTTGCCATCACAATCGAGATCCCCTTGTGCTGTTACCTCGAATTGTGACTTTACGCCCGTCCCTTCAGACTTGTAGCAATAACGGTAGTAGTGCCGCTTATTCAAGCTGAACCGCAATTGCTTCCAACAAGCATGCTCCCACTGTGCAGGATTGGGCGTGTACAACGCTTGACCTGACGCGCAAGGCATCGCTTTGGGGGCGCAGATCCATCCTTTCCCTTCGCAAGGAAACTGGCGCGCCATGGGGTTGCCCTCTTTATCGGCGTGTTCATCGTCGTACCAGCGTATTGCGCCTCTCCATATCGCTCTGAGATTGGCGGTGGCCTCGCTGGTTTTGGCACGTCGCGCAAAACGCAAGTAGGTGGGGATCGCCACAGCAGCCGATACACCCGACATCAAAAGCATCGGCAACCCAAGCGACAAAGTCCCCACAGCAACAGGCAAGAGTTCTTGCGCTTGTTTGGGTGGGGTCGCAAACTCGAACAACCTCGGAAGAACAGCGCGTTGACCAAGGAAAGCCTCGGAGACAAGGGGCTTTTCGGAAAAAGCCAACGTCCAACCATACGCATAATCCGCACCCTCGACCAGATCATACACCCCAAGCAAGCGCAGATGCGACCACGCCCGCCGCGCAAACGGCTTGAACATCGGCGGAACAAGCCACTCCCCTAAATCCCGCAACACCCGTGGATGCGCCACCATCGCATTCGCCGTCTTCATCAAGGCATAGTCAAACAACCCGGGAAAACTATCCCGAAGAATGTGCGGTGTGCGCGGAGCCACGGTCTGTACTGGCATCGACGATGGTACTGTAGATTCGGGCTTTTT
>CAUJFU010000391.1 GCA_963169055.1 Myxococcota bacterium
GCGGGAGGAATTGGCGGAACAGAAGCCGGTGCGGGCGGAGCAGAGCGAACGGAAGCGGCAGGCGCAGCAGGACGCGGAGGAAGGTTTGTCGAGGCAACGGGGCGTGAGGTCGTGGGCACAGGAGCAGGGGCGGATGGAACGGGGGAAACAGACGGCGAGAGCGGAGTATGGGGAGGACGTTGCGGCGCTGGCTTGTTTGCGGAAGGCGAAACAAGGGGGGTGCTGTAGGTTGTTTTCGGTGCAGCGGGCCGAGCGGCGGGAGTGGTTGCCACATGCGGAGGAGTAGAGGAAGAGACCGGATGAGATGGGGCGGTGGAAGAAACACGCGCAGGAGAGGGACGAGCGGCAGGAGAACTTGCAGAATTTTCGTTACCCGTCGAGGCAGGTCGTGTTGTCGAGGTGCTTGGGACATTGGGTGGGCGCAAGGTCGAGGCTTGTTGATAAGTACTCGGCCTTGGGATCGAAGGTTTGGCAACAGGCGGCGGTGTGGCGGAGTGAGGCGGAGAAGTGGGCGTGTAGCTTGGAGCAGGGGGGTAGTTTGGATCGGAGGATAGAGGGGGTTCCGCAAACATCGGATGGGCTGAAAAATCGGGAGAAGCGATATCATCGAAAGATAGGCTTTTTGTGCGAATCAACTCTTTTGCACCCACCTCGAAGAAGCCACAAACAAAAAAGATCGAAAGCAAAACCAAGGCAGGAAGAGGCTCGAGATAGCCCGTTTGAAGGAAGTGTGTGATATCTGTCCAATCGTAAAGCAAAGCGATCGCGTTGATCTGATCTTCGTCAAGCGGCATCTCTTCGAGGGGTGTAGGGAATTGGGTTTCTTCTTTGAGACGGAAGGCTTGTGGTTCCGCCTCGCGTAAAACCTCTCGCAAGGCTTGCGTATCGTTGAGTTGCCTTAATCCATGTCCGATCAGCGAGTAAAGATTGAGCTTGCCGGGAGGGACGTCTTGGATGGAAACGCGTGCTTGGCTGCGGAAGACAAAGCGCGCTTGGCGAAGCGTGAAGATGCGGATGAGCTTGCGTTGGAGTTGTAGCTGTAAGGCTTGTTGCAGATCGGCATCGTGAAGAACACCCATCGCCTTCAAGACCTGCCCTTGAAGTGTCTTTTGTTGTGCCATTTCTTGCAAGGAAGCCATACAGGTGGCTTCATCGATCTTTCCAGATTCAACAAGCAACCAGCCGAGATAATGCTCCCCGGGGCCGCCGCGCACGCCGACAGGTTGGCCGTCTTTGAAAAAAAGCCATTGCGGTTTGGTTTCGGGGGAGGTCAAACTGAGTTCGCCGGAGTACGTTTCTCTGGCGATCCAAAGTAGAAGCTTTCCGAAAGAAAGATCCTGAAAATTTCCGCTAAATTGTACGCCGCCGTCAGGCGCAAAGTCGAACTGTAATGCCATCTTTCGCTATCCCTGTTTTTTGGGCTTGTACGAAGAACGTCCTCAGGATACACAAAAAGCAGGTTTCGCTGCAAGCGATCGTATCCAAGGTGTTGTCTTCGCGAAGGAGCTGTGTCATCAAAACCCTTGTACAACAAGCTACACACGATGATACGCTTGAGTTCGTGGAGAGCAAGCGTATAATAGAGCCATTTGAAGCCGATCTGAGAGGTCTTCTTTGCGAAGGGAGCATTGCATGCCCTTGAAACTCGAAGTTGTAGGCCGCACCGATGTAGGGCGGAAGCGTGGACACAACGAAGATGCTTTGTCGTTGGATCATGAAAATAGGCTTTACATCGTCGCAGACGGTATGGGGGGCCATGCCTCCGGTGAGGTTGCCAGCGGGATGGCGGTTGAGACGCTGACGCAGTTTTTCAAAGAAACGCGAGACGATCAAGACAAGACTTGGCCGTACAAAATGGACAAGACGCTCTCTTATGAAGAGAATCGCTTGAGCAACGGGGTGAAACTCGCCAACAAGCAAATCTTTCGGCGTGCTCAAGCCGATCTGCGACTCAAGGGGATGGGAACAACGGTGGTTTCGCTGTTTTGTACGGATCGCTATGCATACATTGGCCATGTCGGGGACAGCCGCGTGTACCGCATCCGAGACAAAAAGCTAAAGCAGATCACAGAAGATCACTCGCTGTTGAACGACTACATGAAGATCAAAAAGTTGACTCAATCGGAGATCGACAATTTTCCACACAAAAACGTGATCGTTCGGGCCTTGGGAATGAAAGAACTCGTGCAAGTCGATATCTGCCGAGAAGAGCTTCAAAAAGGGGATATCTATTTGTTGTGTTCGGATGGTTTATCTGGATTGGTCGAAGATCAGGAGATGTGTAAGATCGTCGTCGAGCACGAGGCCGATCTATCCGAAGCAGCGAAGATATTGATCGAAACAGCAAACAAAAATGGCGGAAACGACAATATCACAGTCGTATTGGCGCGTGTAGAGTCGGCGTCTTAGGGGCTTCTTGGAGAGATACACAACACAAAATAAACTGAACATCGGTATTTACGGTCGTTTATGGGGTGGGATGAAGGGGTTTCGGAGCACGAAGCGCGTCAGAAGGCAAGGAAAGAAATTGATCGAGATATGCGATACCATCGAGATAACGCGCATGAGGCGGGATGCGCGCATGGGGCCAAACCACGACGCGTTCGAGGTGGCAATGCGAACCGATAGAAGCCTGTTCTCCGATCAAGGCGTATCCGCCTGTAAGCGTTTTGAGATCGGCTTGGTGGTGGGCAGAAAGCCAAAACGGTCCTTGTGTGCCTTGATGGATCAGCGCATCCGTTGGGTGAGGAAATCGCGGATCCACGAGCGCATCAAGGTTGGCTTGGAGATAATGAAAGGGAGTGCCGATATCCGCCCATACGCTGTGATCGTCGAGGTGGCCTTGGATGTGCGCGCCTTGCTCTAGCAACCCCCGCACGCCAGAACGCAGGATACAACTATACCCTTGAGCGGGAAGATGCGAAAACACGGATGGGGTGAGGATCGAAAGCCCAGTAAACATCTGTTTTTGCAAGGGATGCACCGTTTCCATGTCAGGGACGCGCCACACCCGCAATGCCTCGTTTGTCCCGATCCACCCCATGGCGGGATCGCCGGGGTGCGAGCGAAGTGCGAGTGTGACTGCCGCGTGCGCTTCGACATGGGCTTTGGCAAGCGCGTGGAGATCAAGGTTGTGCAAGATGTCGCCATTCAGCAACAAAAAAGCGTCTTCTTGTTCAAAGAAGGCACGCACCTGAGCCAGCCCCCCCCCTGTACCCAAGATATCGGGCGACTCGTGGGAATAGTGAAGTTGAAGGCCCCACGCTGCGCCGTCCCCAAGAGTTTGCGGGATACGTTCTGCGAGGTGATGGGTGTTGATCATCACTTCTTGGATACCGAGCTGGGCGAGTTGATCGAGATGATGTGCGATCATGGATCGCAAGCCGACAGGAACCAACGGCTTGGGCAGGTGGTATGTCAACGGGCGCAAGCGCGTCCCAAGACCAGCGGCGAGGATCATGGCTTTACGGATCACGGGATTCTCCTTTTGGGTGCCTTGTCGAAAACAGCGTCGCAAGTGTAGTCTTATTTTGGCGCGTTCTTTTGTTGCGGTCGATTTTTTCGCTGTAGAGGTGCAACAAGCAGATCACACTTGCACGATGCTTCGTTTGCGGCCTTTGGTGACCGTTGCAGCGCAAGGCGTTGCGTCCATGACTTTGTGCTGGTGCAGTTGCGGTACAGAACAAAAGATATTTTCTCGAAATTGTGCCGACTTTTTCTGTTTTGATACCCAATACTTGGGTAAAATGCTTTCTCTGCTGGGATCGTCAAGTCTGTTCTCGATTCGAAACTGGACGGAGTTTCGGATGGCGTAGTGATGTCTTCTGTTGTTTGTGCGAGGAGCGAGTTGTCTATGCCCATCAACAAAAAGGAAACGGTGTCGGCGTATCAAGCGAACACCCAACCCATGATCGAAGATCGCGGAGACGGGTCGCATGAAGAGGTCGAGATGTGGCAAGACCCTCTCGTCGGTGGAACGCTTGATAAGAGCGGACGAAACGAAGCGGTGATTCGTTATATGCCTTTGATTCGGCGGGTCATCAGCCGTTTGAATTACCGTTTTCCGCCGTTGATGGAGGAAGGCGATATGATCGCGCTTGGGGTGGTGGGGTTGATCGATGCGTTGGAACGGTACGAGCCGGGTGCGCTGGCTTTTACCCAATACGCAGAGATCCGCATACGCGGGGCGATCTTGGATGAGTTGCGCCGAGCGGATGTGTTATCGCGAGGGCTGCGCCGAAAATCGCGGATATTCCAGCGTATTGAGTCGCATCTGCGCAACCGTTTGGGGCGTCATCCAACAAACGAAGAGATCGCCGCATCGATGGAGTGTTCTGTTGCGGAAGTGGAAGAAATGCGCGAACAGTTTCAACCCGTTGTGTTTACGGAGATGGAAGCTTTGGACTTTGCCACGGAGCGCCCGAGTACAACGGGGACATTTTCTTCTCGCAGCCGCCAAGATCCCCAAGGATACGTCCAACAGCGCGAGATCAAAAAGAAAGTGATGGAAGCGTTGGAACAGCTCACGGAGCGGCAGCGTATGATCTTGTACTTGTATTATTTCGAGGAGTTGACGCTGCGCGAGATCGGCGAGATGTTCCAACTGAGCGAGTCACGGATCTGCCAGATCCATCAAAAAGCCTGTGGCGCGTTAGAACAGCTTTTGCCGTTTGATTTGACTGTACTCTCCGAGCATTAGAGCCTGTTCGGATATCTCTTTGGCTTGGCTCGGATCTGCGGTGTGTCGTTTGCGGTTGGGTGTGGGGCTGGAAGCACGCAGGGGAGAGATGGGTTTGACGGCGTGGAAACACTTTGAGGAGGTGCTGGGCTAGGAGCGCGCAGGGGACAGATGGGTTTGGCTGAGTTCTGCGGAGCGTTTTCGTGCAGCGTGAACACCGCGATAAAAGAGTTCGCGAAAGCCTTCTTGTTCAAAGACCGCCATCGCGGCTGCGGTGGTGCCGTTGGGGGAGGTGACTTGTTGGCGGAGGGTTGCGGGAGAGAGTTCGCTTTGTGCGATCATCTTGGCCCCTCCGAGGATGGTTTGGGTCGCAAGATAGGAGGCGACTTCACGGGGGAGTCCTTCGCGTGCGCCTGCTTCGGTGAGAACTTCGGCGAGCAAGAAGACGTACGCAGGCCCAGTGCCGGAAAGCGCTGTCACAGCGTCCATTTGGTCTTCTGAGACTTCGACAGAGATTCCAACCGCAGAGCAGATCAGGCTACAGACGACACCGTGCGGCCAAGAAGCATGCGCTCCAAGGCAATACGCAGAAGCACCCGCACCGATCATCGCGGGAAGGTTGGGCATCACACGGATTACGGGAACGGCGGGAGGAAGGGCAGATTCGATGCGTGCAGTGGGAATGCCTGCTGCGATCGAGATCAGTAGTGTGTCTTTGCTGGTGGTGTCTGCGATCTCTTCGAGTAGCTGGGGCATATCTTGTGGTTTAATCGCGAGGATCAAGATATCGGCAGCTTGGGCGACTTCGCGATTGGAACCTGTCTGCACATGGTAAGTATCAGTAAGTGCGCGCAATTTTTCACTGCTGCGATCTGCGATCCAGACATGGGCATCTTGTACGACTTTGGCTTGTAGGAGACCTTCGATCATGGCGCTCCCCATATTGCCAACGCCGATACATCCGATGTGTTTGCCTTTTAACATCTGTCTTTGGTCCTTGTGATCGTTGAGAGGTTCTTCAAATGGAAGCCGTTTTGGGGGTGATCTGTCGTTTCGGCAGCAGGGCGATCAGCACACCGATCAGCATCAAGAAGCCGCCAAACCACAGCCAAAAGACCAGTGGATTGAGATAAAACTTGAAGTGCGCAAGCAGCGGCTTTCCCGGTTCTGCTTCCCACGTCACAAGAATCGCATAGATATCGTCGGTGATGCGCGTCATCAGAGCCACTTCGGTGGTCGGTTCGGGGTGTTTGTTAAACTTTTCACGGGCAGGAACCAGCGAGCCAAGAGCGGTGCCCGTTTTGAATACAGCGAGATCGACTTGAAGCGGCGAAGCAGGAGTACCTTGCGCAAAACGCGGATTTTGGATGCGCAACAACTTTCCTTGGAAGGGGATAGCTTGGTTGGCATCGAAGGTACGCGGTGGCTCGTTGGGGGTGCGGACTTCGATCTGTACGGATTGTTGGGGTTCAAGCGCACCTTTGAGTCGCGTGAGACGCAGGGTGCTTGTGCCTACATCAAGGCGCGTCGGTTGATTTTCAGAGATCGTGATCGTGCGTTCTAATTGGCTTTTAAAAAGGCTGAGATAACCTTCATACGTGCGTTTTTGGCGATCCTTCCACGCTTTCATCCCATCAAAGCGCACAAGATAACCACTCCCAAGATCGGCCAGTTCGCCTTGGCTCATCGCAGCAGCTTTTTCGAGGCGAAAGCCGTACCCCGCAAAGCCAAGAAATGCGAACACTACGCCCACATGAACCAGATAACCGCCATAACGCCGACGCATCTTCCCAAGGTGTTTGCGGGTGGTCGTCCAAACGCTTTCTCCGCTGCGACGGCGTTGTGTGACTTCTTCGTGCAGTTCGACATAAAGCGCCACAAGCACAAAAACACACAAACCTGCAACCACGCTCGAAGCGATGCGCGTAAAAGGATCAGGGTCACCCGCTCCCCAACTCGAAAACAGCGCGTGAAAAGCAAAGCCTCCCACCGTACCCGCCAACAAGGGTTGTACCAACAGCCTCATCAATCGGGCAGGATCCACCTTTCGCCAACCCAACAGGGGACAAACCCCCAACAAGACCAATAAACCAAGCGCAACAGGAGACATCGCACGATTAAAAAAGGCTGGCCCAACCGTCGCTTTGGTTCCGTGAGTATACTCTCGCAGCAACGGGTAAGTTGTCCCAAGCAAGACAATAAACGTCGCGATCGAAAAGAGGGCATTGTTTAGCAAAAAGCTCGCTTCACGCGAGATCGGAGACGTCAAGATGTTGTGCGACGCAAGCCCCTTGCGGCGGTAGATCATCATCCCAAAAGAAACCACCAAAACAAGCACAAGAAAAACCACAAAGAAAGCACCGATATCCGAACGTGCGAACGCATGAATACTCGATATCAGACCACTTCGCGTCAAAAATGTCCCAAAGACTGTCAAGAAAAAAGTGATGATCAATAGCGACATATTCCATACCTTCATCATCCCTTGACGCTCTTGAATCATCGAAGAATGAACGAATGCTGTGGCAGTTAACCACGGGAGAAATGAGGCATTTTCTACAGGATCCCACGCCCAAAAGCCGCCCCATCCGAGCTCGTTGTAGGCCCAATACGCGCCAAGAAGATTACCAAGCGTCAGAAAAGTCCACGACACCAGTGTCCAACGACGGCTTGCAAGCAGCCAACGATTGTCCAGTTTGTTGGCGACCATCGCGGCCATCCCAAGGGCGTAAGGGATGTAAAAGGTGATTAGCCCCATGTACAACGTAGGCGGATGGATCGCCATGACGAACGTTTGAAGAAGAGGATTCAGCCCTTTTCCGTCCGCAGGTGGCTGAGGCAAGATCCCGAAAGGATCGGCTGCAAAGAAGGTAATGATCGCAAAAAAAAGCTGAACGCCCGAAACAGTCGCAAGAAAGGAAGGATGAAGATCAGGATAATAGTGTCGGACTTGGGTGATGGCGATCAACGAAAGCACACCCATCAAGAACGTCCAAAACAACAAAGAGCCGTCTTGTCCGCCCCAGCCCGCGCAAAACAGATAAAAAGCAGGCATGGCACGCTCAGAATAACGCGCCACATAACTAATTGAAAAATCATGTGCAAAAAAAGCGTAAATTAAGATCGTGTACGCGACGATCATGATCAGACTAAAACCAACGGAAGCGCGATGGCTTGCCTGAACGAAACGCACATCTTTTCGACGGATCGCGATCAAAGCAAGCCAAAAGGCAAGACTGACACTCACAAGTGAGAGGATCATCAAGGCTTGCCCGAAGGTAGCAAGAGTGGAAGCAAAAAGCGGCATGGGTGATCTGCTCCTACGCAGGTAGTATAAAAAATCGGATGTATTGAAAAGAAATCGAGGAAGGAGGAAGGTAAAAGAGAGGGATGGGGCCTCTCAGGAATGGATCGTTCAACGGAGCCTCAGGTGCCGATAAAAGGGACTGGTACGATATCCGAGAAAAATGTGATCGAAACGTCGGCACGATTGGTTGTCGCGGTCCTA
>CAUJFU010000392.1 GCA_963169055.1 Myxococcota bacterium
GATCGACAACACGCTTAAGTTTTCGTGGGTGCAAGCGGGCCTAGGTGGTGGAGATGGGAAAGCCTTGGCTTTGCGTACAGGGGTCGGCGTCGAAGTCGCAGGAACTTACGCAGGATTTATCAAGTTCGGGGAAAAAGACTTGCAAGAACCCCCCAAAGCTTCTGGACAGCCCATCGGTACAGGGTTTTTGGTCGCTCGCTTGCGCGAAGCCAATGGCCGCCTCGATTGGGTCGCCACGGGGCACAGCCTAGAAACCCAAGAAGTCCGTGACCTCGCCCTCGATGCTTCGGGCGTTTCCTCTGTCGTCGTATTTGCAAAAGGCGACCTGATCGTCGGCACACAAACCTTCAAAAGCGAAGCCAAGCAAGACAGCTTTATCGTCACACTCGATAGCCAAGGCTCTCCCCTCGCCAAACAGTTCCTTTTGACCGGGCCAAGCGACGATATCGCCACCGCCATCGCCATGGACGCAGCAGGCAGCCTCTATATCGTCGGCTACTTCGGCGATACCCTCAACCTCCGCCCCTCCGCCCCTCCTCTCAAGATCGATCCCGCCGGCACCATCGACAGTTTCTTCTGGAAAACCAAATAAAACGCAACTCACTTGCAAATGCACTTGACTCTACAAAAAGTATATGATGAAACGGGGTATCACTCCGTCATGGCGACTTGTGGCGGAACAATCAGCCTGTGGTGCGGCTGTTTTTCATGGTGATGAAAAGACGCAACAGCGGGCATTTTGATCGTAGAGAACAAGGAGAAAGCGATGTTCGGCAAGCTGTGGATGAGTTTGGGTCTGGTCGTGGTGTTGTCGATGGTGGCGTGTGGAACGCCCGATCCAACGTGCGCAAAAGGTGAAGTGGTCGTCAAAGAAAGCGGGAAGGCGATCTGCAAAAAGTCTTGTACAGCCGACACAGACTGCGCAACAGGCGAGACCTGCCACAAGGACGAAGCACCCGCACATTGCGACAAAAAAGACTAATACGACATCCGCCCATTGCGTGATCGTAAAAACGTAGGGGCAGCCCCCCGTGGCTGCCCAAGAATAGGGCGTCTGCGCACGACCCTTCGATCACACATCACACGGATATCGTATAACCACCGAGTCAATAAAAGCAGCGGGTGGGAGGGCATTAATTGGAGAGCATACCGAGGAAGCGTTCTTTGTGGGTGATTTGAGGTTCGGCTTGAAGCGAGCCCCAGATCAAGGCGATCGATCCGCCAAGGGCGAGATACAATCCCAACATCGGATAGATCGTTTTGTCGTACAGCACATTCAGGAGTTGTACAGCAAACGCCAGAGCGCACACCGTCGCAGCCAACCAAGTCAAGCGGATCAGCTTCCAAGCAAAGGGTTTTTTGCGAAACCAAGTGAAGACGAATTGCACAAACACCGGCAACCAACACAACAAAGCGAGCGCCGCCATGCTGGTTCCGAACCCTTGTTTCGGAGACAGCAGGACAGTCATCAGCACAACACCATCCGCAAGGACGATGAGCGACGCAAGCACCAGATGAACCGCCCAGATCGTCAGCGGCGCACCAAACCGACCAAAGCGGCCTGTTGTTTTGAACAGAAAAGCAGAAAGCCCCAAAGCGTAAAGAAACGGAAGGATCGGGCGAAACCAATACCCTTCTAAGAAGATGGCTCGGTAGGGATAGAGGATCTCGCCGTTGTGATAGCCCGCAGAAGGGAGGAAAAAACTGACCAACAGGGCGATGCTTCCGAGGGTAGTGAGGACGATGCCTCGTTTGGGGAGAGGGATGCGTTCTTCGGTGATGCGTTTTTGGCGTTGCGTTTCGATTTCCTGCGCGTTGCGCGACATCGGTTGCCTCCGTGATGGACTCGGTGTTGATGGGCAAGCGCCCAAAGATGTAGCACCTTTTGCAAAAAAGCAAAAGATCTCGTTTGGGCGCATCCGTCTAGGGTCTTGCATTGCATGTTAGGCCATCCCAAGATGCGAGGCTACGTGCGGGCAGACGTCCACAAGCAGCCCGCCGAAGGAGAGAACCGTCATGTGGGACTTTGTGCAACAACCACCGATCCTCGCATCGGGCGACAAAGACAAAACCAAACAACCTGACACCAAACGCCAAGAAGGTGTCGAGGTCTTGGAACGCCAAACCACCGAAACACCCCGCCTTTACCGTGTGATCTTGCACAACGATGACTATACCACCCAAGAATTTGTCGTGTATGTATTGCAGCAATTTTTCCGAAAGGACAGCACCGAAGCACGCCACATCATGTTGAAAGCGCACATCTCAGGCCGTGCGATCATCGCGGTGTATACGAAAGATATAGCAGAAAGCAAAGTTCAACAGGTCATGGATTACGCACGCGAAAACGATTCGCCGCTGCTATTGACCGCCGAACCAGAAAGTTGAGTATCGCATCTCAACATCGTGCTTGGATAGTTTAGATGCTTGCTTGTTTTGGGCGGCTTGTTATGTTGGGCGTTGCCGCGTTTCCGTGCAAGCGGCATGGGCGTCTCCATCAAAGAAGCGAACGAAAGCAAACCGAATCGAACCACCACAAGCTACCAACACAAGGACATACCGTCGTTTTGTCCACAGCATCGGCTTGTTGCAAGTCCACCCCTCGCAACAAAAGCGACCGAAGTACAGGCCCCACGAAGCCACCCCATCGTAGGAAACCGTGCCGAGTCAAGAGATGTTGTGCGCACCAGAACGAACAAGCGCACAAGCGCGGAGAAGGAACGGAATGCTGAGCAAAAGCGCAGAAAACGCAATCCAATCGGCCCTAAATGATGCTTTCGAGCGTCGCCATGAGTACGCGACCGTCGAACATCTCGTCTATGCCTTGTGTTTTGATGACGAGACGATGAAGGTGCTCAAGCACTGTGGCGCGGATATCGAAAAACTCCGTGAGAAGTTTGACCGCTTTTTGGAGGGGGCTCTCGAAAAACTACCCAAAAGCTACGACTTTGATCCGCAGCCGAGCTTAGGATTTCAGCGGGTAGTCCAACGCGCAGCGATGCACACCCTTGGGGCAGGGAAAGAAGAAGTCAAAGGCTACAATCTGCTCGTTGCTGTCTTCCGTGAAGAGGACTCCCAATCGGTGTATTTTCTCAAACAAGCAGGCGTCAATCGCCTTGATGTGGTCAGCTACATCAGCCATGGTGTGTCCAAGATCAAAGGCAGCGATCCCAACGCTCCCGGTCGAAAAGAACGCGCAAGCGCGATGGAGGGAGACGAAGAAGACAGCGTCGAAGGCGATCCACTCGAAGCCTTTTGCACAGACCTCACCAGCGAAGCACGCGAAGGCCGTCTCGACGCCCTGATCGGACGCGACAAGGAGCTTTTGCGCACCATCCACATCCTCTGCCGCCGACGCAAAAACAATCCCTTGTACGTTGGAGAGTCGGGGGTAGGAAAGACCGCGATGGCCGAAGGATTGGCCTTGCGGATCATCGAAGGAAAAGTCCCCAAACTGCTGCGGGATTCCGAGTTATTTTCGCTCGATATGGGCGCACTTTTGGCCGGAACGCGCTATCGCGGCGACTTTGAAAACCGCTTAAAAGCGGTCCTCAAAGCCCTCGAAAAGAAAGACAACGCGATCCTTTTCATCGACGAGATCCACACCATCGTCGGAGCGGGTGCAACTTCGGGTGGTTCGATGGATGCCTCCAATCTGCTCAAGCCCGCTCTCCAAAGCGGAAAGCTCCGTTGCATCGGCTCAACCACCTACAAAGAGTTCCGCTCTTACTTTGAAAAAGATCGTGCGCTCACGCGCCGATTCCAAAAGATCGACATCCACGAACCGAGTATCGAAGACTGCTTGGCGATCCTGAAAGGACTCAAACCCCGCTACGAAGAGTATCATGGGGTGATCTATGACGACGCAGCCATCGAAGCCGCCGTCAAACTCTCCGCCCGCTATATCCATGATCGCCATCTGCCCGACAAAGCCATCGATCTGATCGACGAAGCCGCCGCTGGCCTCAAGCTCCAAGTCTCCGAAGACGGAAAAGAAGGCCAAAACGATATCCCCCGTGTCACCGAGCAGATGATCGAAGACACGGTTGCGCGCATGGCTCAAATCCCACCCAAACAAGTCAGCGTCGACGACAAAACATCGCTGCGCAACCTCGAATCCGATCTCAAGCAAGTGGTCTTCGGCCAAGACAAAGCCATCGAACAAGTCGCGATGGCGATCAAGATGTCACGAGCGGGTCTGCGTGAACCAGAAAAACCCATCGGCAGTTTCTTGTTTACAGGCCCCACGGGCGTCGGCAAAACCGAAGTCGCCAAACAATTGGCCAAGACCTTGGGGATCAACTTCTTGCGTTTCGATATGTCCGAATACATGGAGCGCCACGCCGTCAGCCGATTGATCGGCGCACCGCCCGGCTATGTCGGATTCGATCAAGGCGGCCTGTTGACCGATGCGATCACCAAAACCCCACACGCCGTTTTGCTGCTCGATGAAGTCGAAAAAGCCCATCCTGACTTGTTTAACATCCTGCTTCAGATCATGGATCACGGCAAACTCACCGACAACAACGGAAAACCCGCCGACTTTCGCCATGTGATCTTGATTATGACCTCCAACATCGGCGCACGCGAGATGGCCCAACGACGCATCGGATTCGGCGACTCTTCCAATATCAACGCGGACAAAACCGCCTACGAACGGCTGTTTGCACCCGAGTTTCGCAACCGCCTTGATGGGCGCATCGCCTTCTTGTCTCTTCAGCCCCAACACATGGAGCGGATCGTCGAAAAGTTCATCAAACAGCTTTCCGCTCAACTTGTCGAAAAGCAAGTCACCCTCTCGATCACCCCCGCCGCGTGCGAATGGCTCGGCAAAAAAGGATACGACCCCGCGATGGGCGCACGCCCCCTCGCCCGTGTCATCCAAGAAGAAGTCAAAAAACCCCTCACCGAAGAACTGCTTTTTGGTCAACTCGAAAAAGGCGGACACGCCATCATCGATCTCGATCCCTCCGCCAAACCCCAAGACACCGAAGATACCACCACCTCAGGCGGCTTGATCTTCCGCTGCTCTCCCCTCCCCCAAGAACCCAAAACACCCACCGAAAAAACATCCACCGAAAAAACATCCACCGAAAAAGAACCGAAAAAAAGCAAAAAGAAGCTCCCCTAAAAGCGGCCTATCCATCGCCTCCCAAACACGACGCAGTCAACAAAAAACCCGTGTTCGCGCCCCTCCAAGCGGCAGAGTGGTTGGTTTGAAAAACCTCTGTTCGCCCCATCCATACGGGGTCAAGAGGGCTTCGCCCTCTCGCGGGGTCTGGGGCAGCGCCCCACCACGCCTATTCCCCCACCACGCCTATCCCCCCCACCACGCCTATCCCCCCCCACCACGCCTATCCCCCCCCACCACGCCTATCCCCCCCCACCACGCC
>CAUJFU010000393.1 GCA_963169055.1 Myxococcota bacterium
GCACGTCACTCGCGCCTGTGCGTCGGTGCGAAGTGGGCCAGCCTTCACCTCGATCACTTGGGCCGATGCAGCGGGTGAAAAGGTCATCAGAGAAAAGAACAGGGCGATAGAGACGAAGGGGAACAGCATCTTCTTCATCAGGAACTCCTTTGGTGTACGGGGTACAGGCATGGAAAATGGACGCACAAGCAACGCAAAACAAAGATACTCTACCTGTTTGGGTAGGGTTCTGCGCGCTCGGGCCTGTCTCTGACGAAAAAACAAAAACCTTATTCAACAATTTTGTTGCTCAGATATCGCAGACGAGGCGCTTGGGTGACGCAACGAATGGTACATGAGGCCGAAGAGACGGAGATCTTTTTGATCATCGCAGGTTTGGCGGGTTGCGTGACGGGGCGAGTCGCGAGCCAGTAGCCAAGCCCCAGCACAAAAGCCCCCACAACACCGCCAATCACGCGGTTGGTGAAGGTATTTGTGGGCAATATCTTCTGAAGAGGCCAGACTTCTTGACCGAAAAAGTCTTTGGGAAAGGCATCGACACCATGAAAGCCGATCTGAGCAGGGGGTTCGGCGGGCATCTTGGCGGTTCCGAAGATCCAATCCCACACGCTAAAGATGATGCCGAAGTTGACGGTGGTTTTGTTGTCGCTGTCGTAGTTGTGATGCCAAAGGTGCATACGCGGGCTGTTGAGGAGATACCGCCACCCGCCATGACCGAGATCGAGGTTCGCGTGGTTGAGGTGTCCGATCAGCGTCCCAAAGATCGCGTGAAAAAGAAGGGCTTCCATGCCGAAGCCAAAAAACACCAAAGGGAAGTAAGTGACGATCTTGTAGACGACCACTTCGGTCCATTGGAAGCGAAAAGAGACGATCCAGTCCATCTCGCCGTCTACGACGCTGTGATGGCATTTGTGGAAGTCCCACAAAAAAGGCACGCGATGTAAGAGATTGTGGACACCCCATTGAACGAAATCGATCACAAAAAGCGCCACGATGATCTGCAACCACATCGGCCAGCCGCTCGCTGCGTTGCGATAGACCGAGGCTGTCCAGCCCATAGCAACGAGGAAGTGATCGACATAGGGCAAGACATAACGCGCCCCAAGACCCGCAAGGATCAAGCCCAAAAAATGGGCGTTAAAGATCAAGTGCAAAAAGTCAGACCACAGCGTTTTGCGCCATTGTTTTTGTTCTTTTCGCCAAGGAAACATCCATTCCAAGACCGCGACAAAGACCGAGAGGATCACCAAAGCGATCGGATAGGCATACACCACGACAACGCTCACTTCACTTTCCGATACAAACCATCGAAATAGGCTCGTGCGCCGTGAAAATAGGAACAATTCGTTGCCTTGAGGGAGATGCGAAAAGGGCGGAAGGAGGCTTGGATCTGACACATCTGCGGTGGGGACATCTCATCTTTTGTCGAAAAAGAACCGACATCACCGTTGCGCTGGAGGACGCCTTTGATCTCACCCGTGTGATGGGTCGGACCGCGCACGACGTTTAACTGAAAATGCAGCGCCCCATTTCGTGTTTGGAGCGACAGCGTCCCCCCGAAGGTGTCGCGATACTCACCGTCAATCGTCGATTTGGAAACGCCCTCGTATCCGAACGCTTGGCGCAAGTATTGTTCTCTCGAAACGGTGTACCCGTGGATGCACGAAAAGAACGTCTCCGTATCACGCGGATCTTTCAGCGTTTTGTGCTGCATCTCTGCCTCAAAACCGCACTGAAACGTCTTGTAATGAATCCATGCTCGGGAGTCTTTCTTCAGTTCTTGTTTCTCGGCTGCGGGAAGGCGCTTCCTCAACCAACGGTAGGTCGAATTCAAACGCAGATCCGCCGCTTGCATCTGGATCTTCCAACATGCTTTGCGCTCGTTTGGGGACTCAAACCCTGCACAAGGACGTGCGATATCCGCGATCGCCATTGAGCAAGCTCCCCCTGCCAACGCCACACACGCGCAACTGACCATGCCAAAAACTCGAATCATCCGAAGAAGCCAAATAGATCGACAAAGCAAGTTCACCCCCACCCTCGAACGAGAGGCCCCACAAATCCCACAAACCCGACTCAGCGCGACGTCACACGAACACCGCGCAACAAACGACCGCAGTATCCGACGACTTCGGCAAGCAAACCACCTGCAACGTAGATGGCAAACAACGTCACCAAAGAAAAAGCGGGCGAAAAGGCCACCGCGCCAAAGATCGCGAAGCCCATCACCACAGCGATTACTGCCAAAGATTGGGGATTGATGCGGATATCTTTGAAGGTGCGAAAACGGATTGTGCTCACCATCAAGTAGGACAACACGACCGTCAGGCCCAAGATCCCAAAGCTACTGTTTTTATACAACGCGCTGCCTGTGCTCACTTCGTGGTAGATGATGGTCGAGATCAACATCCCTGCGGCCAAAGGAATCGGCAAGCCGACAAAGTGACGCGACGCACCACCCGTCTTTTTTTGCATCTCCATCACGTTGAAACGCGCAAGACGACATGCCCCTGCCCCCGCAAAAGAAAACGCCACCAACAAGCCCCAAAAACCGAAATCAGCAAGACCCCATTTGTATACCAACAACGCAGGCGCGATCCCAAACGAAACCAGATCCACCAGCGAGTCCATCTGCATCCCAAAATCGCTTTGCGTTCCCGTCATGCGCGCCACGCGGCCATCCAACATATCGCAGATCGTTGCGAACAACAAAGCAAACCCTGCGTAGATGAATGTCCATTTGTTGGCGGGCGAAGACAACAGCGTGATCGCGTAAAACCCCGCAAACAGGCTGCTCATCGTAAAAAGATTCGGAAGAATGTACAAAAAGGACGGTGTGGTTTTGTTCTTCATCGGAAATCCTCGGATCGAAAGAGTAGTGGTCTGTGTCATGCGCAACCGCACGCAACAATCAAGCCAACTGAGACAGGCGTCACACTTTGTTCACAGGATTGTCAAAAACTGAGATGCCACAAGGGTCTGTTTGCAAGTGTTCTGCTGTCGGGACGTTTTGCTGCTTCTTTTGGATTCCCCTTTGCTCCCAACGAGTGCGAATCTTGGTTCGCACTGCAACCTCTCCCGCGCACTCATACGATATCCGTAAGAATTATCCACAACGGGCCGATGCGATCCGTTGTAAATGCCCTGCAGTCGGGCAGCCACAGGGGCTGCCCCTACATCGTTCGCTCACACAACGGGCGAATTTCGTATCCTTCCCCACACATCCCCCGGACGCCTCAACTTCGCCGTTTGAAAACTTGACAGCCACTCCCCGAATAGCCCGAACTATCCGCCCCCTGCGCAGATCGCGAAAGATCACCAATCGCCACGCATCACATCGCCCGTCTTGAGGCGACCGCGCTTTTCGACCACTTGGGTGGGTTGTGTGCCTTCTCGAAATGGAATGCGGATCGCACCGGGTGTATCGACGTTTGCAAGTTTCCCTGTTTTTGGATCAACACGTTCCCATCGGATAGTCGGCGGGGCTGTCCATTCGTCCCATTCGATGCCCTTCGTCGCTTGTTTCATATACTCAGCCCAAGCAGGCGCAGCCGTATCGCCACCCGTTTCCCAAACCCCCAAGGGGTTTTCGTTTTTGTCGAAACCGAGCCAAACGGTGGTGGCATGCAATGGCGTCAACCCTGTGAACCACACATCGAAAGCGTCGTTGGTGGTGCCTGTTTTGCCCGCAGCAGGTTTTCCAAGTTTGCGCACCTTAAAGCCCGTCCCTTGGGCAACGACTTGGCGCATCAGGTTGGTGATCAGATAAGCGGTTTCTTTGCTCAAGATCTGTTCTTCTTCGCGGAAGATCTCGGCTTCAAGGCGATTGAGTTTGGATTCGGGACTCAACGAAGGATCATCAAAGTAGCGGTGGTCTTCGAGTACGCGATCCTCGCGATCCAAAACCATCTTGAGCATCGTGGAGCGCGGCTTGCGCCCTTTGCGAGCGACAGATGCGTAAAACTGAGTCAGATCCCACGGTTTGACGCAAGATTGGCCGAGAGCCAAACCAAGCTCTTTG
>CAUJFU010000394.1 GCA_963169055.1 Myxococcota bacterium
TGAACTGTTGATGACAGCCCCCATCACTTCGACCGAGATCGTCCTTGGCAAATTCCTTTCGGCCTTTGGTGTCCTCGCCATCCTGATTAGCTTGACCTTTCTTTATCCCGTCTTGGTCGGCTTTGTCGGAAAAGGCACCTTTGAATGGGCACCGATCTTTTCAGGCTATTTCGGCCTGCTTCTTCTTGCCGCTTCCTTCGCTGCCATCGGCCTTTTCAGTAGCTCCCTCACCGAAAACCAAGTGATCGCCGCTGTCGTCACCTTCGGCATCTTGCTGTTGATGTGGATCATCAACTGGGCCGCAAGCAGCCTTGCCGATGGCCCCGTGCGCGAGATCATCTCCTACCTCGCCATCACCAAGCACCTTTCGGAATTCGCCAAAGGTGTGATCGAGATCAAAGATATCGTCTTCTACCTGTCGTTGATCGTGTTCGGCAATCTGCTGGCTCATCGCATGGTCGAATCGCAGCGCTGGAGGTAATTATGCTGACTTCTGTTTTCCCCGCTTGGATCGCAGCCACCTCTTCATCCATGTGGCAGATCTATCAACCGTACTTGATCATCCTCGGTGTGGCCGTAGCCATGGCCATCGGCTCCGTCTTGATCTGGAAAACCACCTTTGACTTTCGTGACCCCAAACAACAAAAAGACGCCAAACTCTGGGGGATCTACCTCAGCTTCTTTGGCCTTTTGATGCTCGCAAGTGGCTTCTTTTGGTATCAGATCGTCGAACAACTCACCACACGCATCGCCATCCTCCAAGGCGTTGCCATCGGCTTGATGCTCGGTATGTATGCCGTCGGCACTTTCTCCTTTGACCGCACAGCAGCCGGAAAATCCACATTCTTCGCAAGCGTCAGCGTGCTCTCTGTCATCGGCTCTCTCGGTGCCATCGGTGCCATCAACTACTACGCCAACCAAAACGCCCCCAAATACGACTTCAACGAAAACAAACTCCAATCCCTCTCCGATCGCACCGTCAAGGTGCTCACAAACCTCAAGCGCGAAGTCCAAGTGGTTGGCTTCTTTTACAAACGTGAGAAAAACGCCGAAGATGGCGCACGCGATTTCTTCTCCAAGTACCGCGAAGTCAACCGAAACTTCTCCTTCCGCTTTTATGATCCGCTCCAAAACCCCGAGCTTGCGGCATGTTATGGAATCCGCCAAGGCGGGGCAGGCAGCCTTGAAGGGCGCATGCTGATCACGGCGGGTTCTTGCGAAGAAGACAACAAAAAAGCCGCGCAAAAAACCGCAACCGATGGCGGAAACCTCGTATTCAAGGGCAAAAAGATCTTGCTCGATAAATTCCCCCCCACCGAGCAAGAGATCACCAACAAGCTCGTCCAGATCTCCCGCAAAAGCAAAAAGATCTGCTTTGCGACAGGCCGCAGCCAACCCGATATCAAAGACGAAGGCGGCCAAGGATTTCTCGGACTCAACACCATCCTCAAAGACCGTGGCTTCGAGACCATGGAAGTCAACCTCTTTAACGTCGACGAAGTTCCGAACGAATGTGACGTGTTGATCCAAGCCTCTCCCGATGGAAACTACTTGCGCGCACGCGGCATCGCCAACGCCACTCTCTCCGAAAAAGAAGTCCGAACCATCGAGCGTTACGTCAACGCAGGCGGGCGTTTGCTTGTGATGCACGAACCCATGTCTCCTTCTGGACTCGAAGGTTTTCTCGCCAGCTACGGCGTCAAAGCTGAAAAAGGTCTCGTGGTAGACTTCAATCATAACCTCGGTCAACGCTACGGCGGCGCACTCTCCATCGCCACCCAAACCTATCCCAACAAACATCCGATCACCGAAGGATTCCGTGGACGCGTCGGATCGGGCTTTGTGTACGCAACGCAACTCGGCGTGGAACGCGGAAAAGCCGATGTCAGCATCGTCGAGCTGATCAAAACCCATCCCACCCTCTTGCGCATCCCCGGACGCCAATGCTGCTCCTTCTACTTCCCCGACCCCTACAACAACAAGTTCTATGGCTTGTTAAACGCCGCTCGCCGTTGGAAAAAAGAAGAGATGCTCCGCCAAGTCGTCCTTGGAAACCTGATCGAAAACAACTTCAAAGGCGCAAAGGCCGGATCTTTCACGCTTGCCGTCGCCGTCACCAAAAAAGTCAAAAACACCAAAAAAGATTTCCGTATGGTCGTCTTTGGTGACTCGACCTTCGCAAGCAACATCCTCTTGCGCGAAAACGAAACGCTGGTCATGAACAGCCTCTCTTGGCTCGCCCAAGAAGAAGATCAGATCCACATCCCACCCAAACAGCGCAAACCCTCTTCGATCTCCTTGACCGGTACCCAACGCAACTTCTTGCGCTACACCAACCGCTACGGGATGCCCTTCCTCTTCCTCTCCCTTATCTTGCTGATCTCAGCGATTCGGAGGACTCAGTAATATGGCGACACGTACACAATCCCAAATGATCACGACTTCGCTGTGGCTCCTTGTGGCCGCAGCCATCGGCCTGTTTGTCTACCAAGACCGCAAAACCAAAGAAACCGCCAAACAAAAAGAAGAATCGTCCAAACTGCTGTTTGTACTCGATCCCAAACTCGATCCCGCGAAAGAAAAAGACCGAAAAGCCCTGATATCCAACATCTCAGAGCTTCACGTCTTGAACGCCAAAGCCGACAAAACCCAACAGCAAGTCCGCCTCAAACAAACCAAACACGGCGATCACAGCGATTGGGATGTCCAAGCCCCCGTTCAAACCACCGCTGACGGCAAAGAAGCCGAACGCCTGCTCGCTGATATCCTTCAAGCCAAGCGCGTCGAAGTCGCCACCCAACTCCCCAGCGACAGCAAACAAGTCAACCAAGCCCTCCAAAAATACGGACTCGAAAACCCCCAACACTCCGTACATTTTGTCTATCAACAAAAAAAGTACGGTATCCAGATCGGTAAAAAAGACGGCTTCACAGGAAAGTACTTTGCGCGCATCGAAGACAGCAAAGAAGTCATTCTTGTGGAAAGTTCACTCTTTTACAGCGCAGATAAAAAACTCTTTGACCTGCGCCGCAAAGAAGTCTTTACCGACCGCACCCCTGATATCCAACAGATGAGCATCACCCGCGCACAAGATCAACTCGTCCTCAAACGCATCGACGAAGGCAATACCGTGATCTCCGCTGGACCCAAACACGACGATCACGGCCATCACCACGGGCATAGCCACGGCCCCGCAAAAAAATCCCTCGCAGGCTGGCAGATCCTCCAACCCGTCCAAGCCATCGCCGACAAACAAACCATCAATCTGATGCTCAACAGCCTCCGCTATCTCAAAACCGAAAAGTTTGTCAGCGAAGACGTCCAAAAAGATCGCCAATCCTACGGCCTCGATAAGCCCGACGTCTCCATCGAACTCTCCCTCAAAAACAACAAAGGCAAGGAAAGTACCTTCGTCCTTCACATCGCCTACCCCTCCAAAGCGCCCCAAAAAGCCTATGTCGCTCGCCCCGACAAAGGAGCCATCGCCGAAGTCGATCGCAACGCCCTCAAAGATCTCACTCAGCAAATCTTCTACTTCCGCGAAAAACGCGCTCTGTTCGCCACCAACAGCCGCATCAAGCAGATCGCCTTCCAACAATCCAACAAGACTTTCCGCCTCCTTCGCATCGAAGGCAAAGAAGACGAGTGGCGTGTCCTCAACCCCGGTCCCCAAAATGCCGACAAAAAGAAGGCCACCGAATTTCTCAACGATATCCTTTCCATCAAAGTGTCTCGTTTTGTCGCAGAATCCGCCACCCCCGCTCAACTCCAAACCTACGGCCTCGATCAACCGCAGATGCAGATCGCCTTTTATGGCACGAGCAACAAAGAACTCCTCGAACAACTCTGGATCGGAAAACAAGAAAAAGACGGATACTACGCCACAAACAACAAGAAGGAAAAGATCTTCTTGATCAAAACAGGCGATATCTCTAAGCTACCCACCCAAGACTGGCAGTTCATCCAAGGTGGCAAAGCCCCCACCCCGCCCGCTGCCCGCCCCGCGCAGACGCCCACGCCCACCTCGCAACCTGCGCCCACGCAACCTTTACCCAAGTCGTTGCCCAAACTCACGATCCCGGCTCCTCGCCCTGTGGCCTTCCCCACCACAACGCAACCCGCGATCCAACCCAAGGTAGGCGCTCCCGCTTTGCGTATAGCACCTGCCTCGAAACCTGCGCAACGCTAAACCATCCCAAGGAGTCCGTCACATGGCCCGCGTCACTGTCGAAGATTGCATCCACAAAGTCGAAAACCGCTTTGCTCTCGTCATGCTTGCGGTCCAACGTGTCCGCCAACTCAAGCGCGACAAAGACGCTCGACCCATGATCCGCTCCCGAAACAAAGAAGCCGTCACCTCCCTACGCGAGATCGCTGCCGGAAAGATCGCTTACAAAGAAGATCCCCTCTCCAAAAATCCCTACGGTCGCTAATTACCTTTTCGAGGGAGGGGCTTTTTGCGAAGAAGAGCCGCTGACGCTCGGAATCACGTACACGCGATCGTCTTGTTTTGCGGCTTTGTTGCGACCCATCGCGATCAACTTGCGCAGCCCTGTTCCCTTTTGCCCCGTCTGCTTTTCTGCGATCCCCACGAATTCCCACGCCCTCTCGAACCAATACGCTGCCCGATAAAACTCACCTTCTTGGCGATACAACTCCGCCACTAGATACGCCACCGTTGGACGCTTGGCCAGCGGATACATCTTGCGTTCCAGCGCAAAACGCATCGCTGCAAGCGCCTTGCGCCGAAACAGCGATGCCCAACGAGCGTCCTTTTCCTCACGCGCCGCCCACAACGCACGCAAATAAAAATCCCCAAAGAAGCGTGCATCCTTCTTGCGCGCTATATACGCCGCTGCTGCGGCATGATAGCGAAAGCTACCCGAGATATCCTCTCCCACCCGAAAAGACTGGCGGATCGACTGCAACGCACGCTCCATCTCTAGCCGATCATACGGCTCCAAAAAATCTTGCGTCAGCGCTGCGTAGTTGCTGCGCGGACAGATCCAGATATACTCGCGTTGACCAAAACGCCCCAAGTGCGGGCGCAGATCGCTATCTCTCGCCTCTGCACGCATCCCCTTGATCACCAACACTTCGATAATCTCGCCGTCATGTGGGCAACGCATCCGACGCACCCGAACTTCGGGACCGATCACCCGACCCAGACAATAACGACCATACCGCTGCCCTTCAGGACAAGTCTGGCGCGAAATAGCCGATGGCTTGGGCGGTTGCGCGTTGTGCGATGGTTTCGATGAGGGGATGACTTGCCGATTTTTTGGGGGCTTTGCAGAAGACACCGTTGGGCGGCTGGAAGGGGGTACTCCGAATCCCTGTTGTGGGAGGATAAACAAGGCTCCAACACCAAGCAGAGCCGCACCAAAAACACGATCAAACATGTCTTTTTTCCTTTTCTTTCAAGGCTTCTCGTTCTCTTTTTACGTTGGCACACGCCTTGCCAAAGCGTTCTCAGCGTGTTAAGTTGCACCACCAAATCACTTCGCTCGTGGGTAGGCGTCATGAAAAAGCATTCTTTGCAACACAAGATCAAGCCCCCTGACATCCGCCCAAAAAACGAAGTTGAATAATCACGTCCGCGAATCCGTCTGATGCCCGACCCAACGCTGGGTGTGATAAAGATCACGTCTTTCGTCTCTGTTTTGTCCGTCCCTTGGGGCGGATGAGAATGGAACTCAACCTTTCATCCCTTTTTGCAGGAGGCTCCCATGCTTTCCAAATGGAAAACCCTTCTCCTCGCGGGATTCTTGGCGCTCTCTCTTGCGCCCAGTCTCTCACACGCCCAGTACGATCCCGATCTCGATGACGGCAACCAAAACCAAAACCAACAACCCCCACCCCAAGGCGGACAGCCCGATGCACAACCCGGCGTTGCACAACCCGGCGTGCAAGAAACCTTACCTCCGCCCGAGCAAGTCACCGCTCACCCACACATCAACGTCAACGGCGTTCAAGTCTATTACTATTACGACAACGGCGTTGCGCGTTATTATTACTTCGATGGCAATAGCGCCCGCATCTATTATCCCGTGGGATGGCGTCCTTGGTACTCGAACGGCGGCGTTCGCGTGAATTTCGATCCCGCCCCTTACACCGTCTTTGATGGTCGCCCTGTGTACTACTTCTGGTACAACGGAGCCTACCGTTATTACTGGTACAACAACGGCGTGATGTCCTATTACCCCATCGGATGGCGCCCTTGGTATATGCGCGGTGGTGTTCGCGTGTGGTACGCCCCCCGCTACCGTTACCACTACCGAAACTGGTATCGTCACCGTAGCTTCTATCGCCGTGGCGTGTACTACCGCCCCAACCTCTACCGCACTCGCTACCGCGCTTATTACACCCGCTATCGTGGCGGCTATCGTGGCGGCTATCGCGGCGGCTATCGCGGCGGATATCGTGGCACCTATCGTGGCACCTATCGTGGCGGCTACAACCGTGGTGTGAATCGTGGCTACAATCGTGGCTACAATCGCGGCGTCCAACGCGGCTACAACCACGGCTACAATCGCGGCGTTCAACGCGGCTACAATCGCGGCGTTCAACGCAGCGGTGGTAGCTATCGCGGTGGCAGCAGCGGTCGCAGCAGCAGCGGCAGTCGCAGTGGCGGTCGTCGCTAATCCTCGCCTCTTTCGCTTGGGCCTCTTGCTTCCGTCCTTTCCGCCTCTCCCACTTCATTTCTCCCCCCGCTTGTTCTTCTTGATCTCTGAGACTCTCCCCCCAAAACCCTATCCTCTCGTGTCAAAACGCTCTCGCTGTGTTGCCAAAAGAACACTGTGAAAACGCCGTTGCACGAACTCCCCATCGCAACACACGACAAAAACCCCCGAAAACAGGCTCGGATGCTTGGTATGGATCGAGCAGCCCGCGTGTTCGACTTCGTTGCATGCACACAACGAACGTATCTTCTATCACGATAAACTATCAAAAAGAAACACCTTTTTCATTCCCCTCACCTTCTTTCCGAGGTGGTCTTGTTTTTGCTTTGGCGCACGCCGCCTTCCGAAGAGCCCATACTCGTTCAAAACAACGGATACAAGGCGAAGGCGCACAAGCCAGACAAGAAACTCAGCACAAAGGACGCCTCCCAAAGCGCCCTCTGTGGCTCTCTCCATCCTAAAGGAAAGAACATGCGTGTAGATGTTGTGATCGTCGGTGCGGGCGTTGCGGGTGCAGCCTTGGCGACGGCGTTGGGTCGTGCAGGTTTTCAGGTCGCCTTGATCGACCGTAGCCCCCATATCCCCGAAGTGATCGCTGGAGAACTCCTCCAACCGGGAGGATTCCAAGCCCTCGAATCGCTCCATCTCGAAGAAGCGGTCGAAGCCATCGACGCTCAAAAGATCATCGGCTTTTCTGTCCTCCAAGGCGAAGAAGGCCAAGCCCTCGCCTATCCCCCACGCAGCGAAAGCAAAGAACACCCCCACGCCGAAACCAAAGGCTACGCTTTCCGCCATCACCGTTTTGTGGGCCGCTTGCGCACACTCGCTCAAGAAACCCCCCACGTTCGCTTTCTGATCGGTCAAGTCAGCGATCTGATCATCGAACAGGGCCGTGTGCGAGGCCTATGTTATCGGGACGCTGAGGAAAAACAACAAAAAATCTACGCCGATCTGACCGTTGCAGCCGATGGACGGGCCTCTCGATTGCGCAGCCAGCTCAGCCAAGGCGCACAGCCCGAACAAGTCTCGTATTCGATCGGCGTCTTGCTCAAAGATGTCCCCCTTCCTTTTCCACAACACGGACATGTCTTCCTTACCCAACCCGCCCCCACACTCGCTTATCCGATCGCAACCCACGCGATCCGCCTGCTTGTCGACTTCCCGGGAAAACTCCCCAAACAAAGCAACGGCGAGATGGCCGATTATCTGCTCTCTTCGCTACTTCCGCAGATGCCCACCTCCCTCCACGACGCCATCCGCCGCGCTGTCGAAGAGGGAGCCATCCAAACCATGCAAAATATCCGTATGCGCCCCCCGAGTCCCACTCTCCACGGGGCCGTATTGCTCGGTGATGCCTACAATATGCGCCATCCCATGACAGGTTCCGGGATGACCGTCGCCCTCAACGATGTCCGATTGCTCGTCGAAGCCCTTCAATCCGCCCACTTTCATCACCCACCTGCTCTCGACAAAGCCATCCAAAGCTTCTACCAAAAACGCGAATCTCTCGCTGCAACCGTCGATATGCTTGCTGGCGCTCTCTACGAGATCTTTCGCGCCAAGGACACCACCCACGCCCTGATGCGCGATGCCGTCTTGCGTTATTGGCAGCTCGGTGGCATCGCAGTTTCTGGACCCATGTCTCTACTTTCAGGCATGGCCCCCAAACCGTTGATGTTGCTCTCTCACTTCTTTGCCGTGGCCTTCATCGAAGCCGGACAACGCTTGTTGCGCGCACCCACCCATCCCCAACGCATCTTCCGCGATATACGAGATGCTTTTCGCCTTGTATCGGGCGCATTCACGATCATCCAACCCCAGATCCCACGCGGCCTGCGCATCTTTTCTCCCCTCGCCACCGCACTCTACCCTACCCCACTGCCTCCCCAAACCAAAGGCTAATACCCACGCACAAGACCGCCCTCTTCCCAAACCACGCGGCCCAACCCACGCAAAGAAGCAACGCTCATCACGATCGATGCTGGCAAATGCCCACGACGATCGATGCTGTTGACCTCGCAAGGCGTTTTGTGCTTTTCTGTAGGCCACTCTCGCGCCGACCTCACACAAACACTTCGTTCCAACAACGTCGTACAGGCGGCCCACAAACCAACACAGATCATCCATCACCCTACAACCTTCGGCTGTATCGCAGGCTTTTTGATGACATCACCAAACCATCCATCCCCAACCACTTCTTCCCATACAAGTCCTTTCTTTCATGCACAATACCTCGAACGCTCCGAGCATTACGCTCACAGCGCTCCGTTTTCCATCAGTTGGCTGTTTCTGTTCGGGCTGTTGGCGCTTGGGCTTGGCATCGCCTACTGGTCTTTGGCTGCGTGGGAAACCTACTTCGTCAACGACCCCTATTACAGGGAGCTACGAGATCTCACGGCGATCGCAAACGCCATTACCGCCCTTGTGATCACGCTCCCTCCACATCCATCAAAACAGTCCAATCTTCCGCCGCATCCAAACCCACGACACAAAGGAAATAGCCTTCATGCACAACGAACCCGCTTTCGTGCGTCCCAACGGCTTTTTTTGGCTTTCTCTTGTGGTGATGGCCGCTGGTTTGGCTTTTTGGGGCCATCTGCATTGGCAAAGCCCGCCTTGGCATGACCAAGCCTCCCTTCCCTTGCGGCTTTCCGCGATCGGTGGGCATGCTCTCTGCGGTGCGCTGCTGATCGGTTTTTTTGTGGGCTTGGCCCCCTTCTCTCTGCGTGCGGCGCTCCTTGAACATCCCCGCCTCTTTGCGATATCACGAGGGTATCTTTTGCTTTGGTGGTGCGTGGCGTGGGCGGGTGTGGGCCTTCCGTTGTTTGGGTGGGCGGGGATTCTTGTGTGGAGTGTGTGCGTGCTGGTGTATACCTCCAACCAAGATCGCGAAGAAAGCTACGCCGAGATCTTACAAACCGCCCTTCCCTTCGGTGTTTTGGGTGGAATGATGATCCAGTTCGCTCCTGCTGTCTTGGCATGGCTTTGGTGGATGGCCCCTTGGTTCGGGCTTGTTCTTGCACTATGCAGCCTCCCGCTTTGGCGCTGGACCTCCGATACGCGAGGAGCCTTGCTTGGGATCTTGCTTGTGCTGTTGGGGCTTGGCCCTTGGCTCGCTCGTGAACAGCGATACACAAACGCCCTATCTCTCGCCCAATCTTCTGATCTCCAACCCGCGACCCTCCGTCCTTTCTTTCGCCGTCTCGTCCAAGAAACCGCGATCCCCACACCCCACACCCAAAAGCTCTTCGGTCTCTTCGTAGCTCGGCCTAGCACACAACACGAAGCCCTCCAACATCTTCTCCAACATTGGACCCACCAACCGAACCCTGCTGCTCTTCCGCAACCCCTCCTTCAACAGATCACTTGGAACGCACACACCGAGCGCATCTTGCGCGAACAACTCCTCTCGCACTCAGCCCATCAAACGGCTCTACGACAACAAGCCCTCGCCCTGCTTTCTTCTCCCCAAGACGCCCCGCTCGCAACGCATCTGCTGTCTTTCTTTGTTCGCCACTTCCCACAACACCACCCCGCACTCTCCGCCTCGATTTTCCCCCTTTACTTCTCTTCCACACACCAAGATCCCCTTCACACCGACATCCTTCGATCTTTGCTCCGATCCATACACGGAAAAGACGCATCCACCGCGCTTTTGCGCTTCTTTTTTCAACACCACCCCCAACAGCCCGACGCTCAAAAACAACGATGGCTGCGCGCTCTCCTTTCCTTAAACGCCCAAGACACCGCACTCTTGCGACGCGCCTTCTCCGAACCCATCCGCGCACAGATCCGACAGCGCTTGCGCTCTCTCGACACGCAACACCAGATCCTTGGAATGCAGCTACTCGCCCACCTCGGCCACTCCGACTCCGAATGGCTCGCCACCTTTTGGGATACCCTGCCCCCCTCTTTTTTGGACGCCAAGCTGCGCCATCCTCACCCTTCTCTGCGCGCCTATGCCCACGCTCTGCGTTTCCAGCGATGGGCCTCCTACCCCCTGCGCAATCAACAACTTCTCCAAGCCCTCCAAGATCCCTCCCCACTCGTCCAACACATCGCCCTCTCCGCCTTCCCTTCTATCCATCAACAACTCCAACACATCGCTCCGCTCGCCCCCATCGATCCGCGCCTCCATCCCTTGCTCTTCCAAACTGCCCTTCAAGCACTCCGCGCACAACCCCAAGATCTCGAACCCATCGCTTACACCCTCTCCCGTCTCCACCTCACCCTCTCCCAAAAACAACAAGCCTTCTCCGCTGCCAAAGCACTCCTCCCCCTCCAACAAGCCCGTTCTGCCCGCTTTCTTCGCTCTCTCTTTGCTCTCCTCGCCACCCTCGAACCACAACCCACCACACGCCCCATCACGCGCCCCATCACACAACCCATCACGCGCCCCATCACACGATACGATAAATTCCAATAAAAACGACGCTGCTAACAAACCCCCGTGTTCGCGACATTTCAAACAGCGCAGTCTTTGGTTTGAAAAACCTCTGTTCACCCCGTCGACACGGGGTCAAGGGAGCCGCGCTCCCTTGTGGGGCGTGGGGTGAAACCCCACAAAAACAAACGTATCGATCCCCTCAGGGCTTGATACATCGCAACAGCCCGACATCACAGCGTTGGCCGGTTGCGCAGTCGCTGTCCTGCAAGCAGCCGAGACACACGCGGCGTTGGCCGAAGGTCAAGCATTTGTCGTAGCCGACAGCGACGCATTGGCTATCGTTATTGCAAGGGCGTGCTTGACATTCTCCTCCGAGGCAGCGGGGAAATCCTGACGCACAATCGGCGTCCTTTGTGCATTGAACGCAGCGCTTTTCGGTCGAACAAAACGGCAGAGCGATTGAACAATCACTCGCGTCTTTGCACCCGCACGCTCCCTCGACACATCGGGGCTTTTGCGGATCACCGAGACAATCATCTGCGCTCGTGCATTCGACACAAGCCCCTTCGTTGCAACGCTTTCCCTCGCCGCAGTCTGGGTCTTTCTCGCACGACGGCTTACAAGTCCATGTTTTTTCATCGCACTTTGGCGTTGGCGCTTTGCAGTCTGCGCTCGTCACGCATTGCACACAAAACAGCGCTCCACTCGAATCTTTGCGACACTTTTGACCTGTAGGACAAGAGCAACCCGCGCAGATCCCGCTCAAACATTGGGGGGCATTTTCGCTTGAACAATCCCGATCATCGCGGCATTGCACACACACATTGGCCTCACAATAACTGCGATCCTTGCTGCTACAATCCCCGTTGCCTCGGCATTGCACACACACGCCTGTTTGACAAAACGGGCGGCTGGTTCCGCAATCGCTGTCTGCGATGCACTCAAAGTCTCGCTTACACAAGTTGCACACAAGGCAAGTTTTGGCGGTGGGACGACCGTCGCTGTTGTTTTGGCGCTCCCAACATTCCCCGCATAATCGGGCCTTTTCGCGCTCCAATGTACAGGTTCGCACCGTACTCCACTTGTTGTTGGAGTCGTAAGTGTAAGTGATCTTGCAAGTGCCTTCGTATTCGCAACGATTGTCTTCTTCTTGTTCGCTTGGTTGGCAGGCCCCCGTCAACACGACAAGCCACCACGCGATCAGAGATATCCGCAACCACCGAATGTTCTGGATGGATCTAGGCTGCATCAACCGCTCTTTTCTTTGCTTTCATGGCCCGCGTCCCTCCCCAACGGAGCCATCGCGTCCAAGGGATGGGGGTTAGAGGACATCTCGCCCAGTCATGGCTTTCAAATACGGCGTATTGACCGCTGTCAATTGTTGGGGGTCTGCGTAGAGCTCTTCGACGTAATCGCTTTCCCACAACACTTTTTCGATCTCTTTGTTGAGGAAGTCGAGCGCGGCATCAAACACAGGAAAAGACTTTGAGTGGGCGACAGCCTCGACTGCGCGCTTGTGTGTCACTTCGCCGTCGATGTTTTTTTGGAAGATCAAGCGTTCTGCTTCATTTTCCAGATCGCGGTAGCGATCGATATAATCTTCGATGGTCGTCTCGATCTCACGACAGAGCTTTCCCGTCGCCCCCGGGGCGATATCCACCATATCTTCGTTCATCCAACGCTCGACCATCAGTTGAACTTGGGTATTCACACGACGGTGATCAAAACGCATAATCGCCATCCTCCGCAAATGAGTAAGGGTTGAAAACTCCGAATCTATCGGTGTTTCGCGATGGCTCTCCTCGCCTCTTCTCGGCAACGGCAGCCCTACAACCTAGCACAACGGTCCGAAGGCGAGGTTCTATCGTACGCGACGAAGGCCCACCATAACCAACATCCCACGGCACGTCTAGTCTTTTTGCAAAGCGCAAGGATCAGGCGTCGGAGTCTTCGGATGGATCGAAGAAGATGCGTTCTTGGTGTTCTTGTTCTTCCCGTCCTTCTTCGTGATAAGAGCCGCCACCTTCAGGAAGTTCGATGCGACGACTGGGCCGATCGAACAAGTCGATCAACAGGGCCTCAGCATCGTCATCTCCTGCTTTGGCGAGGTTGGTGGCGATCATCGCAGCGATCAATTGGAGCATCTCTGCGGACATACACGACGAAGCCCCTTGTTTGATCAACATATCTTTGATCTTGTCCATCAGCTTGCGCTGCCCGGGCTTTTTTAACACCTTGGTCAACAGGCTCATCAACTCACCCGATGGGATCACGCCCTGTTGAGCGAGGCTTGCGATGCGGTTTGAAACCCCCGTCACATCGTGCAACATCACCGTATGCAAGTTTTGTAAGGCCACCGCCTCTTGAGCGCTGGCCCATTTGAAGACCAACTGCTTGAGTTGCTGGCGCGGAGAATCGGGAGAACCGTCTTGGGCGGATGTTTGGGTCGTTGCGTTCATCAACAGATCTTGAACGGAACCCGAGGTCGGCTTGCCGGTGGTTTGGGCTGCGGTTTGTGTGTTTGCTGCGGTCTGTGGAAGTGCTTGGGAAAGGTCTGCTTTGTTTTGTGAAAGCTGCGCCGCTCCTGCCCCGAGAGTCGTGGTTTGGGCAGCCGTCTGTAGGGTCGATTGCGCAGCCTCCTTCCCACCGCCCAACGAGGCATCCGCTTTTCCTGACGCACCTTGCGCGAGATGGTTTTGGAGGGATGCCTTGTCTGTGGCCTTTTCGTTTGACGCGCCTTGTGCGGAGGCTTGGGCCAGTCCTTTTTCAACAGTCGCCTGTGCGCCTTCTGCGGCCTTTCCTTGCAAAAGGCTTGTTGACTTCGCAGCATCGGAAAGCCCCTTGTTGTCGAGTCCTTGGGACTGTGAAAGCGTGCCGTTTGAGGAAGTCAGCTTCGCTCCGCCGCTTCCGAGCGGATCCGCCATCCCTGTAGAATGAGCCGCTTTCGTTTGGCCCGACATCCCGACCGAAGCACCTTTGGCGGTGTTTTGCGACGAAAGGCTATCGCCTTGGGCGGTTCGTGTTCCCTCGGATGCACCTTGCAAAACACTGCGCTGGATGGTGCGTGCTTGCGGCGTGCTTTTTGGGGCCAACAGCCCTTTGTCATCTTGGCCCTTGAGATCGGCCTTTGCGTCTTTCCCCGCATTCAGCTTCCCACCAAGATCCCCAAATCCAATCGCCGTTCCTGCCTTGCCATCGGCCTTTCCAACATCACCCTCCATCTTTCCTTTTTCGAGAGCTTTTTCAGCAATCAAAAATCCCAACCCCGCCTTGCTCAAACCCGCACTCGACAAGATATCATCTTTGCCCAACAAGTTGCCGAGTGTTGGGGCTTCTGCACCCAAAAGCTTCGTTGTTTGATGCGCTTCAAAACTGCCCTTTTGGGGAGCTTGTGTTGGAGAGACCGTTGACGATGGGTTGGTTTGAGCGGTAGCTTCGCCCTTTGCGACACCTTCGCTGCCTTGGGGGGAACCCTGAATCGTCCCGCCTCCTTGCGCGGGGCCTTTCGCAATCGTCCCATCCGTCAACGGAGGCATCACTACTTGGAGCATCGGTGTGTGTGGGGGTGAGATGATCCGCGACATGTGTTTGTCCTCGCAAAAAAACGCTGTGAAGCGCACTCCGACCCAACGAAGCGCATCAAGTATCTTGTTGATATAGCCGCTTTTTTGCGCAAAAAGCAACTTCCTCTCTGATCATCCTCGCCAAATCTCCCCCCAAAGTTGCGCCCGCCACGCTGGTTTGCTTTCTGACCTCTTGCATCGTATACATCGCTGCATGTTCTCTCACCCACCCATCATAAAGGACTAAAACCGATGCCACCGCTTTTTTGTACGAATACTTCGACGCCGTCGCTTTTTTATACGGATACTTCGACACCACCGCTTTTTCGCGCACTTTTTTCTTTGGGGGGCATTGGCTTCGCTTCGATCGTCTTGATGTTATGGGCGTTTTGGAGTGTCCCTTGTGCCTACGCGATTCCTGTCACCCCTCCCATCGAGCGTTCCGTGTTCAACCCACCACCCACCCAAGGCTCTCCCATTTCCCCATCCATGCGGGTTTTGTGGCGACTCCATCAAGAACAGCTCCGCCTCGTCGAGACCAGCGTCCTCTACAAAGGCCCCAAAAAAATGGAGCTGACCTTCTTGGGCGGCGGCTACGAGTCGATCTTCCAAGGCTCTCCCAAAGCCCTACGCCTCGCGGGTAGCTTTCATGGCCTACAGATCGGCGGTTTCGTGCTGAGTTCGATCGGTCTTGGAGCCACCCTCGCAGGAACCTTGATCGTGATCATCACCCCCCAAGCTGTCGTCCAATCCACGGCAGGCGGCGTTTTGGGGCCTGAACTTTTTTGGGGCCTTCTGCTCGGTGGAACCGCCCTCAGCTTAATTGGTTCGATCCTCGCGCAAAGCTCCTACGGTATGCTTTATCGCGCCGTCGATATCTACAACCGCGAAACCTTCGAGAAGATCTTTCGTGATGCCAACCAAGGACAACTCCCCCAAGCCCAGACACTCCCCAAACAACGCACTCTTCTCTATGCCGCCACCCCCTAATCCGCTCATGCACAACACCGCAAAAATCGCCGTGTTCGCGGTGCTTCAAGCGGCTGCGCTGTCGGTTTGAAAAACGCCCATTCTTCCCGTCGATACGGGGTCAAGGGAGCCGCGCTCCCTTGCGGGGCGTGGGGCAGCGCCCCAAACAAACCAACCGTGTAAGAAATCCTGCCCCGATCAAAGATGTTTCGACAACATCTCCATCAAACGCACAAAAGGCCGCGTGCGTTGCATGATGTAAAAGTGCAGGATGGGTGCGCCTTTTTCGAGCAGATCCATCGCTTGACGGTACGCCCACTCGACGCCGACTTGCGTCACTTCGGCGGGGGTGGTGGCTTCCATGACGCTTTGGGTCAATTCGTAAGGGATATCGATGTGAAAGGAGCGGGGGATCGAGGTGAGTTGTTGTTTGGAGGTCATGATCTTGAGACCGGGGATGATCGGCATGGTGATGCCGAACTTGCGGGCGCGATCGCAAAAATCGAAATAAGATTGGTTGTCGTAAAACATCTGCGTCACCGCAAACTGCGCACCCGCCTCTTGTTTTTTCTTCAACATCTCCAGATCGAACATTCGGTTAGGCGCTTCAAAATGCTTTTCAGGGTAAGCCGCCACACCAACGCAAAAGTTTGTTTTCGCGGCATCCATCAACTGTTCTTGATACACACCGTGATTCATGTTGACGATCTGCTGCACAAGATCCGATGCGTAGGTGTTGCTCGTACGCCCGGGCGCAAGCTCGCGCTTCGGCTTACCGTCTCCTCGGATCGCCAACAGGTTTTCGATCCCCAAGTAGTTGAGTTCAATCAACGCATCCTCGGTTTCTTCGCGGGTAAAGCCTGCGCACAAGATGTGAGGAACGGGTTCGATGTTGTACTTATATTTGATCACTGCACAAAGACCGAAAGTTCCCGGGCTTTTGCGCCGTGTTCGCCGATGAAAAGTACCATCGGGTCGCTCTTCCCACGCAACATCCGCCGCGTGGCTTGTCACATTCACAAACGGCGGATTAAAGGGCCGAATGGACTCGATAGCTTCGTGAAATTCGGTAATATTTCCCCCTCGCTTGGGCGGGATGATCTCGACGCTGACTTGGGGATTTCGGGCAGATTGGATATGATCGATCACTTTCATCCGAGAGACCTTCGATGGTGTCTTGGGGAAGTCAAAAACCAAGGTAAACCATCCAAAACAAATGTTTTTTCCACAAAGCAACCACTTTCGCACAGGTTGCTTGATCTTGCGTGGTTGTCACCATAGACCGCTTCGCAAATTTTTCAAGAACACACTGCAAGACTTCATCCCCTTCTTTGCCTATCCTTTCCCAAACTGCGACATCAACGCCCTCCCACAATTCATCACAAACGCCCCCCCCTTTCGCTTGCCCATCTTTTTCCGTATGCTTTCGCACACCACAGCGCACCGCGCCACAACGCCAACCCAACCACATCAAAGGAGCGGGAATGACCGAGCCGAACAACACATCCTCTCGTCCTGTCGTTGCAGTCCTTGGAGCCGGACCTGCGGGTCTTTATGCCGCCAATAAGCTCGCCCAAGAAGGTGTCGATGTCTTGCTGATCAACCGCGATATCAAACACGGTGGGCTTGCAGAATACGGCATCTACTTTGACAAACACAAAATGAAAAATGGCCTACGCAAACAATTCGACCGTATCCTCGCCCAAAAAAATATCGCCTACATGGGACACATCGAAGTCCGTCAACAAGGCGGAACGCTGACCCTCGAAGAACTCGAAGGTTTGGGCTGCGCTGCTTATCTTGTTGCGGTCGGCGCACAAGGAACGCGAAAACTCGGATATGACGGCGAAGATCAGATCTCGGGACTCTTTCACGCCAAGGATCTCGTCTACCACTACAACCAGCTCCCCCCCTTTGCTTCGCAGAATTTTTCGATCGGCCAGCACGTCGGCATCGTCGGCATGGGCAACGTCATGGTCGATATCGCCCACTGGCTCGTGTGGGAAAAAAAGGTCGCTTCCGTCACGATCCTTGCTCGGCGTGGCCCCGCAGAACGCGCTTACACCGACAAAGAGATGCGCGAAGTCATCCGCGCCGTCGACCTCGATGCTCTCGACATCGAGATCGCTCGGATCGCCGACAATCTCCGTTCCGTCGGCCAAGATCCCGAAGCCCTCAAAAAAGAATTGCGCGAACCCCTCGACAAAGCCGAAGTCTTCGAGAGTCCAACCCGCATAACCTTTCGCTTCCTTGTCGGTGTCAACAAGCTAATCGCTGGCCCTGAAGGTCGGCTCTCTGCGGTGGAGCTCGGTCACAACCAACTCGTCCAAAAAGGCGACCGCCTCAACGCCCAATCTACGGGGCAAACCGAGATCCTCCCCTTGGATACGCTGGTGTACGCCATCGGCGATCAAGTCGACGAAGGGCTTGGGCTACCTTTTCGCAATGGACAATTCCTGACGCCAAGCGGCCCCAACCCCCACGATCCCGAAAAAGCCCGCTACGAAGTCAAAGACCCCCAGCACGATCAACCCCGTCCCGGCTGGTTCTTGGGTGGCTGGGCGCGCATCGCCTCCGATGGTCTTGTCGGAAAAGCCCGTGCTGACGGCGAAACCGCTGCAAACGAAGTCTTGCGCTGGCTCAAACAACACAACCCCCAAAGCGCCGACCTCGCTTCCTGTCAACAACGCCTCCGCGCTCTGCTCCAACAAAAGCAACACCCCTTCGTCGAATACGCTGACGTCCTCGCACTCCAATCCATCGAACAAGCTCGCGCCGATGCCCTCGGTGTCCCTCTCTTCAAATTCAACACCAACGAAGAAATGCTTGCAGCCATCCAAAAATCCTGAGAAGCCCGGTCAACGCGCTCGGTTTGTTTGATCATTCGGTCAACGCGCTCGGTTTGTTTGATCATGTGGGGTTCCACTCCATTGTTCGTTCATGTGGGGTTCCACTCCATTGTTCGTTCATGCGGGGTTCCACTCCATTGTTTGATCATGTGGGGTTCCACCCCACGCCCCGCAAGGGAGTCCGACTCCCTTGACCCCGTATCGACGGGACGAACAGGCGTTTTTTACACCAACGGCGGCTCCGCTCGAAATACCGCGAACACGGGGTTTTCTCGACAAGTCATCCGTTATCCGCCCATCGTGTATAATCTCCCAAATCTCGTCTCGCTTCTATCACGAAACACCGTATTTCCAAGAGGAGTGACGCAGTTGAAAAAGGCAAGCGTGAAGAATCAACCCGTTGTAGGGGCGGTTCGCGAACCGCCCGTGCCCGAACATTGGCCTTTTTCGTATCGAACTGCGTAAGTCCTATCCAAAAAGAAAAAGCTCTTTACCAAACAACTGTGCCGCTTGAGTCTTTGCAACACGGATATCTCAACATCGCGTCACTCTCCAACACACCATGAGAGGCTGCTATGCTGCCAAAAAACGTGATGTACCTTGTATTCCTCGTGTTCTTCGCATTTGCATCGTGGCGTTGTGGGGATCTTCCTCCTGAAGAACCCCAGCCCAAAGAATCCACCACCCCGTCCGAACAAAGCAAAGAAACCCCTGCCCAAGAGATCGCACAAACGGATGCAGAGTCCCCACCTGCGGATTCCAACGGCGAACCTCAACCCGCAGACTCCAACAACGAACCCACCACAGAACCCCAGTCTACGGACTCCAACAACGAACCGATGGCGGATTCCGCCCACGAGTCCAACACAGAGCAACCCCTCGAACCTTCGGATCAAAACGACGCAAGCGAAACCACCACCGAACCAACCCCGCACGAATCCTCGACTGAATCGCCCCTACATCCCGAAGAAGCAACCCACCAAGACGCCCGTCCCCCCGAAGTGACGAACGAAGTCACCCCCGAAAAAACACCCGAAGCTCTCCCTGAAACACACATCGGATCGAGCGGGTGCGGAAAAAATCCACCCGTCACAGGTCTCCAAGAAAACATGACCCTCACCGTCATGAACAAACAACGCAACTATGTCCTTTCCGTTCCAGCCAATTACAACAAAAACACCCTACATCCCGTGATCTTTGGATTCCCCGGCCTCAACGCCACAGGAAAACAAGCCCGTAGTTATTTGGGCCTCGAAAAAACTCCCGGGCCTGCTGTCCTCTATGTCTATCCGACCGCTCAAGTCGTTTCTTCTGGTTGGCAGATGCAGGTCGGAGGCGGAGACATCGAGTTTTTCGATGAGATCCTCAAAAAACTCGAAACCGAATTTTGCGTCGACACCAAAAGAATCTTCAGCACGGGTTTCAGTCATGGAGCGATGTTTACAAACAACCTCACTTGCGTTCGTATCCAAAAGCTCCGAGCGGTCGCTCCCATCGGAGGATCAGGCCCTTGGTACAACAACTGCAAAAACGGCCCTCTCCC
>CAUJFU010000395.1 GCA_963169055.1 Myxococcota bacterium
CCGCTGTCCGACCCCCACACGACGGAGTCCGACCCTCACAACCCGCTGTCCGACCCACACAACCCGATTTCCGACCCTCACAACCTGCGGTTCGTCCTGCACAACCTGCGGTTCGTCCTGCACAACCCGCTGTCCGACCCACACAACCTGCGGTTCGTCCTGCACAACCTGCGGTCCGTCCTGCACAGCCCGCTGTCCGTCCTGCACAACCCGCTGTCCGACCTACACAACCTGCGGTTCGCCCTGTTCAGCCCGCTGTCCGTCCTGCGCAACCTGCGGTCCGTCCTGCACAACCTGCGGTTCGACCTGCACAGCCCGCACAACCGAGTGTGCGTGCCGTGCAACCCGCTGCTCCCATCTCTCGCCCAAGCGCCCCTGCTTCTCGCCCAACAGCACGTTAATCCCCACCGCTGCGCGCTCTTCCTGCGCCCGCCCCCCATCACCCAACGACAACCAAACCAATCCACGCACGAAACCGTACAGCCCACAGCCGTTTGGTTTCCCTCACCCCTTAGAGAGTCCTCATGCAATCCCCCTTTGAAGCCCAACTCCAAGAAGCCGCAACACTTTTTATCGCAGCCCTTGCCCAAGCCGAGATCGACGCCAAGCTCGATCCGCAGTCTTGGCAAGAATACTCCGTGAAGCTCTCCGCACGCACAAAAGACCAAGGCATCGGTCTGATCAATCTCTACTTTAGCCCGAAACGTGCGGGCTTTACGATGCGTACCCACCAGATCAACCAACCCCACCACGCCCAACACATCGAACGCATCTGGACCGCCCTCGAATCGTCAGGCGACCTCAGCGCCGCCGCTGCCCTTCAAACCCCAACCCATCGTCACCAAGGAAGCCTCTTTACCCCTCCGCTGATCGCTCCGCCCTCTCCCCTGATGCACACACGCTCCGCAACCTCCGCAACCTCCGCAACCTCCGCAACCTCCGCAACCTCCGCAACCTCCGCAACCTCCCAATCATCCGCGTCTCCCTTATCTTCCGCATCCTCCGCAACAAAACCCACCATCAAGAAACGCGAAGATGTCGATACATCGGGGATCTCTGTGGTTCATCTGTACGTCGACGGCTCATACATCGCAGGAAAGATCGGTTATGGTTGGGTCGCTCTCGATCCACAAGGGAACCATCTTTTCGATGAATTCGGGGCGATCACCGATCCCGATCTTCGTCAACAAAGGCAAGTCAGCGGAGAGTTAATCGCCACACAGCGCGGCCTGTTGTGGTGCATCGAACGCGGCATCCAGCACGCCGAGGTCTATTACGATTACGAAGGCGTCGCCAAATGGGTGACGGGAGCGTGGCAAGCCAAACAAAACCTCACCCAAACCTACCGTGACTTTGTCCGCGCCTGCCCGATCAAGCTACGCTGGCACAAAGTCGAAAGCCACACAGGCGTCCGCTGGAATGAATATGTCGATCAACTCGCCAAAAAAGGCGCATACAACGGGCGCCCCACCCCCCTCGCCACCCTTGCGGATCTCTCCGCTCTGCGTATGCGTTCTTAGATGCCCTTGCTGTGGCCCGATCAGGGTTCTTGGCCGGGGTGATAAGCGCGAGCCTGATGCTTTTCGAGCGTGGCACGGTCGCGGTAAACGGGCTTGAGGGTGCGTTGCGTGAAAGCCTTGGCTTGGTCGGCATAATGGGGGCTTTGAGGTCGGTTCACGTTTCCGTACTGGTGGCGTGAAAACGAACGGACGCCTTGGGGGGTGAACTCTGCGATCAAGATGTAAGAATCTCCCTTGTAGCCGATGAATTTTCCGCGTGAAAGCCGCGTATAAACCGAAGTGATCGTATCGGCCCCACCATCGATCGGAAGATCGGTGCTTCCGCGTCGTAGCCGTTGGAGACGGCCCAACGGAACATCGATCCGCCCGTATCGCCGGGACAAAAAGACCACAGCCGCACGATAGGCCTCTGCGGGTGTAAGAGGTTCGCCCCTCCGCCCTTTGCGCGAAGGTTCGACAAGCGGATGCTGCGTAAGCAAAGCAAGCGTAGCAGCGGGACTTTGGAGATCCGCTTTGCCATCCCATGCTTTGAGCAGCGCCAAGCCTTTGCTTTCAGCGGGTGTTAGGGGCCGATAGCCCCGAAACAACGGCTCTAGCACATCGCGGTACAAGGGGGAGCGTTTGTCGTATGTGCGATCAAACTTCATCGCGAGAAAGTCTGCACGCGTGAGTTTTTTCGGGGGAGCGAGCAGCGCCAACGAACGGAGGGAGCGGTTGTTTTGGTGATGCTCGATGCCTGCTTCTTTGGGAAACAGCTTGGGATCGGGGTTAGCGGCCCCAAGAGTCGCATGAAAAGGCGTGGCATTGCAGTTTTGAACAAACCCCGCAGGGGGATTATGCACTTGTGGAAGCCGATCCCACGGGAGATATTGTTTCCAGATCAGGTCGCTTCGATCTCCCGGCAAGATAGTTTGGTAGTCCCACCCGGGCTTTCGCTGAGGGAGCAGCGCGTTGTAGACATAAAAGATGTTGTCTTTGTCAGCATATCCCGTGTTGAACATGGGGAGAGCATGGATCCGCATCGCCTGTTTCCATTCGTTGAGGTCGCGGGCTTTGTTCATCCGAAACCATTGCTCCACCGCAAAGATCGCACGATCGATCCCCGCATAACGGATGGCATAATCTCCGTGAGGCGTACGAAAGACAGGGCCGTGTTCGCTTTGATAGGTGGTCATCTTGTACGGGAGCACAAAAAATCCCGTATCGACAGGGATCGAAAGCTCTTTGCTTTGCAGCGTCTTCCACTCACCGTCCAGTTTGTAGCGCTGTGGATTGGTCGGATGTTTGACGAGTTTGTAAACATCGATCAGATCGGGGAAATTGTTGGTATGCGCCCATCCGAGATGCTCGTTGTGTCCGTGTAAGATCAACGGCGCACCCGGGAACGTCCCCCCCAGCATATTCCAGCCTTCTTTCGAGGAGATATGCGCTTCGTACCACGCCACAGGGCCTTCCCACGGCTGATGGGAGTTGATGTTGATCCGCGTCGTGCGATCGACAAAACGGTCTTTGTGGACAGCATGGAGATTCGAGCCTGTGATCGCGAAATGGACGGGCCATCGGGCGGCAAGGCGCTGAGAAGGCAGACGTTGCGAAAACACGGGCTGTCCGACCTGTTTGGCGGTGGCTTGATTGAGTGCGCCGAGAACGCGAGGGAGATCGAACATCAGTGGGATCTTGTGAACAAATCCCGCCGCGATATCTTCTCCGCGTACGGGAAACAGCCGACCATCGGCTTCTTGCGGATGCAAGGCTGCATAATAGTTGAAGCCTTGGGCGTATCCTTCGAGAACAGCCCGCGTCGTAGAGTGCAGCTTCGGATAAAGACGCTTGACTTGCTCGTGAACGCCGATCAATCCGACATAAAAATCATTCCCCACCGCCATCTTTGAGAGCCGAAGCAAGCTCAATCGCCCCGTTGCTGCGGCAAGGACAAGCTGTGTTGTAGGAAAGTCGTCTTGCGCGTGAGCGTAGGCAAGGCCAAACGCAGCGTCGGCATCGCTTTCACCAAAGATATGCGGAACCCCCGAATCATCGCGGAGGATCGTGACGCGCTTGGCTTGTTGAAGCATCGCTGCGGTGGGTGGGGGTGGTTTGGGAAGCGTCAGCTTTCGCAAACCATACCAAAGAGGGATCGACAAAAACAAGGCAAGCAAAACAAGCGGCCAACGGCGGCGTTTTTGAGAGAGCATACCATCCTCGTTGTGGCGGGGGTTTTGAAAAACAACATCTTGGAAGCGTGTTGTGTACGCGCTTTTCGTGTATACAGGAGTGGCGCGATTGACAAGAGCCACGTTCGCGCCTCAATCGACGGGATGGTTGGTTTGAAAACAACGTCGGACGGCTCCGCAGACAAAAACCCCGTGTTTGCGGCACGAAAAGCCACGGTGTTCACGGCACTCCAAGCAGTTCAGGTACCGTATCGGTCGCGGAAGATCGAAAATGGGGGGGCCGCTCTCCGTGGCAGCCCAACAACAGGGCGTCTACAGCGGATCGCACCTACCTTCTCTCGGATATCGTATCCGTCGCGGAAGAAAGATCAGCAGCAAAACAAACGGAGGCAAGGATGGGATGGAAGGATGGAATCGCACGAACGACCTATTTGACGTTGCGTGCGGAAGTGGTGGCGGCTCGATGGGTTGGGATGTCGATGTTGAGTACCAGCCGCAGCTTTGGGCTATATCGACGAATCTTTTTTGAAGGGCGCACTGCCCAAGAAGTCTTGGACACGGTGCGCAACGAAGTGGTTGTGGATATCGGGTGCGGGTTCACCCCGTACTTTAGCGATTCGATGTTTCAGACCTGTGAAGCCGAAGGAATCGCCTTTTATGGCGTGGATCCTGTGTTGGCGGAAGGGATGCGCTCGCCTTGGTATTCTCGAACGGTTGCGCACCTTGCGGGAAGTTTTGGGCGCTACCTCCAGCACCCCCCGGGCCAAGAGCGGATGTTGGGGGTGTATGCCGATGCGATCCCGTTGGAGACGGCGTGTGTGGATCGGATATTGGCGAGTATGTCGCTGTTTATTTGGGTGGACGATGAAGAGGTGTTGGCAGGGATCTTTACGGAGTTTGCGAGGCTATTGCGCGTGGGGGGACAAGTACACATCTATCCCCATCCACCGTGGGATCACCTATCTTGCAAAAATCCTCGACTGCATCGGGCGTTTGACGCCTTTGACATCACGCAAGCCTTCGTGATCACAGGCAACCCTGTAGCGGCTCCGCCCGCCTACCGCACGATCTTCACCAAACGATAACGCCACCAAGCTTCGAACGCGACAACATGGACCCGCTCGGATGGGTTTCGTGGGGCGCTACACAACGCCCCGAAGCCAAGGGCGCGGTCCCATTGGCTCCGTGTTTGTCGAAAAGATCGCTGTTTTTCATAGCACGAGACGATCGAACTGGTGATGAAAAGCAAGCCGTAACATCGGTGGTATTCAAGCTTCAACTGGTCACCTTTTCAACCGACTTCTGCTATCAAACCCACCACTCTGTCCCTTCGAGCGGCTCGAACACGGGGAGTTCTCGTTGGCTGCGTCGCTCCTATCTTTCTTTCCATGCAACGCTCCCACACGGTGCTTTCTTGAACAAAGAACGCCACAGGTGTTCTTTCTCTGGTGGAGCGCCAATTTTCACGATTTCGATAAAGCCTTTTGAAGCGAGATCATCAGGATGATCGGTTATAGGACCAGCATAAAAAGTAAAATCACTTAGCTCTTTGATCGATGAGGTTGGTTCTCTTTCCAACTCGCCGTACCCAAACGCAAGAATGTTCACCTCATCGGAATGTTGGGCGGTGTATTTTGACAGATCCAACGCGGTAGTCGACGAGATGTACTGAGTAAGAAGATCTTGAAGAAGCCAGATCGTTTTCCCATTCCAAGCAAGGCCCACTTGGGATTTCGCAATCAATTGGCTAACCATCCGCGCCCATACTTGGCGATAGTTGATTCCGGGTCCGTTATGAGTTTCGGGGGAAATCACAGCATCCTCACAAGCCATCGCGATCTGAGTCCGTTTCTTTTTGTCTCCTCCTGATGTACTCGATGTCATGATTTCAACGATCACGATCGGATCCGAAGGAAAATCGTCAACCCAAAGCTCTCCCTCTCGGGATGCTAAAGTATACTGATTCTTTTCCGCAATTTTTTGAGCAGCACGAAGTCCTTGCCCGATGATCTCGGCAACTTCAGAGAGTTTTTTTCGAGCCGAACCAGCAATAACGTAATCAAATGTGTAGTCAAAGGATTTTGCCTCGTCCTCGTCGTTGGTGGTTTCCACTTTCATTTTCACTTCGGACCACGCCCGATAAAGCTGTCCTTGTTCAAGGTTTGAATGCTTAGCCAATTTGTCGCGAACATGGGCTTGATGGTTTGCTCGTTGCCCTTTTAAAGACAACAAGCGGCGTGGACAAACGATCCAAGGCTGCTCAAAATCTTGTAAACGCAACGAGCAAACGCCTGATTGTACTGTTTCTTTTCCTGGAAAAAATTTCGCCAACGTTGGGTTCTTTTTGATATCCAACGCCGAAAGGTAACGATTCCCACCACCGTCGCACTCGGCATCCATAAACGGACACCATGCTTTTTCTCTATTCGCGGAGGCTTCGGCACTCCAGCAATCAAGGCGATATCCGTACAACTCAAAGATTTTGCTCATCTAAAAACCCTTTAATCTGGAGCGCCAGAACATTTGCTATGGGGGGGGGAACAGAATTAGCAATTTGCCTGTGCTGATCCAAGTTCGGAACAGATCCTGTCCTTGATCGGATGGGTCCCTTCAAGATGTAGCTGTCAGGATAACCGTGTATTCGCATACATTCTCTGGGTGTCAAGTATCGATCTTCGGTCGGATGATAAAATATTTCCCCACACCGCAATGTGTTTGATGGACGTTTTCGGTGAAGGCGCAGATATTTGGTTGTGTCTTTTGGAGACAAACCGCAGCGAAGATCCTCTCCGAGATGGCTTTGGGCTGCCAAATAAGAGCCTTCAGGGACTTGAGCAATCCGCTCACGATCTCGTGGTGGAGTAACATCCACGTGACTATCCGCTCGATCATAAACAGTTTTTCCTTTTATTTTTGAATCTGGTTCTGATAGCCCGTTTAAGACTTCACCTATCCCAAGATACGGTTTGTACGAAAATAGCCCGTTGCATTCCTCGACAGGCGCGTGAGTTCTTTCTGGAAAAGAAAATCCGTTGCCCCCCCTCGTAGCGATCACAAAAAGCCGCTCCCTTAGCTGAGGAACACCATAGTCAGCTGCCATAATTACGCGCCATTTGGGTGTGTAATAGATCGCTTCCAGTTCTCTCAAGAATATTTCGAATGTCTCGCCTCGTCTATTGCCCTCGCCCTTTGAAGAAAGCAACCCTTTCACCTGCTCGATAAAAATTACTTTTGGCTGTAATTCTTTTGCAAACCGAACGATCTCGAAAAGAAGTCGCCCTCTATCATCATCCAAACCACGTTGCTTGCCTGCCAAAGAAAAAGACTGACAAGGCGGACCACCAAAAAGTAAATCTAGCTCGCCACTTTTTAATGTAAACTCGTCTGATAGCTGTTCAGGAGCGATCGTTTGTATATCGGCGTGGATGATTTTTGTGTTGTATCTGTGGATTTCTGCGTTGGCCGCCAATGTGGCACAACAATGTGGATCCAATTCAATCTCTGCAAGGATATCGAAACCTGCATTCCGCACACCGATATCCATACCGCCCGCCCCTGAAAAGAGGCTGATGGCTTGTCGCTTCTGGCTCTTCAAAACTTGGCTCCATCAAGGCTTTTATTTCGCGCAGGGGACGATATCCTTGGTAGTCTCCGTTTGAGAATGTGCCCTCCGATTGGATATCACGACACGGGGATCAGGAATAACCGAGGAGATCGACAGCGTCAAGGATGCCCTCTGTGATTCGTCGTTAGACCGATGGGGGGGGAATCAACGATCAGAAAAGCAAGACGCGGTTATTCGCCGCGTGGCATGGCAGGCCAAGGCCCGGGGCGGATGGGTGGTTTGTGAGGGCAGCGGCGGTGGCGGGTGCGGCAGGCTTTGGCTGCGATCTGCCAAAAGCGTCGGCGCATCGGTCGAT
>CAUJFU010000396.1 GCA_963169055.1 Myxococcota bacterium
AGCCTCGCTACGCAGGAAAAAAATAGTCATGTCGCCAGCGAAGAGAATCGAATCGAATCGATTTAGTTGGACCAAGTGGAGATGGGCGCGGCCCGACACCTGAATTAATTAAGCCGCGAAGCGGCGTCAGCTTGAATGAATGAATTGTTTGGCGAGATTTACGAGGCGGCGCTAAAGAATCGCTGTGCCATCAACGTTGCCCTGATCATCAAACGATATTGCAATACGCACATTACCGCTCGGATCAATAAGGCGAGACCTGCTCTCAGCAAGTGAAATTGTCAGTTTCAAGTAATCGGCTTGCTGATCGTTCCCGGCTCGGTGGTATTCAGACGACAACGATATAAGCTTATCCTTGCGTAATTGCAACGTTTCGCCTGTATTCCAGAAAACCTTACCCATGAGTTCGGATACACGATTCAGGACAGCATTCTTAAATTGGTCGATGAGATCTGTCCAGCGAGCCTCGTTTACTGAAATCTTAGAGTACTCGCGTTGCGCGGGGTCAAGATAAACTGTTACGAAGTTTATGGCCGAGGCAAGGCTAAGGAGAAGCTCGCGTCGCTTTAATAGTGGCCTTATTCTTTCGATAAGACTTTTTAGCCTCTCAAATGTATTGCCAGTCCCAAAAGTGTCTAAGTCTTCAACACTTGATATTTGGCTGATTAACGAGGTCATGTCTTCTTCTAACTTGTTGTGCCAAAAATAGGAGTCCTTGATGATTCCTTCGATCGCATTTCGTTTTTGCTGTGGTAGCTCGTCAGGGCAACGAAGCTCCTTCATGTGTGTGGCGATTTCGCGGAGATAGTCAACAGCGCCAGTAATTCTTGCCTTGTCTTCGTTTTCCTGTCTTTCAAGCACTTCAGAAATGGAACTTTTGATGGCACTCAGGCTCCTTTCAATATCCGCCAAATGGGATTGAGCAACCGCGACGCTGACCAGTTGAAAAGCGCCTCCGACTAGTTGCTTCGTCTTTCCGCCTTGAATTAATCGGGCTTTTCCGATTACTTTATTTGAGGCGTCAACCGCATCTGCCAGGACTTCTCCTGATTTTGTTCTCATCAACGTGTACGTTCCATCAACCAAGCCTTGATGGATTTCGGGCTTGAAAATTACTTCTACGGTCTTGTTTGGAACGCTTGCCACACCTTTAAATAGATCGGCTGCAAGGTGTTTGACGCGGTGAATTGCACTACTAGATGATTCTACAGGATGAGCTCGCGCTGGTATTTTTTCGATTTCTCTTGCCTCAAGTACTTTAAATCCGTTGTCGTCGAATATGGCGAGATCGCATCCGAAGTCGCCTATTTTTTCTTGCGTATTATTTGATCTAGGCTGCACCCGTTTCAATGTAATGGGTTCAATAACGCCATCCGCTTTTCTGCGTCGAAATATAATAAACGAGAGGCACGCAACTATCAGAATAATAAGAATAATAAGCAGACTAGTATTCATAGCGGCCTCTATATTTTGTCCATTTGGCTTGAAAGGAAGGGTATTTCGCCTAACGATATCATTATCCCGCAGTCATGCGGAATAATGTGGTGTTGAGTTAGATATCACCGCACAGACATCGTAACATAACTGACAAAGGCAATGAAATCAAGGATAACCTGTATCGAGGTTGCCGAAATTCCATACAGCCCCTACAAAGCGGAGCAACGGTGTCATTTGTTGCGCCAGTGGATCTTTCCGAAGGACAGGCGGTTTCAGGAGAAGATCGATTCGATTTGTTCGCGCCCGTCCAAGCGAGAGCGCCGTTGGTTTGAAAACCTAGGATCTTTCGCCAGTACGGGGTCAAGGGGCCTGTGGTCCCTTGCGGGGCGTGGGGTGGAACCCCACAAAACCGAGCCGACCGCGTAAGTTCGACAACCCTCAACAAGTGACGCCTCGGTGATAGAGCTTTTGCACTTGGGGGAATGAGGGTTGAGGGTGGGGTGGAGAGCCTTGTCAGAGAAGGAAAGGTTGTGGCATCGTGGGAGGCGGTTGTCGGAAGGCAGCGCAGATCAAGAGCCTCTCAAACTTGGGTGATCAGCATGATCGGAAGAACGAAAAGCGTGTGCAGCGTGTTTGTGGGAGGGGGAGGGTATCAAGCACATACACGCCCGACCTTGCGAGGTTTACGCAGCGTGTTTGGGTGGAGGGAGCGCGGAGCGGCTCGATGGGGCGCGTGTATCGTCGGTTTTGTGTGGGTGGTTTGTTTGTGGTGTGTTGGGGGAGGAAAGGCCGAAGCCAAGGGAGGGTGGTCGCTTCAAGGGCTTTTGCCTGAGCGTGTGTTGTTGTTGCATGACAACGACGTGTATTTTGGGACGGATCGGATGTATTCGAGCGGCTTGTTGTTGGAGGTTGGAAACCTCGGTCGATTGGGAGATGCTGCGCAAGCGATGAGCCGTTTCTTTTTTCCAAAAGATGTGATGACGCTTTCTTCGTTGAGCGTGTTTGTGGGACATCAGATGTACACTCCCAACAACATCACGATCCGCCGCTTTGTGCCGGGTGATCGGTCTTTTGCGGGATGGCTGTTTGGTGGTGTCACCTATCGGGTGCAAGGAGCGGATTGGCGGCTACGGGTGCAAGCGAGCTTAGGAGTGGTGGGGCCGTGGGCGTTTGGAGACGAATTTCAAACCACGTGGCATTGGTTGGCGAGGCAGTTGATCCAGTCCACCGATCCGCCTGTTCCGCAGGGATGGCATCACCAGCTACCCAACGAGATGACCATGCAGCTAAGTGTCCGATGGTCCAAGGAGATCGCACAGATCGTGACGCGCAATACCCGACACCTCGAACTGTCGCTGTTTACGGGGGGAGATCTTGGCACGGTGTGGGTGCGCGGTATGCTGGGATTGTCGCTGCGTTTTGGATACATCATCAATATGGTCCCTAGCTCGGAAGATCTGCCTTGGCTGTTGCGTGAAAGCGCCTACCATCCGTTAACAGGGAAGCCGATCGCAGGGAACCCCTCGGTGGGCCCGCACGGTATGGGAGGGCGAGGCATCCAAGATTGGGAGCTGTATGTTTTTCTGCGGCCTGTGGTGCGTTTTGTGGCGCGCAATCTGTTTTTGGATGGTGCTTTTTTCCAAGAAAGCCACTCCGTCACCAAAGTGCCGGTGGTTGTAGAAGGAGAGGTTGGCTTTAGCTTAAAGATCAAAATGTTTCGGTTGACGGTATCAGCGGTGTTTCAAAGTGCAGAGGGGGATTATGAGCGCGTCGATCCAAGCGGGCATCGTTTTTTGCGTATAGTCGGGGGATACGAAGGTTTTTGATCGAAAAGACCAACCCCTCCGTCGTTTGAAGTGGCGAGAACACGGTGGTTTTTGTTCGCGTTGTGGGCCGTATGAAAAACGGAAGACGGGCAGAACTACGGAAGAACAGAAAGTTGGGGGGGAGTGCGGGGTTGGAGGACGCGGAGAGCGTGCAGACAATCGAGGCTAAGTTCGCGAGCGTGTTGATAGCGTATATCACGGTCTTTGGCGAGTGCTTTGTCACAGATATCTTGCGTGGCCGAGAGAAGGCGCGGATGGAGCGTTCGAACGGGCGTGTGCGGATGTCGAAGGATACGGGTCATAATGTCGTGCGGCGCATCGCCTGGGAAAGGATGTTGGCCTGTAAGCATCTCGTAGAAGATGATGCCGAGGCTAAAGATATCTGCGCGGTGATCGGCTTCTTCGAGACCGAGGACTTGCTCGGGAGAAAGATAAGGGACCGTTCCGACAACGAAGCCTGTTTTGGTCAAGCGATCGTTTGGACTGGCGAGATTCAGGGCCACGCCAAAGTCCGTCAGGATGGGCTGGCCGTCTTGCGTAAAAAGGATATTTTCACTTTTGAGATCACGATGGTAAACGCCGTGTTCATGGGCGTGTTGGAGTGCGTCAGCGATCGCGGCACAAAAGTGCAAGGCATCTTGTTCAGAGAGCGGGCCTTGTTGGATGCGGTCGTAAAGCGAACCCCCCGTGAGGTAGTCCATCACATAATAGAGAAAGTGATGTTGTTGGCCGGCATCGTAGAGGCGGATCAAGTGGGGGTGCGATAGCGAAGAAAGTACGCGGATCTCTTCTTGAAAGCGCGTTCGATGCTCGATAGAAGAACCCCGCGTATAAAAGACTTTGACGGCATAAAGTTGTTGATCTTGGGTATGGCGGGCGAGGTACACAAAGCCCATGCCGCCACGCCCGATCTCTCGGAGGATGGTGTATTTTCCTGCCAACAAAAAGCCGGGAAGCAGGTTGTCTTGGTCGATGGATTGGCGTTTTCTTTGGCGGGCGATGATGTTTTTGACTTTGGCGGCTACGATCTGCGGTTGGAAGGGCTTTTTGATGTAGTCTTCGGCACCCTTGGCGTAGGCTTCGAGGATGCTTTCTTCGTTGCCGACGGAGGTCAGAAAGAGGATGGGGATATCTTTCCAAAGGTCGCTTTGGAGGAGGCGTTGATGGAAATGGAAGCCGTCTTCGCCCGGCATCATCACGTCAAGAAGGATGACATCGACGGTGTTGCGGTGGAGCAGGGCAATCGCTTCGTAAGCGTCTTGTGCGCAAAGGACCGTCACACCGTGTTGATGGAGAGTCAGTTGTAGGATCGAGCGGATATCTTCGTCATCATCGACCACAAGCACGCAACCTGTGGGATGTTCAGGAAAGGGCCGCTGTTGTTTGTCGGGGTGGGATGCCACAGAGGCGGAGGTGGGGGTTGTGGTGAAGGAGTATTCGTCGCTGGATCGATGGGGGCGAAGAGACTGGTGTGTTGGATACATCGGAAAACCTCGGCCTGAGCAAGCGACGGGGTGTCTGTGCTTTTTGGGGTCGGCTTGGTGTAAGATGGTGCAGGGTCAAGGGGGCTTTGCTCCCTTGTGGGATGTGGGGCCACGCCCCACCGAACACACCCAACCGCGTAAGTTCTAGCATCAAAAAATATACCACCGTTGAATCGACACAAAAAGAAAACACCACTTCTCCCGTCTATTGGGAGAGAAGTGTTGCATTTTCTCTGTATGATTGGATGCGGTGGAGATCGTGTTGGGTTCGGTATGGGAGAGTCGCATTTGCGCAAAGGAGGCTGGATGTTGCGAGGAAGTCGCATGATCGCGAGGGTATCTTGGATGTTTTGGCTGTGGCTTGTGGTGTGTTGTGGGGTATGGTGCGGATTGGCGCACGCTGAAGAGCCGAAGAGTCGGGAAACATCGCGCAGAGAGGCTGCGGGGGAAGGGAAGGTCGGTGGTGTGGCGAAGCGGGTCTCTCAAAATGAAACAAGCGAGACAACGAAGGTGTTGTGGGCGGATTGGCGGGAGGGCGTAGCGCGGTGGAAGGCGTGGGAAGTGCGGGGAGTGGCTTGGAGGCAGGAGGATGCTTTGCGCTTGGTGCGGGTTCAGCTTGCGGAGGTGGAGCGCTCGGTGGCACGGATGAGTCCGACGCAGGCAGCAAAAGTCTGGTCGGAGTTGTTGCGTGCAAAACATCCGTTGTTGCGTCGTTTTGGAGTTGAGGCGTTGGGGAAGATGGGAGAGGGGGGGCGGTTGTATCGGAATGAGATCGTGAGTTTGCTAAACGAGGATCAGCCCGAGGTGCAAGAAGCGGCGCTGAGGGCGTTGAGGGCGTTGGGTGTGCCGCGTGATGTGCAGGGGAAGATCGCGGGGCTGAGGCGGTCGGTGTGGCCGAAGGTGAGGGAGGCGGCTTGGTGGGCGCTTGGTGCGGTGGAGGGTGGCGCAAAGCTCCGAAGCAAGGAGCTTTGGGGCTGGTGGTTGGAGGCGGGGAGGGAGGGATATGCTGCGGCGATCTTGGCGGGGTTTGTGCGATCGGGGAGCCGAAGTCGGCGGATAGAGCGAGAGATGTGGAAGGCATTGGAGGGGGCAGACGAAGCAGCAGTGCGTTGGGCTTGTCGGTATTTGTCGCGTGGGAGCGTGCCTTTTGAACGAGTGCGAGTGCGTTTGTGGGGATGGTTCTTGTCGAAGGAGGCGAAGACGCGGCTTGAAGTCTTGCGGGTTTTGCGCAAGGACGACAAAAAAGAACAAGTGAGGCGATTGTTTTTGAGGGCGTTGGAAGACAAGGCGGAGGAGGTGCGGCGGTTGGCTGCGGAAGTGTTGATGGAGGAGAGTTGGTCGGCATGGGAGGAGGTGAAGGCGCGGTTAGAGCGCGCAGACAAGGCGATCGAGGAGGGTGTGATCGCGGGGATCGTTGCACAGGGAAAAGAGGGTTGGGAGCGAGTGCGGTCGTTGTTGCGGGAGGAACGGGAGATCTTTTTGAGGACAGGACTGCGTGCGTTGGAGGTGCAAGGTAAGGCGGCTTCGGGGTTGTGTGAAGCGATCCATGAAAAGGCGAGCGAGAGGCGTTGGACGGTGCGTTTGTCTGCGGTGCGTGCGATCGGGAAGGTGTGTTTGGAGCAGACGGCATCGCAGCGTTGGTTGGCAGGTTTGTTGGGGGACTCGTCAGAAGAAGTGCGCTTTGCGGCGGCAGATGCGCTTGGGGATGGGGTGGTGAGTCCGTTGTCGTTGTTGCAGGATGCGGTGTCGAGCCGAGGTTGGCGGACACGACAGGCGACGGCGCGAGCGTTGGGAGCGTTGGGCGGGGAGATCGGTGCGGTGCGGCCATTGTTGTTGAAGCTGTTGGAAGATGAATCGTGGGCGGTGCGGCGCGCTGTGGTCGATGCGGTGGGGAGGTTGGGCGCGTTGATGATAGCCGAGCGTGGGCGATTACGGAGATTGTTGAAGGATCAGGATCGAGATGTGAAGTTTGCAGCGATGCGGGCGTTGGTGGCGTTGGAAGAAAAAGAAGAAGCAAAGCAGCAGATGTTGTTGCGATGGATCGAAGGGCGTGGCGGGAAGGCGTTGCGTTTAGAAGCGTTGCGTTGGTGGTCTGTGTTGGGTATGCGTTTGCAAAAGCGCACACAGCGAGGTAGACTGACAGGGCCGATTCGACGGTGGTTGCGGGGGGGGACATTGATCGAGCGCCAAGTGGTGTTGCGTAGTTTGCGCAAGATGGGGGCGGTGGGGCGAGAAGTTTGGCCTGAGTTGGTGATGTTGGTGCGTGGGCGTCATCGGAGTTTGCAGTTGGGGGCCTTGCGTGCGATCGGGGCGGTCGACGATCCGCCGATGTCGTTGGTGCGTTCGCTGTTGGTGTGGGGGACGGAGGAAGTCTCGGTGCGACGGCGTGTAGCGCGTGAAGTTTTGCGTGAGGTCTGTGGTCGTGTGGTATTTTCGCGGAGTTTTTGGGAGCCGTGGTTGCGGGAAAAGGATCTTGAAAAGCGGAGGTTGGTGTTGAGGTGTTTGGAGCGCGGAGGGTGGCGTGCGTTGTCGAGTTTGGAGGGGATCGAGCCGTTGCTGTCGGATGCGGATTGGGCGATCCGTCGGGCGTCTTGGCGGATATGGCGGGGATTTGGTTCTTGGGGAGCGGTGGGATTGCGGCGATTGTGGGACAGTCGCCCGCGTGGTGTGGAGAGGTTTGGGGAGGACGGTCGTTTGTGGGCCGAGGTGTTTGAGGGGGCGGGGGTTCATGCGCCGCAGCTTTGGTATGGCTTGATCGATGCGGTGGGACGGGGGCGGTGGGAGCGCGGCGTGGAGATGGGGGCGTTGGAGGTGTGGTTTCGTGCGATGTTGGCGTCCAAAGAGACCGTTGGACAGGGATATGTGTGGTCTTGCGTTCGGGGGGGGCCTTGGTGGTTGCGTGGGCCTTGTGCGCGGCGTTTGGGAAAATTGGCAGAGACGAAAAGTCTGCTACATGCGTTTGCGTTGGCGACGGGAGTGGAGCGTGTGTTGTTGCGAAAAGCCTTGGGGCAGCGCAGCAGCGGTGTTTTGGTGATGGCCTTGCGTGGATTGGCGGAGGATTCTGCGCAAAAAGACCGATGGTTGGGGTATTTGAGCGATGCGACATTGTGGCAAGGCGAGGGCGGAGAAGTGAAGGACGCGAAGTTGGTGGGCGCTTTACGCGGGTTGCTGGTGTCGAAAGACCCGATACATCGGCGATTTGGTGCGCGAGGTTATGCGTATTGGCAGGATGTCGCGGCGCAGGATGTTGTGGCGTTGGTGGAGCGCCTTGTGGAAGAGGATGTGGTGGCGCGGCGTTGGGTGGTGGCAGCGTTGTTGCGGCTGCGCGTCAAGGGGATCTTGGCGTTGGTCGAGGCGTTGCGAAAGCCCGATTGGGCGGGGGCGGAGTTTGCGGTGGCGTTGCTGTTGAAGATGGGAGAAGAGGCTGTGCCGATCTTGCGGGAGAAGTTGGCCTCAGGCAGCCCACAAGAGCGGTTGTATGCGGTGTATGCGTTGTCTGAGATGGGTACTGCGGCGCGTGCGGCACGCAGGGAGTTTTTGATGGCGCTGCGCGATCAACAGCAAGAAGTGCAGATCGCAGCGGCATTTGCGTTGTGTCGTTTGCGCATTCAGTCCGTGCAAGCAGAAGGCATCTTGCGGCGTTATCTTATCCACGCAGAAGAAGAAAAGAGATTGGCCGCTGCGTTGGCCTTGGCACGGATCGAACCGCTTTCCGAAGAGACTTTGCGGATGTTGGTCGCACGCAAAAAAACAGATGAGAGCGCCATGAAAGCTCCGATTATGCGGGCTTTGGGGCGGCATCTTCGCCTGAGTCAACAAGAGTACGGTTTCTTTTTCGAGGGCCTTCGAGAAACGGATGCAGCGCGTCGGCGTTATGCGGCGCGCAGCTTCTTTTTATTTGTGCAGGCTTTGAGCAGGCGTTGTAAGACACAAAATGCCGATTGCTCGGCTTCTTGGCAGGCATTGATGCGCCCTGTGTTTTTGGAGGTGTGGTTGCGGTTGCTGAAAAATGACACTTTGCCTGTGCAACGGTCTTTGTTGGAGGCTTTGGTGTATTTACCGCATTATCCGATGCCTGTGATGCGCGCTTTGTTGGAGAGTTTGTCCCATCCCGAACCTGAGATGCGTTTGGTGGCTGTGCGGATCGTGGGGCAGGCAGGCATGGCGGGAGTGGGGGCGATGCCTTTGTTGTTGGGGATCTTGCGCAGCGATACCGAAGCGGCTGTACGAAAAGAGGCTGTCGTGACGTTGCGCAGACTCTATGCTTTGTTTTTGGTCGTTCCACAGGCTCTGAAAGAAGCCTCTAGCGATATGGATACGGGCGTTGCACAAGAAGCCCAAAAAGCCTTGCGCGATATCGAGCGATAAGCCCAACACAGATATCTCAGCGATAGACGAACTCGGTTTGCCATGCTTCGGGGGATTGGTTGTGGAGATCCCAGTAGACTTCGGCGATATTGGCGGGATCGAAGTGCGTTTCGGGTTTCACGATGCCGCAGACCGTGACGGTGGCGACGTGGACGCCATCTTCTGCGACTTCACCCGCCAGCGCGTAAGCCAAGTTGCGGATGCCCGCTTTGCCGATGCCCAACGAGGCATACTGCGGAAATGGGGTCAGCGCAAAGCCCCCTCCCGTCAACAAGATCGTGCCGCTGCGTTGCTGTCGCATCTGCGGCAGGACGGCTTGGGCCGAAACCACTGCCCCCAAAACGTTCACACGAAAGTCGTTCAACGCATCTTCGTAGATCATCTCGGATGGATGGGCGTGATTGAGTGCGGCTGCGTTGTACACCAATACCTCGGTTTTGGCTTCCAACTCCTCGTGCAGCCGATAAAACGATTGGTGCAGCGAGTCCTCATCCGCTGCATCCGTAGGATATGTGTGGACGGTATAGCCCTCATCGTGAAGCTCTTTGGCGTAGTCGTGGAGCTTTTTGGTATTTCGTGCCAGCAACGCCAACTGATAACCTTCTTGTGCAAAACGGCGCGCAACCGCCATCCCAATCCCGGGGCCCACTCCAACAATCGAACACAGCGGCTTGGTCATCCAAGGCTCCTTTGCGTGTAGTTAGCGAACGAACCACACAACCTTGTGTGGCTCCTTTGTGCGTAGCGCACTGCGAACCTCGGCACAAGATGAGGATGCCCTCTCAGATCGCAATCTCTCTCTCCATCGGAATTTCGCATCAAGATGATCTTTGTGGAGGAAAGAAAGTTCGCCTCGGGATGATCTTTGTGGGGTTTCACCCCGCACCCCACAAGGGAGCTTTGCCCCCTTGACCCCGTATCGGCGAAGAGATCACAGGTTTTTCACACCGACGACTTTGTCGCTTCAAGCGGCACAAACACGGCTTTTTTGTCCACTACGCCCCATCAGGCGTTGAAAAAGAGATGTTGCGCTTGGAGCGCGGTGTGATCGCAGAACGCATCTACAGAGACGTGTCTCGAAAGAGGGGGGCGCAATTTAAGATTCGCCGCTGGTTCGGTGGATCTGTGCGCCAAGAGCGCGTAAGCGTTCTTCGATCCGCTCGTAACCACGGTCGATTTGTTCGATATTGCGGATGGTGCTACGGCCTTCGGCGGAAAGCGCAGCGATCAAGAGCGCCACTCCTGCCCGAATATCGGGCGAAGTCATCAAGATCCCGCGCAATGGATTGACGCGATCTAGGCCGATGACCGTCGCACGATGTGGATCGCAGAGGATGATCTTGGCTCCCATATCGATCAGCTTGTCGACGAAAAATAGGCGGCTTTCAAACATCTTTTGATGGATCAAGACCGTCCCTCGGGCTTGTGTGGCCGTCACCAATACCACGCTCAACAAGTCAGGTGTAAAGCCCGGCCACGGCGCATCCGCCACCGTCAAGATCGAACCGTCAATGAAAGTCTCGATCTCGTAGTGTTTTTGGGCGGGGATGTGGATATCATCGCCCCGAAATTCCAGTCGGATGCCCAAACGCCGAAAGACATCGGGGATCATCCCAAGCTGGTCGATTCGACAATTTTTGATCGTGATCGCCGACGCTGTCATCGCCGCAAGACCGATAAAACTGCCGATCTCGATCATATCGGGCAACAGCGTATGCTCCGTCCCATGCAGACTTCCAACGCCTTCGATCCGCAAGAGATTGGAGCCGATGCCTTCGATCTTTGCCCCCATCGAGACCAACATCCGACAAAGCTGTTGCAGATAAGGTTCGCAGGCTGCGTTGTATAGCGTGGTCGTTCCTTCGGCCATCACGGCGGCCATCACGATGTTTGCGGTCCCCGTGACCGAAGCTTCGTCAAGCAACAGATAGGTTCCACGAAGCTTTTCGGCATGGATGCGAAACTGCCCGTCCTCTCGGTCAAAATCGAAGGTCGCGCCGAGTTGTTGAAAGCCCAGAAAGTGCGTGTCCAAACGTCGCCGCCCGATCTTGTCGCCGCCCGGACGCGGCACACTGGCTTGACCATAACGCGCAAGCAACGGGCCAATCAGCATGATCGAACCGCGTATCCGTGCCGCTTTTTGGCGAAACTCTTCGGTTTCCAGAAAGTCAATTCGAAGATCCCGCGATGTAAAGCGAAAGTCGTTGGGGCCGAGCTTTTTGACTTCCACGCCCAGATCGCTCAATAGATCCATCAATAAGATCACATCGCGGATCTGAGGGATGTTGTAGATGGTGACGGGCTCGTCCGTAAGCAGGACGGCGCACAGGATCTGCAAGGCTTCGTTTTTCGCGCCTTGGGGGATGAGTTCTCCTGAAAGCGGTTGGCCGCCGATGATCTCAAAGGCAGACATGCGTATTCCTTCGGTGCTTGGGGTCGATGGGGCTTGCTTGTGTAGTCGCACGCGCTAACATGACGCGCCTCGGTCGGTATCATGCGATCTCCGAGAGAAGTGTGATCAACAGGGAGATGCGATCCGCTGTAGACGCCCTGTGGTCGGGCAGCCACAGGGGGCTGCCCCTACATTTGGGCGCACACGATGGGCGGATTTCGTAGTGCGCGCCTCGGTCGGTATCGTATGCGATACCTCGGTATCGTGTGCGTTCGACTCGACGCGCCTTGGTATTGTGAGAGCCGTGTTGTCGTGGGTCAAGAAATGTCCACAAAAGCCCAAAAGGAGCCGCTATGTTCGGGATATTACGTCGTTGGCGACGAAGCCGTTTGCTCAAAGAGCCTTTTCCTGCCGAGTGGATCACGATCCTCCAAGAAAAAGTGCCGTTTTATGTCTCGATGAAACCGAGCCTCACTCCCCGCTTCTTGGGGCAGTTGCAGATCTTTCTCGATGAAAAGCACTTTGAAGGCGCACAAGGCTTTGTGATCACCGCTGAAGTGCGCGTTGTGATCGCCGCGATCGCTGTCCGACTCACCACCTACCTTGATATCTCGATGTACGATCGCTTGACCGAGATCGTGGTTTATGAAGAAGATTACCGCCATCCAAGCAAAAAAAATGCACTCGATGGCCCCGAACAGCCCGGCATTGTGTACGGTGAAGCCCATCATTTTGGAACCGTCGTACTTTCGTGGAAAGCCGTCATTCGGGGATTACGACACGAAGACGATGGACAAGACACCGCGACCCACGAGTTTGCCCACGTCTTGGATATCGCCGATGGCTCGTTTGATGGCACTCCGATCTTGCCTTCCATGCGCGATTATCGGCCTTGGGCCGAAGTCATGAGCCAGCACTTTTTCGCCCTCCGCGATGGCAAACGCCCCGAACGCAAAGTTCTTGACGACTATGGCGCAAAAAACGAGGCCGAGTTCTTTGCCGTTGCTTCCGAAGTCTTCTTTGAAAAACCCGAAAAACTCCAGAAACTTCTCCCTGATCTGTACGCTTGCCTCCGAAGCTTCTATCGTTGGGATCCCGCCCTCCCCACCGATCAACAACCCGATCCGCCTACTTCTTGAACCATTGTTTTTTTTCAAAAACAAATGCCTTGACAACGCAGATATCGCAGCGTATGTTCTCGCCGCCAAACCAACAAAGAACCCAATTCCTTTGTGTTTCCAAAGACAAAGGGCCGTTTTTACTGAATCGCGATTCATTACGCAAAGCCGCTGTCCCGAAGGCGGTAAGATCTAGCCCGAACAGGCGTTGCTTGTGGGCGAACCGATAGAGAGAAGAAAGCTAGAGGGTGTGTGCATGATTTCTTATTCAAAGAGCCGATGGATGCTTGTGTTGTTGTTGTCGTTGTGGGGTGTCGCGTGTTCGACCGAGATCACAACGCCTAAGACCGAACCAGCGAAAGAGACCGCAAAGCCCGATCCTTTGAAGCAGCCACCACCTTCGGTCGTCACCAGCGGCGAAGTCAAGATCCCGGAAGCATCGGTTCAATCGCCTAACACGCCACCAGAATCCCCCTCAGCAGGTGAAGTCAAGTCTTCGTCGGCCCCGTTGGAAGCTTCCAAAGACCGCTCTGATCGGGCTTGTCAGATCGTGTTGCGCACGTTTCATCGTGTTGTCGAGCCGACAGGAACCCCGAAGCATCACTGCCAAGATGGCCTATGCTGGTGGGTTTTCCGCGCAACGGTGGACGTCGCACAAGCCGCACTGGATGGCCAATGGCAACCCCGTTTGTTGTATCGTTCGACCAACACACCCGATACATGGTACGAACTGGTCGGACAACCCGAAACTGGCGCAGCAACGGGTTTTCAGCGTTATTCATTCACTCTCCAAAACAACACCATCCGCGACGGCATCAGCGCCACCGCCATCCAACGCTCCGAAGTCGGAGCCATCCCTTTTCTCAAGCATTACGCCGAAGGCCGCTTGTTTGATCACAACCGCCTCAACGACGATTTCGCCCATTATCAGGTCAATCTCGCCAACCAATGGGCGATCCAAGAAGACGCATCCGTCTGTGGTCAACGCCCCGAAGCCACGCTGGTCTTTGATGCGGGTTGGCAAAATACCCAACACGGCGCGATCCTCGCAGGTGGCGATCTTGTGGTCGATTACAACCTCTATCGTCTGACCCAATGCCACGGCTCGACTTACATGGGCCAACCCACATGGAATACGCTGGCCTATGCCCGCTTTCTTCCAAGCAACCAAGTCGTCAACGCCCCACTGTTTGACCGAATCGACGCCAACGGTGCGTTTGTCGCCAAAAAAGCCCGATTCACCGTCCCCACAGGCACCAACGCTGTCGAACTTTGGTTCTCGACTTCGGGCCGCACTTGTAGTCCTGCATGGGACAGCAACTTCGGCAACAACTACCGCTTTTCGGTGCGCTCGACGGCCCCCGCTGCGGTGAAATGGGCAGGAGATTGGGGCAACGGCCTGTGGCGTGGATGTTCCCATCGCCCCGGCCTTTCCGAACCCGTCAACGTCGATAGCTACATCCTTAGCCGCGCTTGTCACTTCATCTACGCCGATGTCTATGTCCCCGGTCTCACCGATGGTTCAGCGCTCAATCCCCAAGATATCCAAGCCCAAGTCCAATATCGCGCAGATGACGGCGAACTTCGCACCGCATGGCTGGGTTTTGTCGAGCGCGCCGGCAACAACTACCGCTACGTCTGGACTTTCCCTGCTGCCGAGATGCTCCATGTCTATCCCAACTGGCAACGCTATTCCTTCGCCTTCCGCTTCTCCACCAATGGCCTCTCATGGTTCCGCATCGCTCAAGCCGACGGCCCCGAGGGTGGCGCTTTCCGTACCATCGTCCGTCAATACTGAGATTCTTTGGGATAAGGGGGCTTTCGGTAGGGGGCCAGTTGGATGGTGTTTGTGGGGCGCTGCCCCAAACCCCGCAAGGGAGCGCGGCTCCCTTGACCCCGTGTTGGCGAAGAGATCGCGGGCTTTTCACACAAACGGCGCTGTCGCTCGAAGTAGTACGAACACGCCTTTTTCTTGAATGCCCTTCTCCAAAACAGAACCCACTTCCTCATAATCCGCCCATCGCGTGATCGTAAAACGTAGGGGCAGCCCCCTGTGGCGGACACTCGGACACATCGTGTAAAGCCCATCGAGGGGGGGGGGTTCTGGCATGGGCAGATGTCGTATCACCCCACGGGCATCGGGTGAAGAAAAGAGACTGAACTGTCATACCGATACGAAAAAGGCCCATGTTCAGGCGCGG